>JAFGSS010000018.1 GCA_016934555.1 Acidobacteriota bacterium | reverse complement strand
CTCCCGGACGGCGGGGAGGAACTGGAACTGGTCCTTTCCCCGGGGACGGGGGTGTACGACGGCCGCTACGGCAACAACGGCTGGCTGCAGGAACTGCCCGACCCGGTCACCAAGGTGACCTGGGGAAATCCGCTCCTCCTCTCCCCCGAGGACGCGGACCGGCTTCGGCTCGAGGAGGGGGCGCTCGTGGAGCTCTCCGCGGGCGGCGCCGCGCTCGAGGCCCCGGTCATCGTCCAGCCGGGGCAGGCCCCGGGGGTAGCCTCCATCGCCCTGGGCTACGGCCGGCGCACGGGGAGCGTGGCCGCAGGGATCGGGGTCAACGCGTTCCGCCTGGCCGATTCCCGGTCCGGGTCCCCCTGCCTGGTCCCCGGGATCCGCATCCTCCCGGCGGGGAAGGGGAAAAGGGGCGCCGTCGTCCGCAGGCAGACGCACCCGCGCATGGAACCGCGGCGCCCGGTGCAGTCGTGGACCCTGGCCGAATTCGCCGCCGGGGCGGGCCGGGCGGGACACCACCCGGAAGCCCATGCCACGGCGTCGCTGATCCCGAAGCGCGACTACCCGGGACAGAAGTGGGGCATGGCGATCGATCTTTCCGCCTGCGTCGGCTGCAGCGCCTGCGTCGTCGCCTGCCAGAGCGAAAACAACGTCCCGGTGGTCGGCCCGGAGCAGGTGGCGCTCGGCCGGGACATGCAGTGGCTGCGCGTCGACCGCTACTACCAGGGGGACCCGAAAGCCCCCCGGGTGCTCCACCAGCCGATGTTGTGCCAGCAGTGCGAAAACGCTCCCTGCGAGATCGTCTGTCCCGTCAACGCGACGACCCACAGTCCCGACGGGCTGAACCAGATGGCGTACAACCGGTGCGTGGGGACGCGCTACTGTTCCAACAATTGCCCCTTCAAGGTCCGGCGCTTCAACTTCTTCGACTACACCTCGATGAAGAGGGAGCCGGAAACCCTGGTGCACAACCCGGAGGTCACGGTCCGTCCCCGGGGGGTGATGGAAAAATGCACCTTCTGCGTGCAGCGGATCCAGGAGGCGAAACAGCGGGCGAAGGGGGAGGGGCGCCCCCTGGCCGACGGCGACATCCTTCCCGCCTGCGCCGCCGCGTGCCCCGCCTCCGCCATCGTGTTCGGCGACCTCAACGATCCCGCCAGCCGGGTCTCCCGCCTCGCGGCGTCCGAGCGCGGCTACCATTTGCTCGAGGACCTGGGGATCGGGCCCAAGGTGACCTACCTGGCGGATTTGGTCAACCCGGATCCGATCCCCACCGCCGGGAAGGGGGAATCATGACGGGACCGGCAGCGGCCGCGCGCGCGTCGATCCTGGAGTCCCTCAGGCCCCCCCCGGTGCTCCAGGGGCCGGTCCGCATCGGGGACCTCGACGACCAGCTGCTCACCCCCGTGGGCCGGCGCCCCCCGCTCGCCTGGTTCATTGCCTTCGGCGTCACCTCGACCGCGGCGCTTCTGGGGATCGTCCTCATCCTCTACACGATCGCCACCGGGATCGGGGTCTGGGGGAACAACATCCCGGTCGCCTGGGCGTTCGACATCATCAACTTCGTGTTCTGGGTCGGGATCGGCCACGCCGGCACCCTGATCTCGGCCATCCTCCTCCTCTTCCGCGCCCGCTGGCGCAACTCGATTTCGCGCTTCGCCGAGGCGATGACGATCTTCGCGGTGATCTGCGCCACGCTCTTCCCCCTCATCCACGTGGGGCGGCCGTGGCTCGCCTTCTGGCTCGCCCCCTATCCCAACCAGCGCGGGATGTGGCCCAACTTCCGCTCCCCCCTCCTCTGGGACGTTTTCGCCGTCAACACCTACTTCCTCATCTCCCTCCTCTTCTGGTACATCGGCCTCATCCCCGACCTGGCCTCGCTCCGGGACCGGACCCCGCCCGGGGCCCGCCGCTTCGTCTATTCCGTCCTTTCCCTCGGCTGGCGCGCGGCCTCCTCGCACTGGCACCATTACGAGCGGGCCTACCTCGTCATCGCCGGCCTGGCCACCGGCCTGGTCCTGTCCGTGCACAGCGTGGTCTCCTTCGATTTCGCGGTCTCGCTGGTGCCGGGCTGGCACATGACCATCTTCCCCCCCTATTTCGTGGCGGGCGCCGTCTTCGCCGGCTTCGCCATGGTGGTCATGGCCATGGTCGTGGTGCGCTCCACCATGCACCTCGAGCACCTCATCACCGCCTACCACCTCGACATGATGAACCGCGTGATCCTGGCCTGCTCCTGCCTGATGGGGTACGCCTATCTCCTCGAGGGGTTCACCGCCTGGTACAGTATGAACCCGAGCATCCATCACACCTTCCGGCAGTACATAGGGGGGACCTACGGGCTGGCGGGCTGGATCACCATCGTCTGCAACGTCGTCATCCCGCAGCTGCTCTGGCTGCGCTGGTTCCGGCGCAACATCGCGGGGATGGTCTTTGTCTCCCTGGCGGTGACCGTCGGGATGTGGTTCGAGCGCTTCGTCATCATCGTCAGCTCCCTGCACCAGGACTTCCTCTCCTCCTCGTGGCACGTCTACCGCCCGACGCTGGTGGACTACGGCATCCTGCTCGGGTCGTTCGGCCTCTTCTTCTCCCTGGTGCTGCTGTTTGCCCGGGTGCTCCCCGTGATCGCCACCACGGAGATGAAAATGGTCCTCCCGGGGGCCCAGCCCCGTTCCGGAAAGGGGGAGCGATGAATCCCGCGCAGGGTCCTTTCTCGGTCCTGGGAGTGTTTGACACCCCCGACGCGCTCCTCGAGGCGATCGGGAAGGTGAAGGGGAGGACGGGCCACCGCCTGGAGGCCTACACCCCCTACCCCGTGCATGGACTCGACCGGGCGCTGGGCTACCGGAAATCCCCGATCGGGGGGATGGTGTTCGTCATGGGCCTCGTCGGGGCGCTTTCGGCCCTGGTGCTCGAACTGTGGACCAGCGGGTGGGACTACCCGCTGGTGACGGCGGGCAAGCCGGTGGTTTCCTGGGAAGCCTTCGTCCCGATCCTTTTCGAGATCACCGTCCTGTTCGCCGCCCTCACCGCCGGGCTCGGGATGCTGCTGCTGCTCAACCGCCTGCCCGCCCTCCGGCACCCCATGCTCCGCTCGAGGTCCATGGCGCTCCTGACCCGGGACCGGTTCGGCCTGGCGGTGGAATCGGCCGGGGAACCGCTCGACCCGGAAGCGCTCGCCCTCCTCCTCGAGGACGCGGGGGCCGCGGCGATCGAGGTGGTGGAGCGCCCTCCCGCGCCCGGCCCCGCTTCCCCGAAACTCCTGGCGGCCGCGCTCGGCGCGATCCTCCTGGCGTGCCTCGCCGCGGCGGGAACGACCTACTGGGGGATCAAGCTCTTTCCCCGCCTGATCCCCATGGCGCACATGCTCGATCAGCCGCGGCTCGACCCGCAGTCGGGGAGCTCGTTTTTCGCGGACGGTTCCGGCATGCGGCCCCCGGTGGCGGGCACCGTCAGCCAGGGGGCGCCCCCCCGGCCGCTCCCGAACGCGGAGGCCTCCGAGGGCCTGGTGAACCCGCTGCCGGGGAGCGCCGCGGTATTCCGGCGGGGGCGCGCGGCCTATGACACCCACTGCGCCGTATGCCACGGCCTCCTGGGGAACGGGGAGGGTTCCCTCACGGACGCCTACGGGGCCCGGCCGACCCATCTCACGGCCGGTGCCGGGCGCGAACTCTCCGACGGCGCGATCTATCATGTCATCGTATCCGGCAAAAACGCCATGCCCCCCTACTCGTCCGATCTCACCGAGGAGGAGCGCTGGGCGGCGGTGCACTATGTCCGGGTGCTCGAGCGGGCGCTCGACGCGCTCGACACCGATTTCCAGGGGGGGGCGCGGTGAGAGGAAACTCCAGGCAGGTGACGATGCTTGCAGGCGCCCTGGGGCTCGCGGGGGTGGCCGCGGCCTTCTTCCTCTGCGAGCGGGAGCGGTTCTGGATCAACTGGGTCCTCTGGTTCCTGTTCCTGCTCACGACGGGGCTCGGCAGCCTCTTCCTGGTGGCCCTGGAGCACGTGGTGGGGGCGCGCTGGAGCGTGCCGCTGCGGCGGGTGCCGGAGACGATCGCGGGCCTGGTCCCGCCGATGGGGGCGGCGGCGCTCGTGGGCCTTCTGTCGCTCGGGACCCTCTACCCCTGGACGTCGGCCGAGGGGCTCCGCGATCCGCTGGTCGCAGCAAAGGCGGGGTGGCTCAACGAGCCCTTTTTCGCCCTCCGGGCCGCGGCCTGCGTCCTCCTCTGGACGGTCTCCTACGTGGTCCTGGTGGGCGGGTCGCGGCGTCAGGACCAGACGGGGGACCCCCGGTTCAACCGCCGCGCCCGCCGCTTCGCCCCCCTCTTCATGGTGATCCTGGGGCTCACCGTCACGGTGACGGCCTTCGACTGGATCTCGAGCCTCGAGCCGGTGTGGTACAGCGACATCTTCGGGGTGTATGTCTTCGCCGGCGCCTTCCTCGCCGGGCTGGCGGCCACCACCCTCTTCACCCTTCACCTGAGGGACGCGGGGCGGCTCGACGGCGTCGGGCCCGACCACCTTCATAATCTCGGCGGGTTCCTCTTCGCCTTCACGGTGTTCTGGGCCTACATCGGCTTCGCGCAGTACCTGCTCATGTGGTATGCCAATATCCCCGAGGAGGTCTTCTGGTACGGGGAACGCCTCCACGGCGCCTGGGGGGGGATCCTGCTGGCCCTGGCGCTGCTCCATTTCCTGGTGCCGTTTCTGATCCTGATCCCGCGTGACGCCAAGAGCCGTCCCCGGCTCCTTTTCGGGGTTGCGCTCCTCATGCTGGCCATGCACTGGCTGGATCTATACTGGATGCTCTTCCCCTCCGTAGCGGGGGGGCCCCTGTTCGGCTGGCCCGAACTGTCCTTCGCCCTGCTCTTTCTCTCCGGGGGGATCTGGTGGGTGCGCCGCCTGATGGACCGAGGCGAGGCGATGCCGGTCGGCGACCCCTTCCTGCGCGAGGGCCTGGAGTTCCGGCTATGATCGAACGATACCTGGACCGGGAGGAACTCCGGCGGCTGCTCGCGGCCCTGGCCGTCGTGCTGGCGGGGCTGTCGGTGGCCGCGCTCTTCGCCATCCTCGTGGTGCCCGGGATGCGCAACGCCTCCCGCCCCGAGGCCGAGGCGGCGGTGCGCCCGGTGACGGGAAATTCGGGCTGGCTCGATCCCACCGAATTCCCCCCGGCCCGGGGGAGGGACATCCCCCCCGTCGATCCCGACTCCCTGATGGAGCCGACGCCCGAACTGCGCGCGCGCGGGGAGGAACTCTACGCCGTCCACTGCGTCACCTGCCACGGCCCGCGCGGGGAGGGGGACGGGCCGGCCGCGGGAACGATGAACCCGCGGCCGCGCAACCTCGCGGGGCCGGAAGGATGGGTCCACGGCCGCCATCTTCCGGGTCTTTTCCGGACGCTGGACGAGGGGATCCCGAAGACGTCGATGACGCCCTACGACTTCCTCTCACGGAAGGACCGCATGGCCCTTGCGCACCATGTCCTGGCGCTCGGCCCCCCGGAGGCCGAATCGGCCGACGCCGGTGCGGTCGCGGCGCTCCGGGACGCGCTCGCCTCGGCGGGGGAGCGGGTGCCGAACCGGATCCCGGTGAGCATGGCGATGGCGCGGCTGGCGGACGAAAACGCGGCCGCGGACGGCGGGGGTCCCCCGCTCGAGCTTTCGGGGTCGGAGATCCTCGGGCGGGTGGTGGCCGACCCCTCCCGGGCTTCCCTGGTTCTCGCGCGGTCCGACCGGTGGCGGCCGAGCGAGGCCGATCTCGCGACGTTTCTGCTCCCCGGGATCCCGGGCAACGGATTTTCACCCCGCGCGGCCACGCTGACGCCGGAGGAGTGGGAGCGGCTCCACCGGGAACTGCTGCGTTTGGTCGCGCGCAGGCCGGTGGCTGTGAAATAATGCGGGAGGGGGGAACGGGAATGCGAAAAATATGGATGCTGGTGTCGCTTCTGGTGCCGCTCGCGGGGCTCGTCCCCGCCGGCAGCGGTCAGATGAAGGAAAGGGCCGAGGTCGGCATCGACGAGCGGCTGGGCGCGCGTGTCGCCCTGGATGTGCCGCTCCGGGACGAAAGCGGCGCGGAGGTCACGCTCGGGCAATTCGACGAGCGGCCGGTGATCCTGATCTTCAACTATTTCAGCTGTCCCGGGATCTGTCCCACGATGCTCAACAACATGGTCAGCGTGGTGAACCGGCTCGAGGCGGAGCCGGGAAAGGACTACGACATCGTCGCTGTCAGCTTCGACCCCGCCGATACCCCCGTGCTGGCGCGCGAGAAGAAGGCCAACTACCTGAACCGGATGCGCCGCCCTTTCCCCCCGGGAGCCTGGCGCTTCCTGACCGGAACGGGCGAAAACACCCGGAAGGTGGCCGATTCGACCGGCTACCGCTACCTGCGGCAGGGGGAGATGTTCGCCCACCCGGGCGCCATCATCCTGCTGACGCCCGATGGGATCATCAGCCGCTATATCTACGGCACCAGTTATGTCCCGGCGGACGTGGAGATGGCCATAAAGGAGGCGGCCGGCGGGCGGGTGCGCCCGACCATTTCCCGGGTGCTGGCTTTCTGCTACACCTACGATCCCGAGGGGCGGACCTATGTCCTGAGCGTGACGCGCCTGGCGGGGGGCCTCATCCTCCTCCTCGTCGTGGTGTTTGTCGTCCTGGTCCTCCGGCGGTCCAGGAGGGGGACGCGCTCCGCTTCCCGGGGCGGAGACTCTGAATGAGGGCGGAAAATGACCGCGGAGGGGCCTGAGATGTCGAGCTACCTGGATACGGGCGGGCGCGGGGGAATTGCGGGCTGGATTTTTTCCACCGACCACAAGAGGATCGGGATTCTGTACCTGGCCACCATGACAGGGCTGTTCTTCGTCGCCGTCGTCATCGGGGTGCTCATGCGGGTGGAGCAGCTGGTGCTCGACCCGCCGCTGTTTGCGCCGCAGGTGTACAACGCCTTCTTCACGGTCCACGGCGTCATCATGATCTTCATGTTCGTCCTGCCGGGGCTCGGGGCCGTGTTCGGGAACTTCTTCCTCCCCATCATGATCGGAGCCCGGGACGTCTCCTTCCCGCGCCTGAACCTGATGTCGTGGTACGCCTTCGTCGCCGGCACCGTCATCGTGTTCGTCTCCCTCTTCACGGGGGACGGGGCCCCCGACACCGGGTGGACGTTCTACGTCCCCTTCAGCGTCCGCACCGGCACGAACGTCACCCTGGGGCTCACCGGGGTCTTCATGCTGGGGTTCAGCTCCATCCTGACCGGGCTCAATTTCATCACCACCATCCACCGGCTGCGGGCCCCGGGCATGACGTGGCACCGGATGCCGCTGTTCGCCTGGTCGCTGTACGGAACCGCCTGGGTCCAGCTCCTGGCCACCCCCATCGTCGGCATCACGCTCCTGCTCGTCATCGCGGAGCGGGTGTTCGGCATCGGCGTGTTCGACCCGGCCAAGGGGGGGGACCCGATCCTGTACCAGCACCTGTTCTGGACCTATTCCCACCCGGCGGTCTACATCATGATTCTGCCCGCGATGGGGGCCATCACCGAAATCCTCCCGACCTTCGCCCATCGCACGGTTTTCGGGTACAAAGCCATCGCCTATTCCTCGATGGCCATCGCCTTTCTGGGCTCCCTGGTCTGGGGCCACCACATGTTCACGAGCGGGATGTCGGAACAGGCCAACCTCCTCTTCTCCCTCTTCACCTTTCTCGTGGCGGTGCCCAGCGCCATCAAGGTCTTTAACTGGACCTCCACCCTCTACAAGGGATCCATCGAGGTCCGGCCCCCGATGCTGTATGCGCTCACCTTCGTGTTTCTCTTCGCCATCGGCGGGCTGACGGGGCTGATGCAGGGGGCCCTGGCGGTGAACGTCCACCTGCACGACACCTATTTCATCGTCGGCCATTTCCATTACGTGATGTTCGGGGGGACGGGTGTGGCCTTTTTCGCCGCGCTCCTCTACTGGTTCCCCAAGATGTTCGGCCGGACCTACAACGAAAGGGTGGCGAACCTCGCCTGGGCCCCCATCTTCGTCGGCTTCAACCTGCTCTATTTCGGCATGCTGGTGCTGGGGTACATGGGGATGCCGCGGCGCTATTTCACCCACCTGCCGCAGTACCACACGGGCCACGTCATCGCGAGCGTGGGGAGCTTCATCCTGGCGGCGGGGCTGGTGCTTTTCTTCGCCAACCTGGTCGTGGCCCTGCTGCGGGGAAAAAGGGCCGAGTCCAACCCGTGGGGGGGCGTGACGCTCGAATGGCGCATCGGTTCCCCTCCGCCGGCGGAGAATTTCGACGTCATCCCCGAGATCCAGGGGCGCCCCTACCGCTTCAACCCGGAGGTTTCCGAATGACCACGGCCGCGGGGGCCCATGGGGGGCATGTGGACCACGAAGGCGCCCGGTTCGGGATGTGGCTCTTTCTCTTCACCGAGATCCTGCTCTTCGGGGGGCTCTTCATCCTCTATGCCGCCTACCGGGCGCGGTACCCGAACGAATTCCACGAGGCCGGCGGCCACCTCGACGCCGTGATCGGGGTCGCGAACACCGTCATCCTGCTGACGAGCAGCCTCACGATGGCGGCCTCGATCACGGCACTCCGGACGGGGCAGCGGCGCAGGGCCCTGGCGAGCCTCGCCGGCACGATCGCTTTGGGGGTCCTCTTCCTCGTCAACAAGTACTTCGAGTGGAGCGGGGAGATCGCCCGGGGTTTCTATCCCGACTCCCCCCTGCTGGCCGGAAGGCCCCAGGGGGAGCAGATCTTCTTCGGGCTCTACTACAGCATGACGGGGCTGCACGGGCTCCACGTCATGGCCGGCATCGTGCTGCTGGCCGTCATGCTGGCGCTCGTGCTCCGGCACCGGATCACGGGCGGGGAATACCACAAGCTCGAAAACGCCGGACTCTACTGGCACCTGGTCGACGTGATCTGGGTGTTTCTGCTGCCCCTGTTCTACCTGGCGGCCTGAGGGGGGAGGATGGACCGGACCGGATCGGAAACCCACGTAATGCCTTACCGGACCCTGGTCCGCGTCTGGCTCGTGCTCCTCGGCCTGACGGGAGCTCTGGTCGCGGCGGGCACGACGCTTCATCCCTCCCTGTCGGTCTGGGCCATGCTGGTGATCACGCCGGTCAAGGCGGGGCTGATCTTCTACTATTTCATGCACCTGAAGTATGAAAAACCGCTGCTGACGGGGCTGGTCTTCGTCACCCTGGGGCTGCTGGTCCTGGTCATCGGGCTGCTCTTTTCCGATCTCTTCTACAGGTGAAGCCATGCCGTTCATTCCACAAGCCTCAAGCGCCGCGGGAAGGGTGGATGCGGTTTTTCTCTTCATCCTCGTGCTCAGCGCGGTCTTCCTCGTCTTCATTACGGCCACGCTGGTCTGGTTCGTCATCCGCTACAACCGGAAGCGCCACCCACGGGGAGTGGACATCGAGGGGAACGGATGGCTGGAGTTCGCCTGGACGGCGATCCCGACGCTGATTTTCATCACGATGTTCCTCTACGGGTGGACCAACTACAGCTACATGCGCGAGGTCCCGCGCGACGCCATGGTCATCGAGGTCACGGGGAGGCAGTGGGCGTGGTCCTTCCGGTATCCCAACGGGAAGCGCACCTCCCACCTGCTGCTGGCGGCCGACCGGCCGGTGAAGCTCGAGCTCCACTCCCTGGACGTGATCCACGGGTTTTTCATCGCGGCTTTCCGGATCAAGCAGGACGTGGTGCCCGGGAAGGTGAATTACACCTGGTTCGTTCCGACGCAGCTGGGGACCTTCGACATCGAATGCACCGTCATCTGCGGCGTGAGCCACGCGATCATGAACGCCAAGGCCGTGGTCGTCCCGGTCGAGGGTTTTGAAGCCTGGTACTTCGGCGAGGAGGACGACATTCCTGCACGCTTCCTGAAACCCGCTTCCCCGGCTCCCGCCCCGGCCCCGGAATCGGCCCTGGAGCTGCTGAACCGCAAGTCGTGCACCGAGTGCCATTCGGTCGACGGAAGCCCCATGGTCGGCCCCACCCTGAAGGGGATTTACGGCAGGGAGGGGGCGGTCCTGGACCGGGACGGAAGGGAGCGCGCCGTGATGATCGATGACGATTACGTCCGGCGGGCGATCGTGGACCCCGCCGCCGAAATCACCCGGGGGTACCCCCCCGCCATGCCCGAAACCGTGATGACGGACGAGGAACTCCGGCGGATGGTGGACTACATCCGGAGCCTGCGATAACGCCTGCTGCCAAAAAGAAGAGGGCCCCGGCCTGGCGGCCGGAGCCCCATGTTCGCAGCAGGTTCATCAGGCGGGAACGGTCCTGCGGGGACAGGACCGCCGGTTCAGGGGGTGGGTTGGTTCGCGCTTCTTTCTGCCCGTGTCACTTGCGTGACACTCGCGTGGGGATGGTTCCCGTGTCCGGCCCCCCCCCAGGAAAACCGGACCCGGGAACCGTATCCCCACAACCTTGTCCCGGCGGCGATAGAGTCCGCCGGGAAAGTTGTTCTTTCCTGGTCTGCGCCTCCATTACACTCCGGAAGGGGGGGCGGGTTCAATTCGTGCAATTACCCATTTTCGAGATGGTAGAAATACCCAGGGGAGAGCAAAAGGGGACACTCGGGATTCCGGCTTGGAGGGGGACCGGAAATCGCCGCAGCGGCATAATCCCCGCTGACGTCCGGTCCGTCCTGTGTTATGCTCGCAGTTTCCATTAAAAGGAGAACAGGCCATGACCGATACCAAGATCACTCTTCCGGAATCCGAGATTCCCACGCATTTTTACAATATCCAGGCGGATCTGCCGACTCCGCTAGCCCCGGCGCTGCATCCCGGCACCCGGGAGCCGATCGGTCCCCAGGATCTGGCCCCGATCTTTCCCATGGGCCTGATCCAGCAGGAAGTGACCCTGGAGCCTACGGTCGAGATTCCCGACCAGGTGAGGGACATCTACCGCCTCTACCGTCCGAGCCCGGTCTACCGCGCGCGCACCCTGGAGGCGGCCCTGGACACCCCGGCCCACATCTACTACAAGTCGGAGCACGTCAGCCCGGTGGGGAGCCACAAACTCAACACGGCCCTGATGCAGGCGTATGTCAACAAGCAGGAGGGGGTCAAGCGCCTGGCCACCGAGACGGGCGCCGGGCAGTGGGGGTGCGCGCTGGCGTGCGCCTGCAAGCTGATGGGGCTGGAGTGCATGGTCTACATGGTGCGCGTCAGCTACGACCAGAAGCCGTACCGCCGGATCATGGTCAACGCCTACGGGGGAACCATCGTCCCCAGCCCCTCCGAACTGACGGAGGCTGGACGCCAGGCCCTGGCCGAAAGACCAGATTCCCCCGGAAGCCTCGGCCTGGCCATCTCCGAGGCGGTCGAGGACGCCGTCAAGCGGGACGACACCAAGTACGCCCTCGGGAGCGTGCTCAACCATGTCCTGCTCCACCAGACCATCATCGGCCAGGAGGCGATGAAGCAGATGGAGATGGCGGGCGAATACCCCGATTACGTGATCGGGTGTCACGGGGGCGGGAGCAATTTCGCCGGCCTGGCGTTCCCCTTCCTCAAGGGGCGCCTGAAAGGGACCGAATCGAAGATGCGGGTGATCGCCGTGGAACCGCTCTCCTGCCCCACGCTGACCAAGGGGCCGCGCGAGTACGACTTCGGGGACGTGGCGGGCAACACCCCGCTGATGATGATGCACACGCTGGGGCACAAGTTCATCCCCCCCCCGGTTCACGCCGGCGGATTGCGCTACCACGGTTCCGCCCCCCTCGTGAGCCACCTGTTGGCCGGGAAGTTCATCGAGGCGGAAGCCTACAACCAGGGGGACTGTTTCGCGAGCGCCCTCCGGTTCGCCCAGTGCGAGGGGACCATTCCCGCGCCCGAAAGCGCCCACGCCATCCACAGCGCCGTCGTCCATGCGCTCGAGGCGCGCGAAGCCGGGGAAAAGAAGGTCATTCTCTTCAACCTCTCCGGCCATGGCCACTTCGACCTGGCGGCCTACGAATCCTACCTTTCCGGTGAGATGGACATGAAGGCCTGACGTCGCGCCGACGGGGTCCGGGCCGAAGCCCGGACCCCGGCCGTATCGAACCATGGAGTTTCGCTTTCCGGTTGTCCCCTTTTTTCTCTCCCTCCTGGCGGCTTCTCCTCTTTGCACCGATTCCCTGATGGGCGCCGGGGATCCGTCCGACGAAGAGGTGGTGGTGACGGCCAACGCCTACCCGGTCCCGTTCGGAAACCTGTCGAGGACCGTGACGGTCCTCACCCGGGAGGAGATCGCGGATCTCCCGGTGCACTCCGTTCCCGACATCCTGGCCCACGCCCTTTCCGCCGACGTCGGTTCCCGCGCCCCGTTCGGCATGCAGGCGGACCTCAGGCTGCGCGGGTCTTCGTTTTCGCAGGTGCTGGTCCTGGTCGACGGGGTGCGGCTCAACGATTCCCAGACGGGGCACCACAACACCGATATCCCCGTCCCCATGGACGAGATCGAGCGGATCGAGGTCCTGCTGGGGCCCGGTTCCTCGATCTACGGGGCCGACGCCTTCGGCGGCACCGTCAACATCATCACGCGCGGCTTCCGCCCGGGCGCGGGCGCGGGCGTCCGCCTCGGGATGCACGGGTTGGCCGAGGGCTCCCTCTCCGCGGGATTTGAAAAGGGGGCGCTCCGGCAGTCCTTCAGCGTCACCGCCGGCCGTTCCTCGGGATTCCGGCCCGACCGGGATTCCCGCGGCGTGACCCTCTCCGCCCGTTCGCGGATCGGGAATTCCACGACCCTGGCGGTGTCCCACGCCGACCGGGAATTCGGCGCCGACGGCTTCTACGGGCCGGCCCCTTCCAGGGAATGGACGAGCCAGACGCTGGTCTCCGTGTCCCGCAGCCGCGAGGCGGCCGCCGGGATCCGCGTCGACGTCCGGGGCTGGTATCGGACCCACGGGGACCGGTTCCTGTACGACGTCCGCTCCCCCGGCCTTTTCGAGAGCCGGCACCGCACCCATGCCGCGGGCGCGTCGGCCAGGGCCCGGGTGTCCCTCGCCGACGCGGCCGCCCTCACGCTGGGGGGGGAGGCGGGTGCGGACTGGATCGCCTCCGGCACCCTCGGGGACCACTCCTTCTCGAAAACGAGCCTGTTCGCCGAACTCGAATGGAGCGCGCTGAAGCGGGCGGCAGTCTACCCGGGGCTCCGCTTCGATCACTACTCCAACTTCGGTTCCGCCGTCAGCCCCTCTCTCAGCGGCAGCCTGTGGGCCACCCCGCGCATCCGGCTCCGTTCCTCCATCGGCCGCGCGTTCCGGATCCCCACCTTCACCGAACTCCACTACCGCGACCCGAATCACGAGGCCAGCCCCCGGCTCGGGCCCGAACGGGCCTGGTCGGCCGAGCTGGGCGCCGATTTCATCCCCGCCGCGGACTGGCTCGGGTCCCTCACCCTCTTCTCCCGCCGGGAGACCGGCGTCATCGACTGGATCCGCTCCGCGCCCGAAGAGAAATGGCGCACCGCCAACATCCGCAGCCTCCGCACCGAGGGGATCGAAATCGGGCTCCGGCACGCCCTGGGCCCGCGCGCGGGCCTGGAGACGCGCTACAGCCTGATCGCGTCCGACGCGGGTTCGGTGGATTACGTCTCGAAGTACGTGCTCGACTACGCGCGGCACGGCTGGGTTACGGCCCTTCATTTTCCCCTTCCGCTCGGGCTCCGTTCCCGGCAGTCGTTCCGCTACAAGCGGCGGGCCGACGGCCGCGGCTACTGGATCCTCGACGGCGCGCTGGAGAAGGCTTTCCCCCGTTTCACCCTCGCCGTCGAGGGGACCAACCTGCTCGACAGCGGCTACCAGGAAATCCGCGGGGTCGACATGCCCGGGCGCTGGCTGGGCATCAGCGTGCGCACGCGCTGACCCCTCCGCCGCCCCCGCCTTCCCGCCGCCCGGAATGCGCTTGTTGCCCTCGTCGGCCGTTTGCTATACTGGCCCCACTTCTGAACCCTGACCGGAAACCAGTGCGAGGGTGCCTATGTATCGGATCGTCAAGCGCGAGCAATTCGGGCCCGTAACCTTTCTTTGGGAAGTGGAGGCCCCGGACGTGGCGAGGGCGTGCCAGCCGGGGCATTTCGTCATGGTGCGCATCGACGACACCGGCGAGCGTATCCCCCTGACCGTCGCCGATTTCGATCGCGGCCGGGGGACCGTCACGGTGGTGGTGCAGGCGGTGGGCAAAACCACCCACCAGATGATGGCCCTCCCGGAGGGCTCCTCCATCATCGATTTCATCGGACCGCTGGGGGTGGAGTCCCACCTCGAGCGGCGGAAGAAGGCGGTGCTCGTGGGCGGGGGGCTGGGGGTGGCCCCCGTGTTTCCGCAGTTGCGCCGGCACAAGGAGCTGGGATCCACCACGATTTCCATCATCGGCTTCCGCAGCCGGGACCTGATGTTCTGGGCCGACCGCTTTTCGGCCTATTCGGACGAGTTCCGGGTGGCGACCGATGACGGTTCCTACGGGACCAAGGGCTTCGTCACCGTGGT
Organism: Acidobacteriota bacterium; assembly: GCA_016934555.1. Classification (GTDB taxonomy): domain Bacteria; phylum Acidobacteriota; class UBA6911; order UBA6911; family UBA6911; genus UBA6911. The sequence continues at coordinate 37,073 of JAFGSS010000018.1, read as the reverse complement.
GCTCGCCCAGGTGCTCGAGGAGCACAAGGACATCGAGGAGGTGATTGCCATCGGGCCTCTGCCGATGATGAAGGCGTGCTCGGAACTGACCCGCCCCTACGGCATCCGCACCATGGTGAGCCTCAACTCCATCATGGTGGACGGGACCGGCATGTGCGGCTCCTGCAGGGTCACCGTTGGCGGGCGGATGAAATTCGCCTGCGTCGACGGGCCCGATTTCGACGGGCACCAGGTCAATTTCGACGAGCTGATGCTCCGGCAGAAGCGTTTCGAATGCGAGGAGAAGGGATGCCTGACGCGCTACGAGGAGGAGCGCCGGAAGCTTGCGTCGCTCGGCCCGGGCGGGGAGAATCCGGCGATCCCCGTGTCGCGCAGCCGGCCGCCGATCGCCGAAGCGCCTCCCACCCCCGTGCCCGCGGAAGCGGCCGAGGCCCGGGTGCCCAAGAACATCAAGACGATCGCCCCCGTGCGCACCCCGATGCCGGAACAGGACCCCGTGGTGCGCGCCGGCAATTTCGAGGAGGTGGCCCGGGGGTACACCCTGGAGATGGCGCTCTGCGAGGCCGACCGCTGCCTGCAGTGCAAGAAGCCGCAGTGCGTGCCCGGCTGCCCGGTGGAGATCGACATCCCGGGCTTCATCGGCGCCCTGGCCCGCAGGGACATCAGGGAATCGTACCGGATCCTGAAGGACTCCAACGCGCTCCCCGCCGTGTGCGGCCGGGTCTGCCCGCAGGAGGTGCAGTGCGAAGCCACCTGCATCATCGGCCGGAAGCTGGAACCCGTCGCCATCGGCCGCCTGGAGCGCTTCGTCGCCGATTTCGCCGCGGGCCGGGGGTGGGACAAGCCGCCGCAATTCGTGAAGACGGGGAAGAAGGCGGCCGTCGTCGGCTCCGGTCCCGCGAGCCTGGCCTGCGCCGGGGACCTCGTCAAGGCGGGGGTGGACGTCACCGTCTACGAAGCCCTGCACGTGGCCGGCGGCGTGCTGAAGTACGGCATCCCCGAATTCCGCCTTCCGAACGACATCATCGACATCGAGATCGAGAACCTCGCCCGGCTGGGGGTCAAGTTCGAGCTCGATTGCATCATCGGCAAGCTGTTCACCATTCCCCAGCTCCTGGGTGAAATGGGCTGCGACTCGGCCTTCATCGCCACCGGCGCGGGCAGCCCCAAATTCATGGGGATCCCGGGCGAGGCCTACAACGGGGTGGTCAGCGCCAACGAACTGCTGACGCGCGTCAACCTCATGCAGGGTTTCCGGCAGCCTCTGTACGACACGCCGGTGGGGATGGGCCGGCGCGTGGCCGTGATCGGGGCCGGGAACACGGCCATGGACGCGATGAGGGTGTCCCTGCGCATGGGGGCCGAGAAGGTGTACCTGGTCTACCGCCGGAGCATCAAGGAGTCCCCGGCCCGGGCCGAGGAACTGCACCACGCCCTGGAGGAGGGCATCATCGCCAAATGGCTGACCAACCCGGTGCGCATCCTCGGCAACGACCAGGGGTGGGTCACCGGGATGGAGGTCATCGAGATGGAACTGGGGGAGCCCGACGCCTCGGGCCGCCGGAGCCCGGTCCCGAAAAAGGGGTCCGAGTACATGCTCGACGTGGACATGGTCGTTTACGCGCTGGGGACCACGGCCAACCCCATCATCGCCCAGAGCACGCCGGGACTCAAGGTGAACCGCTGGGGGTACATCGAGGTGGACGAGCGGACGGGCATGACGAGCGTCCCCGGAGTCTTCGCCGGGGGCGACATCGTGACCGGCTCGGCCACGGTGATCCTGGCGATGGGTGCCGGACGGCGCGCGGCGCGCGGCATGCTCGAGTACATGGGGCTCCGCCCGACGCCGTCGGCCGAATCCCGGTCGGAATGAGGCGATCGTCTCCCCGTTCGCGGGCCCCTTCCGGGCCGGCTCCCCTGCCGGCCCGGGGCCCACGCAGGGCCCCGAGGGTGGGCCTTGCATTCCCCCGCGGCGCGATAGTATTGTGATAAAGGGATATTATCCCGATACAGCATCCGATTAGTAGATTTAATGGGGGATGTGCGTGCGCCGGGCACGGTTCGACCGCGGCGCGCCGGCACCCCGCCGCATGAGGGAGGACCGAGAATCATGAACGACCAATCGCCCGGGGACGCGGCGAAAGCACCGGAACCGAAACGCATGACCAAGGAGGAACTGCTGGCCAAAGCCTACAAGCCGGCCGAGGATGCCATGAAGCTGCACCCCTATTACAGGGGGAAGCTGGAGACCTCGCCGAAGTGCTGCATCCGCGACTTCGATGATTTTGCCATCTGGTACACCCCGGGCGTCGCGGAAGTCTGCAAGGATATCCACCGGAACCCCGAAAAAGTCTACGAGCACACGAACAAGGGGAACATGGTCGCGGTGGTGAGCGACGGCACCCGCGTCCTGGGCCTGGGCGACATCGGGCCGGAAGCGGGTCTCCCCGTCATGGAAGGGAAGGGGATCCTGTTCAAATACCTGGGCGGGGTGGATGCGTTCCCGATCTGCATCGACACCAAGGACCCCAAGGAGATCATCCGTACGGTGGAGGTGCTGCAGCCGTCCTTCGGGGGGATCAACCTCGAAGACATCGCTCAGCCGAAGTGCTTCGAGATCCTCGCGGAGCTGCGCCGTCGCTGCCGGATCCCGGTGTGGCACGACGACCAGCAGGGGACGGCGACCGTGTGCCTGGCGGGGTTGATCAACGCACTGAAAATCGTCGGCAAGCGGATCGAGGACGTCAAAATCACCCTGGTCGGGTCCGGGGCGGCCAACATCCGCATCGGGGCGCTCTACATGGCCTACGGCGCCAAGCCGGGGAACCTGATCTTCGTGGACAGCAAGGGCACCTTGCACAAGGGGCGCACCGAGCTCCGGGGGGTCTACCGGGAAAAATGGGAGATGTGCCAGATCACCAACCGCGACCAGCTGGTCGGCGGGGCGGCGGAAGCGATTGCCGGGGCCGACGTGCTCTCGGCCGCCTCCACCCCCGGGCCGGACACCATCCGGAAGGAATGGGTCGCCGGCATGGCCAGGGACGCCATCGTATTTACGACCGCCAACCCGATCCCGGAGATGTGGCCATGGGACGCCCACGAGGCGGGCGCCCGTGTGGTGGGAACCGGGAGGAGCGATTTCCCAAACCAGATCAACAATTCCCTCGGTTTTCCCGGGATCTTCCGCGGTGCGCTCGATGTCGCCGCCTCGACCATCACCGACGGGATGTGCATCGCCGCGGCCACGGAGCTGGCGAAATGCGCGGAGGACCGGGGGCTGCGGGAGGACTCCATCGTCCCCAAGATGGACGAGCCCAACGTCTTTGTCCGGGAAGCGGTGGCCGTCGGGTTGAAGGCCATCGAGCAGGGGGTCGCCCGCAAAATCCTGACCCGCGACCAGCTCTACCGGCAGGCCGATCTCATGATCAGCCGGGCGCGCCGGGAGACCGAAGTCAAGATGAAGGAGGGCATCATCCGCCCGGTGGACCTGTAGCCCGGGCGCCCGAAAGGCCTGGTCCTATGTGAAGGTGATTCTGGGAGCCTTCCGCTCCGGGGTGCGGAAGAAGCGGACGTCCGGATACCCCAGCATCAGGGCGAAGTGGTGGGGGTAGCCCTCGGGAATGCCCACGGCCGCCCTCGTTTCCGGGGCGTTCGCCATGGCCCCCTGGAGCAGGCCCGCCCAGCAGGTCCCCAGACCCAGGACGGGGGCGTAGAGGTCGAGGTAGGTCTGGGCGATCGCCACGTCGACCGAACCCGACGTCCCTTCCGCCGGCGCCATGGCGACGACCAGGGCAGGGGCGCCCCGGAGCACCGTGTCCTCCCCCGCATCCCAGGCGGCGATGGTCGGCACCAGGTAGGGGGCGGCGGCGACGGCGCGCGGGTCCTCGACCACCTTGCGGAGCCAGGCCACGGTGAGCGCCCCGATTTCCCGGAGCCGGGGCCCGTCGTCGATCACGAGCCACTCCACCTCCTGCCGGTTCCCTCCGGTGGGCGCGTAGCGCGCCGTCTCGATGAGCTTCAGGATCTTCCCCTTTTCCACCGGCCTGGCCGCGAAGTGGCGGATCGACCGGCGCGCGCGCAGAAACTGCGCCGCCTGGGCTTCGCCGATGCGGAGATCGTCCCGCAGCGCCGGGGAGCCCACCTGCGGGATCCGCTCGTGGCGGAGCGCGTCGTGGGGGCAGACGGCCACGCAATGGCCGCAATCCATGCACCCCTCCTCCTGGCCGGGCTTGATGCGGGGCCACCCTCCCCCCGGAAGCTCGATTATGGCCGCCGGGCATTCCCGCGCGCAGAAGCCGTCCTTCCGGCACCTGTCTTCATCGATGGTTATGAGTCCCATGCTGTCGGTTGTCTCCCTTCCGCCGATGTGATAAAAGAGTCCTTTTCCGCAAAGCCCCCGACCGGGGGCTTTGCGGCACAGGATACTGGGCCGCGGCGTTGTTGTCAAACGGGTCGGGGCCGCTTTGGCCGGGCTTTTCCTTAAGGGGAGGGGTGCCGGCGACCGATTGAGCCATCATGAACAGAAGAACCCGGACGCGCTTCAAAACGGACCTGACGGCGAATGTGACCTGCGTGGACCCTCCCGGTTCCACGGCCCGTGCGCGTCTGTCGGACTTGTCGGTCCACGGTCTCAGCCTCTTCCTGGAGGAGGCTCTTCCCGAGGGCGCCCTCGTCAGGGTGGAGTGGGGGGACGTTACCTTCACCGGGGAGCTGGTGTACTGCAAGCCCCAGGCCGGGGGATTCGTGGTCGGCCTGAAGGTGGAAGATCCGGTCTACGAGACGGCGCGCAAATGCGCCATGCAGTAGCGGATGCCGTCAGTCCGGCTCCGCCGCCGGTCGAAACAAGCTCCCCAACCGGGCGTATTTTAAAGAGTTGACCGTCGGGCGTCCGGCGTTGCCGCAATTATGGCCCCACCGGGTGAAAACCATCCCCGGCCGACCGGGCGCGATCCTGCGTGATTCATGGATAAAATGCCTGTTTCCAATAGTATGCCCTGGTCCGTCCCCGTTTTCAGGAGGTTGCGATGATTGAGAGATTCCGTCGGCCGGCGATCGTGACGGTGCTCGCCCTGGCCTGGATGCTGCCCCGGGCGCCCCTCGGCGCCCAGCCCGCCCCGGAACGGTTTTCCTTCTCCGGGGCCGGAGGGGAGAAAACAGGAGCCCCGGCCAACCCCCTCGGGATCTTCCGCGCGCGCCCCGTTTCCTCACCGGTCCTGGAGAACTCCCCCCGGATCGAGGGGCTGATGCGTGACGGGTCGCTCGAGCTGACCTTATCCGACGCGCTCGCGCTGGCGCTCGAGAACAGTCTCGACATCGCCGTGCAGCGCTTCGTCCCGGAGTACTCCGCAACCGACCTGCTGCGGAGCAGGGCGGGGCAGTCGCCGCGCGGGTTTACGGGGGGATCGACCCCCGGGGGATTGACCTCGGGCGCCCTGGGCGCCGGGATCAGCGGCTCGGGGGCCGGGTCCGGAGTAGGGAGCGCCGGGGGCATCACCGGGGGCGGCGGGTCGGTCCAGGTCGGCTCGGCGGGGAATTTCGATCCCACGCTGAGCGTGAATTTCAGCTACGACCACGTGACCTCGCCCCTGAATACGAGCGTCGTTTCCGGGATCTATAACGTGACCGGGAAGAACGCGGCTTTCAGCGCCAGCTACGCGCAGCTCTTCGGCCTGGGCACCAGCTATTCCCTGACCCTCACGGGCCAGCGCCAGAGTTCGACGCAGCGCAACCTGCTCTACAATCCCGCCTCCGTCACCCGCTTCGCGGTGGGGGTCAACCAGCCGCTCCTGAACGGGTTCGGGCGGCTGCCCAACGAACGCTACATCATGGTGGCCCGCAACAACACCCGGGTGGCCGAAAACGTGTTCCGGCTCCAGCTCATCAACACGGTGGTCGCGGTGGAGAACGCCTACTGGGACCTGGCCGCCCTCGAGGAAAACGTGAAGGTGGCGGAGCAGTCCCTGGCCGTCGCCCGGCGGCTGCTCGAAGACAACCGGATCCGGCTGGATGTCGGCACCATGTCGCCCCTCGACGTGACCTCCGCGGAGTCCGAGGTCGCCGCCCGGACGCGGGACCTGACCGTGGCCCGGACGAACCTCCAGTTCCAGGAGGCCACGCTCAAGAACATGCTGGTGAAAAGGGTCACCCCGGAGCTGGACGCCGCCCGGATCGTGCTCCGGGACCGCATGCCGCAGCATGGCGACCCGGACATCCCCGACTTGAGGGACGCGCTCGCCGTCGCCCTCGAGAAGCGGCTCGAGCTCGAGCAGGCGGACATCAACCTCCAAAACCAGGATATCTCGGTCCGCTTTACCCGGAATGCGCTCATGCCCAGCCTGGCCGTTTTCGGCTTCTACGCGGGGGCCGGGCTCCAGGGGACCGGTGCGGATTCCGAGTCGGGGATCTTCGACGCCTTCTCCCAGAGCTTCCGGGGTACGTACCCGGAATATGCCGGGGGGTTCAGCATGAACATCCCGTTGCGCAACCGCACGGCGCAGGCGGACAACCTCCGTTCGCAGCTCGAGCGCAACCAGCTGCTGATCAGCCGGCAGCGCTCGCGCAACTCCATAGAACTGGAGGTGCGCAAGGCCGTCATCGGGCTGATCCAGGGGAAGGCCCAGGTCGAGGCCGCGCGCAAGGCGGCCGAACTGGCGCGTGAAATCTGGGAGGGGGAGAAGATAAGGCTGGAGGCGGGGGCGTCCACGTCCTACCAGGTGATCCTGCGGGAACGCGATTACACCGCGGCCCGGCAGGCGGAGGTCGCCGCCCAGATCGCGTGGGTGAAGGCCATGGTGGAAATGGACCGCGCCCGCGGGCTGGTCCTGGACCGCAACGGGATCGAATACGCCGAGGCGCTCCGCGGGGAGATCTCGCGGGCTCCCGTGACCCCCTTCACCCCTTCCGGCGCCCGGGAGGTCGAGTGATGGCGGCCTTGATGCGCCTCTTCGGCCGCCCGGTGCGGGTGGCGCTGCTGCTCGGCATCCTTCCGGCGGCCGCCCCGGCGGAGGAACCCGCGCGCGACCTTTCCCGGAACACGGAGTGGTTCCCGAGGGTCTACCGGCCCTACGTCATGCGGCCGATTCCGGAGCCGGAGTTCACCAATCCCGAAGGGCTGCCGCGGCCCGGAGAGGGGCGGACGCTGCGCCTTTCCATGGACCGGCTCGAAACATCGGTCAGGGAGAACAACCTGGACATCCTGTCCTCGAGGAACGCGGCCCGGTACGCCGAGACCGATATGTTGCGGGTCAAGGGGGGCGGTGCCCCCCGCGGCGGGGCCGGGGTCCAGATCCCCAGCGGTCTTTTCGCCGGGGCGATCGGGGCCGGGGTCGGGGGCGCAGGGGGTCTGGGGGGATTCGGAGGGGTGGGCGGGATCACGGGGGGCGCCCGGCAGGTGTTCGGGTTCCCGCGCGGAAGCTACGACCCGACCCTGGCCCTCGGGTTCAGCATCGACCGCACGACCAGCCCGCTGAATTCGATCGTCGTCTCCGGCATCCCCGAGGTTTCGACCCGCTCGACCGCCCTGCTGGCCCGCTATTCGCACTCCTTCACCACGGGGAGCAGCCTCAGCGTTTCCTTCAACAACATGCGCCAGAGTTCGACCCAGCGTTTCCTCCTCTACAACCCCGCCGTCGTTTCCCAGCTGTCCGTCAGCGTGACGCAGCAGCTGCTGAGCGGGTTCGGCAGGAAAATCGGGCGCCGTTTCCTGGATGTCGTGAAAAATTCAGAGGCCGTCATGAAGGAAGGGGTGCGGCTCCAGGTCAGCACCACCCTGGCCCGGGCGCAGGGTGCCTACTGGGACCTGGTCGCCGCGCGGGAGAGCCTCCAGGTCGCCGGGCAGTCCCTGGAGGTGGCCGAGCGGCTGCTGGAGGACACCCGCATCAAGGACGAGTTCGGGGCCGCGTCGGGGCTGGACGTCGTGACGGCCGAAAGCGAGGTGGCCGCGCGCCGGCGCGACCTGGTGACCGCCCGCACGACGCTTGAGATGCGTGAGATGGAGCTGAAGAACCTGATCAGCCGGGACCCGGGCCAGTGGGACTCCGTGCGCATCGAGCCGGCGGCCGCACTCCCCGATCCGCGGGACGGGGACATCCCTGAACTCGACGAGGCGCTCGACGAGGCCATGCGCCGCCGGCCGGAGGTCCTGCAGGCCGAGACCGGCCTCCGCACCCAGGAAATCGCCGTCCGCTACGGCAAGGACCTCCTCCGGCCGAGCCTCCTGGTCTTCGCGAACTTCAACAGCTCCGGCCTGTACGGCGACCGCCGGATCCCCGATGCCGAGGGGGTCCCGGTGCTTTATCCCGGGGGGCTGTCCCAGGCGCTCAGGCAGGTGCGCGGCTGGAGCTACCCCGAATACGCCGTCGGGTTCTCCTTTTCCATCAACATCCGGAACCGGGCGGCCGAGGCGGACTATCACCGGGCCCGGCGGGAGAAGGCCCAGAGCGAGACGGCGCTCGAGCGCACGCGCAACGACATCGCCCTGGAAGTGCGCCGGGTCCTGATCGACCTGGCCCAGTCCCGGGCCCGGGTCGAGGCCGCCCTCGAGGCGGAGCGGCTGAGCGGGGATGTGCTGGCGGCCGAGGAGGCGCGGCTCGAGGAAGGGGCCTCGGTGCCGTACGACGTCATCCGCCGTCAGCGGGAGTACCGCGCCGCCCGGCTGGCTGCCGTCGAGGCCCGGGCCGCCTACGCCAAGGCTCTGGTGGAGCTGAAACGGGCGACGGGAACCCTGGACTGAGGCGGCGCTCTCAGCCCATCGTCTGCAGGAGTTTGTAGCGGATCCCGTCGGCCAGGGCGATGTAGCTCGCTTCCAGGATGTTTTCCGACACCCCCACGGTCGTCCAGGTTTCCTCCCCGTCCGTCTGCTGGATGTGCACGCGCACCCGCGAGCCCGTGCCGTGCGTCCCGGTCAGGACCCGGACCTTGTAGTCGATGAGCGCGACCGAACGCAGCGGTTCGAAGAACTGGTTCAGGGCGAGGCGCAGGGCCTTGTCCAGGGCATGCACGGGACCGTCCCCCTCGGCCACCGTGTGCACGGACTGATCCCCCACGCGCACCTTCACCGTGGCCTCGGACGTCACCTCCCCGCTCCGGTGCATGTCGGTGAACACGCGGAAATTGTCGATCCTGAAGAACTCCCGTTCGCCGTTGATGGCCGTTTCCAGCAGCACGCGCACGGAGGCCTCCGCCGCCTCGAATTCGTATCCCTGGCTCTCCAGCTTCTTGATCCGGCTGAGGGCGGGTTTCAGCTTCTCCTCCTGTTCGGCGATGTCGAGCTTCATCTCCCGGGCCTTGAACAGGAGGTTGCTCCTGCCGGAGAGCTCCGAGACCAGGACGCGGCGCACGTTCCCGACTTTCTCGGGGACGACATGCTCGTACGTGGCGGCATCCCGGATGACGGCGCTGACGTGGACCCCCCCCTTGTGGGCGAAGGCGCTCTCCCCGACGAAGGCGAGATCCTTGCGGTGCCGCAGGTTGGCGATCTGGCTGACGAACCGGGAGGCGCTGGTGAGAAGCTGGAGCCGTTTTTCGCCGATGACGGTCATTCCCATCTTCAGTTCGAGATTGGGGATGATGGAGCAGAGGTTCGCGTTTCCGCACCGTTCCCCGTAGCCGTTCATGGTCCCCTGGACCTGGACGGCGCCGCATTCCACCGCGGCGAGGGTGTTGGCGACCGCGAGCTCGGAATCGTTGTGGCAGTGGATGCCGAGCGGCAGCCCGACCACCGCCTGGACCCGGCCGACGGCCTCCCTAATGCGGGAAGGGAGGGAACCCCCGTTGGTGTCGCACAGGGTGATCAGGTCCGCTCCCCCCTCGGCCGCGGCGCGGAGGGTCTCCAGCGCGTATTCGGGGTTGGCGCCGAAGCCGTCGAAAAAGTGTTCGGCGTCGAAGATCACCTCCCGGCCCCTGGATTTGAGGTAGGCGACCGAGGCCTGGATCAGTTCGCAGTTCCGGGCCAGGGGGATCCTCAGGGCCGCGTGCACGTGGAAGTCCCATGTCTTCCCGAAGATGGTGACCACGGGGGTCCCGGCCTCGAGCAGCGCCCCGAGGTTCGGGTCCTCGCTCGGCTGGTTCCGGGCCAGGGCGGTGCTGCCGAAGGCGGCGATTTTGGCCGTCCGCCAGCTCTGGCCGGCGGCGATCCTGAAGAATTCGGCATCCTTTTCGTTGGAGCCGGGCCACCCCCCCTCGATATAGTGGATCCCCAGTTCGTCCAGTTTTCGCGCCACCCTCAGCTTGTCCTGCACCGAGAAGGCCACGCTTTCCCCCTGGGTCCCGTCCCTCAGGGTGGTGTCGTAAACGAATATTTTCACGCCTGCCTCCGTGGGTCCGCGGCGCCAGCGCGCGCCGGGCCAAAAAAAAAAGCCCTCACCCGTTCGGCGGATGAGGGCTGGGTGCATGCACCTTTACAGGCCTCTATCCGCCGGGCGTCCCCCCGGTAATGTTGATAATGGCGATGCGTGTGACTGCGGTGCGGTCTGGATGCATCATTTCCCCTGAAAATCCCCCTACCCGTTTACGTTGCCACAGCGCGGGGCCGTTTGCAATTGGAAAGAGGGGCGGGCGGTTTCCGGCGGCCTTCGTTCCCTTCACGCTAGATGAACGATTCCGTTTGCCGGGAGAGGTAAAGGTCGAGACCCCCGGGATCGCCCGATTCGACCCGGCGCAGGATGGCGGCCACCTCGGCCCGGAGGACGGGGTTCTCCCGGTCGGCGAGCCGGCGGTAGAATCCGGTGCGACGGCCGAGCCGGAAGTGGGCGCGCTCCCCTTCCGGCAGGGCCAGGTACCGGTCGATAAGGGCGAGGACGGGGCGGCGGGCTGCAGGGAACCGTCCTTCCACCTCCTCGAGCAGGTTCAGGACGTGATCGCTCTCGAGCCGGCCGGTGAACCGGTCCAGGTGCCCGATGAGGAGCCTCTCCTCGGCGAGGATCCCGTCGTCGCCGAGGAGCTCCATCTCGCCCGATTCCACCCTCCGGAAAAGGGGCATGGTGGAGAGGACCTTCAGCGGGCGGACCCGGATGAAGTCGGGATCGATCTCGTTGAGCGCCCTGGCGGTTTCCAGGGCATGTTCCCGCGTCAGGGCTTTCCCTCCGAGTCCCGGCATGACGTATTCCGAAAGGCCCAGCCCCGCCTGCTTCACCTTCCTCCCGGCATCGATGAGGACCCGCGCCGTCACCCCTTTCTGAACGCGGGCCAGGATCGTGTCGCAACCCGATTCCATGCCCGTGTGGATGCGTGACAGCCCAGCCTCGCGGAGGGCCGCGAGCTCTTCGGGGCTTTTCCGGGCCAGGGTGGCCGACCGGGCGTAGGTGGTGATCCTTTCCACGGTGGGGAAGGCGTCCCTGAGATACCTGAGGATATCCACCAGCTTCTCGGTCTTCAGTGCCAGGTTGTCGGCATCCTGGAGAAAGACGTTCCGGGCGCCGCCCGCCATCCAGAAGAGGAGGTTCCGGGCCCCTTCCGGATACGGCCGTGGGGTGTCGCCGAGGTGCCGGGCCAGCGCGGCGTGAATGGTTCCTCCGAATCCCCGTTGCAGGGACAGGTCCCGGATCCGGGAGGCAAGGTCCCGCAGGGTGTCGATGTCCCGCTTGACCTCCTCCGCCTTCCGGGGTTCAAAGCGCCGGCCCCTGTAAATGTGGCAGAACTCGCAGCGGTTCCACGGGCAATGGCGCGTGACCCGCAGCAGCAGGCTCGCGGCCTCGCTCGGGGGGCGGATGGGACCCTGTTCGATGCAGTCGACAAACATAAGGAACGCCAGCCTCCCCGGGGCTCGCGGCAGGTCGGGAACGTTTTCTTACCGCCGGAAGTGGAGCCGGATCCGCACGATTTCGGGGCGGTTCCCGATGCGCATGGGCGGCCCCCAGGTCCCGACCCCGGAGGACACGTAATAATGAGTGTCCCCGGAGCGCCTGTACCCCCACGGGACCTCGTACATCATCCTGACGACGAGGTGCAGCGGCCACAGCTGCCCGTAGTGCGTGTGCCCCGAGAGCTGGAGCGTGACGCCGTGCCTGGCCGCTTCCTCCAGTTCGAAGGGCTGGTGGTCGAGGAGGATGACGGGGCAGCCGTCGTCGATCCCGTCCATGAGCTCGTCGAGCCCCTTCCGGCGCAGCCCGGAAAAGCGTCCGATCGAGCGGTCCTCGCGCCCAACGAGGTGGAACGCGTTCCCGATCCGGACCTTTTCATCCCGCAGCAGGGTGACGCCGTGGGCACAGAGGTAGGCGGCGGCCTCCTCCACTCCTCCGATATATTCATGATTTCCGGTCACGGCGTACGTTCCGAAGCGGGAACGGATGTTCTCGATCGCCGCCCCCAGGTTCTGCCGGATGACGGGGGCGAGGTCCTCGTCCACGATGTCGCCCGGCAGCAGCACGATGTCCGGGTTCAGGCGGTTGATCCGCTCGACGATGCCGTCCAGTCGGGAGCGCCCCACGATGGTTCCCAGGTGAATGTCGGACGCGGCCACGATGTCGAGGCTTTCCATCCCCCCGCACCGGCGCGCCACATCGATGTCGAGCGTCCGGACCACCGGGAAGAGCGAGTTCACGTACCCCCCGGCCAGGCACAGGGCCGTCGCCGCCAGGACCGTGGCGAGGGTCACGAGCTTTGCCCGGGCGACGTCACGCGTGACGGCGGCGGGGAAGAAGGGGAAGAACCGGTGCACCAGCCGCAGCAGGTCGACAGAGAGGGCGGCGAGCAGGAGGTAGACGACGGCACCCAGCCAGAAGGAGCCGATCCAGATGAGGATGGTGGCCGGCGCGGAAGGGAGGAGGTTCTCGAAGATGCGTCCGCCGACGAAGGACAGGGTCAGAAACCAGAAGAGGATGATGTAGGGGCGGCGCAGCGCCGAGCCGCAGGGGATGGCGGCGAGACCGCGGATGAAGAGGTACCAGCTGATCAGCCCCAGGATGGCCAGGAACAGGGTGAAGAAAACGAGCATCATCATCATTCTCATGGCGCGGTTACGGGTTCCGGCGGATGGGTCCTCCCCGTCCGGGGCCTGCCGGTCACGGCCGGCCGTCGGCATGATAAAACAGATTGCCCCCCGCCGGAAGCGATAAAGATTGCGCCCTTCCGCCCCGTGCTTCTGTTAGAATGGCATGCGGCGCGGGAAGATTTCGCCTTGAACCCGGATCCCGGATGACTTATATAAATCTTCCCGTGCGTGGATGTGGATGCCGGCAGCCGGGAACTTACCCTGAAGGAGGGACGCAATCATGGCGCTCATCGATTTTGGAGGCGTTAAGGAAGAGGTCGTTACGCGAAAGGAATTTCCCATGAGCCGCGCGCGCAAGGTGCTCAAGGGGGAGACGATCGCCGTCATCGGATACGGCGTTCAGGGCCCGGCGCAGGCCTTGAACATGAAGGACAACGGTTTCAACGTCATCATCGGGCAGTCGAAAAAGTATCCGAAGGACTGGGATCGCGCCAGGAAGGACGGGTGGGTGCCCGGGAAGACCCTCTTTACCATCGAGGAGGCCTGCGAGCGGGGGACCATCATCGAGATGCTGGTGTCGGACGCGGCGCAGCGGGGGATCTGGCCCGTGGTCAAGGAGAGGCTGGCCCCGGGAAAGGCGCTCTATTTCTCCCACGGCTTTTCCATCGCCTACAGCAAGCAGACGGGCGTCGTCCCCCCCAAGGACGTCGATGTCATCATGGTGGCCCCCAAGGGGTCCGGGACGTCGCTGCGGCGCAATTTCCTCTCCGGCGCGGGCATCAACTCCAGCTTCGCCGTGGAACAGGACGCTACCGGCCGCGCCCGTGAAAGGTGCATGGCGCTCGGGATCGCGGTGGGATCGGGGTATCTCTTCCCGACGACGTTCAAAAAGGAAGTCTTCAGCGACCTGACCGGCGAGCGGGGGATCCTGATGGGAGCGCTGGCGGGGGTGATGGAGGCCCAGTACGACGTGCTCCGGCGCCACGGCCACAGCCCCAGCGAGGCTTTCAACGAAACGGTCGAGGAGCTGACCGAAAGCCTGATCCGCCTGGTCGCCGAAAACGGGATGGACTGGATGTACGCCAACTGCTCCGCCACCGCCCAGCGCGGCGCCCTGGACTGGCTGCCGAAATTCAAGAAGGCGGTGAAGCCCGTCTTCGCGGAGCTCTACAAGCGGGTGGCCAGCGGGGAGGAGACCAAACGGGTCCTCCAGTCCTGCGGCAAGCCCGATTACCAGAAGCAGCTGACCAAGGAGCTGAAGACCATGGCGGACTCCGAGATGTGGCGGGCGGGCAAGGCGACGCGCGCGCTGCGGCCGAAGGAGCCGGCGAAGAAGAACATCGGCGTGGCCAAGGGGACGGTCGGAAGGGCGTCCAACTAGAGCTCCGCTCGGACTTGCAGGTGTGCGGGAGCCCCCCGGAGATTCCGGGGGGCGTCCCTTTTTAGGCCCGCGTTGCGGGTCTCATTCGGGAGGCGAAAATGGGTGAGGTCAAACTGCCCCGGAAATTCGTGAGCAAGTATCCGCACAAATTCTCCAAGGGGAAACAGCAGTTCCTGCGGGGGCGCCGCATCCTCCCCTCACCGATCACCGGGAAGGAGACGCTGCCCGAACTGATCGACGGCGCGTTTCTGGCCTACAACGGGGGACGGCTCCAGGAAGCCTGCCGCCTCTTCACCGAGAAAATGGTCAAGCCGAAAGTGACCGTGGGTATGAGCCTGGCGGGGGCGATGACGCCGGCCGGGCTGGGGGCCGCGGTGGTGGTTCCCCTGATCAAGGCCGGGTTCGTGGACTGGATCGTGGCCACGGGGGCCAACCTCTACCACGACATGCACTACGCGATGAACCTCCCCCTTTACCGCGGGTCCCCCTTCTCCCCCGATCCCGAGCTCCGGAGGATGGGCGTGGTGCGCATCTACGACATCCTGCTCGACTACAACGACGTCCTCATGGCGACGGACCATGTCCTGCGCCAGGTGCTGATGCAGCCCGAATTCCAGAAGGAGATGGGGACCACCGAGCTGCACTACCTCCTGGGGAAATACTGCGCGGAGTTCGAGGAGCAGACCGGGCGCACGGACAGTTCGCTGCTGGCCGCCGCCTACCGCGCGGGGGTCCCGTGCTTCTGCCCCTCCCCGGGCGATTCCACCATCGGCATGAACGTGGCCGGGCTGGAACTGCGCAAGAACGCGCTGCGCATCAACCCCTCGCGTGACGTCAACGAAAGCACCGGCATCGTCCTGGCCGCCAAGCGCGCGGGGCACAAGACCGGGACGCTGCTGATCGGCGGCGGCTCGCCCAAGAACTTCACGCTGCAGACGGAGCCGCAGATCCAGGAAATCCTCCGGGTCAAGGAAGAGGGGCACGATTACTTCATCCAGTTCACCGACGCGCGCCCCGACACGGGGGGCCTTTCCGGGGCCACCCCGCAGGAGGCGGTCACCTGGGGCAAGGTGGACCCGTCGCAGCTCCCCGACGCCGTCGTCTGCTATGTCGACTCGACCGTCGCCTTCCCCCTGCTCGCGCACTACGCCCTGGCCCGCTCCAGACCGCGGAAGCTCAAGCGCCTTTACGACCGGCTTCCGGAGATCATGGAACTGGTGACCGAGGAGTACTGGAAGCACAACAAAACCCTGTAACCGGAGGACGGCGGTGGGGTCCGTCCCCGCCGCCGGTCCGCGCGGCCGCCCATGATCAAGACATCGCAACTGAAAGAGCTGGCGCGGAGGCACGGGACGCCCCTGTTTGTCGTGGACCACGAGGCCCTGCGCGGGAATTTCCATGCGTTCCGGCGCTGCCTGCCGCGGGTGCAGCCGTACTACGCGGTCAAGGCCAACCCCGACCCGGAAATCGTGCGCACCCTCTACCGGATCGGGTCCAGTTTCGACGTGGCCTCCATCGCCGAGTTCAACCTCGTCTACGAAAACATCCGCGCCCTCCCGGCCGACGAGCGGCAGAACTTCATCTGGGACAAGATCATCTATTCCAACCCCATCAAGGACCGCCGCACGCTCGAGGAGCTCGACTGCTACCGCCCCCTGGTGGTCTACGACAACGCCGAGGAGATCGGGAAGATCCGCCGGCACGCGCCCAACGCCGGGCTGGCGCTCCGCATCCGGGTCCCGAACACCGGTTCGATGGTGGAGCTGTCGAGCAAGTTCGGGGCCGCCCCCGGGGAAGCCGTGGACCTCATGAGCCGGGCGGCCGATGCGGGCCTCGTGGTGGAGGGACTGGCGTTCCATGTGGGAAGCCAGTGCACGAATTTCGAGAACTACGTCCAGGCGCTAGGGACGTCGGCCGGCATCATGGAGGAAGCGGAGGCCCGGGGGCTCGAGCTGAAGCTCCTGGATATCGGCGGCGGTTTTCCCGCCCGCTACGACCGCCATGTGCGCCCGTTCCGGGAACTGGCCAAGATCCTGGGTGCCGAAATCCGCAGGCTGTTCCCGAAGGACCTGGAAGTCATCGCGGAACCGGGACGGTACATGGTGGGCACCACCGCCACGGTGGTGGCCGAGGTGATCGGCAAATCCGACCGCGACGGGAAGCGCTGCTACTACATCAACGACGGCATCTACCACACCTTTTCAGGCATCCTGTTCGATCACTGCCAGTACCACCTGAAGGCGTTCAAACGGGGACCTGCGCGGATTTCGGCCGTCTTCGGCCCCACCTGCGACGCCCTGGATACCGTGTCCCAGGCGGAAGATCTCCCCGAGCTCGACCTGGGCGACCTGGTCTACTCGGAGAACATCGGGGCCTACAGCCACGCGTCCTCCACCTGGTTCAACGGATTCCCGCCGGCGAAGGTGGTTCACATCAACGTCCAGCCGCTTTAATCCAGACGTTTATCTCAGCCTGTTTTTCTCAGCCGGTTTTTCTCAGCCTGTTTTTCTCAGCCTGTTTTTCTCAGCCGTTTTTCCGTTCGAATTCACGCATGAACTCCGCCAGCGCCTCTACCGAAGCCGTCGGCACGGCGTTGTAGATGCTGGCCCGGATGCCGCCGACCGACCGGTGCCCCTTGAGGCCCACCATCCCCGCCGCTTTGGCCCCGGCGATGAAGCTTGCCTCCAGCTCCTCCGTGCCGAGGCGCCAGACGACGTTCATGATGGAGCGGCTCTCCACCTCGACGGGGGAGCGCCAGAAGTCGCTGGAATCGAGCACCCGGTAGAGAGTCGCCGCCTTCCGATCGTTCTCCCGCTCCATCGCCGCCACCCCTCCCCGCGCTTCCATCCATTCGCACGTGAGCTTGAGCATGTAGATGGCCCAGGTGTTCGGGGTGTTGTACAGGCTGCCGTCGGCGATGTGGGTCGAATAGCGGAAAAAGAGGGGGATGTTCTCCGGCACGCGTTCGGCGAGGTCCCTGCGGAGGATCACGACCGCCAGGCCCGACGGCCCCAGGTTTTTCTGGGCGCCGGCGTAGGCGACGGCCAGCCGGGTGATGTCGACTTCGCGCGAAAGGATGTCGCTCGACATATCCACGACGAGCGGGGCCTCCGTTTCGGGAAACCGGGTCCAGCGGATGCCGCCGATGGTTTCGTTGGAGCAGATGTGGACATACTCCGCGTCCGGGAGGAGCTGGAGCTCCGCCGACTTGGGGATCCGGGCATAGCGGTCCGCTTTCCCGCTCCAGGCCACGTTGACGGGGCCCGTAATCCGGGCTTCCTTGATGGCGCGGGTGGCCCAGCTCCCGGTGTCGACGTAGTCGGCGCTTTTCCCCGGCCTGCGCAGGTTCAGCGGGAGCATGGCGAACTGAAGGCTGGCCCCCCCCTGGAGGAAGAGAACGGCATAGTCTTCGGGCACCTTCATCAGGCGTCGGATCCCGGCCTCGGCGCCGTCCACGATGGCCTGGAACTCCTTTGAGCGGTGGGAGATCTCCATGACCGACATGCCGATGCCCCCCAGGTCGGTCAGTTCCTCCCGGGCCTTCTCGATGACTTCCAGCGGCATCGCCGCCGGGCCTGCGTTGAAATTATGTATGCGTGCCATCTGTCGTCTCCTCCTCGAAGATCCCATCGTAATCCATTCCGGGCCGGGATCCAAACCCCGGAGCGAAACTCCAATGATGCCACCAACCCCTTCCGGGAAACAGGCGCGAAATCGATTTTTCGGATACCGCTGCCTCCGGGCCGGGGGCCCGGACCGGTTTGGCCTTGACATGGCGTCCGGGCCGGGTAAAATTCGGCCGGCGACGGTTTAGGGCCTGCGGCCCGCCGGAGCCTGCGGCCGGCGATGGGCCGGGCCGCAAGGGTGTGCTTGAGGTCCCGTTCCGCCCGGCTTTATACCTCAGCCAGAATGTGAGATACTCATGTTTCGGAACCTGACGGCGCCCGGCTGCGGGCCGCCTCCTTCCAGGGGCGGTTCCGACCGTTTCCGCCTCCGCTGGAAGGGCTGCGTTTCCGTCGCGTGGGGAATTCGTTGGAGCAGATCATGTCACTACTGACCGAGCGTGTGCAGTGCAGGGAGTTGCTGGATAAGCTGATGCCGGTGGAAGAGGCGGTCAAGTTCGTCGGGGACCGTTCGAAGATCGCCATCAGCGGGTTCACCAAGACGGGGGAACCCAAAACCTTCATTCCCGCCCTGGCCCGCCACCTGGCGCAGTACGCGCCCAAGACCAGGATCGGCCTCTTCAGCGGGGCGTCGCTTTCGGAGGACGTGGAGGGACCGATCTCCTCGTATGTGGGCAAGCGCGGCCCGTACATGTCCTCCAAGGCTTCCCGGAAGCTGATCCATTCGGGGGAAATGGACTTCACCGACGTCCACCTCTCCTCCTTCGCCCGGAACCTCATCTACGGGTTCTACGGCGGAATCGATCTCGCGGTGGTGGAGGTCTCCCGCATCCGTCCCGACGGCAGCGTGGTCCTGTCCGGTTCGGTCGGGGTGTCGGCGGAAGCGCTGACCATCGCGAAGAAGATCGTCCTGGAGGTGAACACGGCGATCCCCGATTACACCGGGTTTCACGACATCGCGCTCCCGAGCGTCCACCCGAAGGTGGGCTGGCCCATCCCCATCGTCAACGTGGGCGACCGCGTCGGCCTTCCCTACGTCGAGATCGACAAGAGCAGGGTGGCCGCCATCATCCATTCCGAGAAGCCCGATTTCCCCGTCAGCTTCAAGCCGACGACCGAAATGGAGACCCGGATCGCCCAGAACGTCATCGAGTTCCTCATGTACTGCCACAAGACGTTCCACTGGGGCAGCCGCCTCCCCCCCATCCAGTCGGGGGTCGGCAACGTGGCCAACGCCATCGTCGGGGAACTCTACAAATCCCCGTTCAAGAAGATCCGCTTCTGGACCGAGGTGTTCCAGGACGGGATGATGCGCTACGTCGAGGACGACGAGAAATTCGATCACGCGTCGGCGACGGCCGTCTCCTTCTCGGAGGACAAGCGCCAGGAATTCCTGCGCCTCTTCACCCGGTGCCGGGAAAAGGTGGTCCTGCGCCCGATGTGGATGTCGAACAACGCGGAGATGATCACGCGCCTGTTCGTGATCGCCATGAACACGCCGATCGAGGTCGATATCTACGGTCACGTCAATTCGACCCACATCGACGGCTCCCGGGTGGTCAACGGCCTCGGCGGAAGCGGCGATTTCTTCCGGCACGCCTACCTCAGCATCGTCCACACCCCGTCGATCCGGCGCCTGAGGGACGGGAGGGTCGTCAGCTGCGTGCTCCCCTACGTGCGCCACATCGATCATACCGAGCACGACATCCATTGCGTGGTGACCGAGCAGGGGTTCGCCCTGAATACCGAGATCCGTTCCGCGCGGCGGCGCGCCGAGGACATCATCTCCAAGTGCGCGCACCCCCATTTCCAGCCGGTGCTGCGCGAATACATGAAGATAGCGGGAGACGGCGACCAGCCGCGGCTGGCCAACATGGACCTGCTCAACGGCTGGTGGAAGGACTACGACGCCGCCTGCCGCTCCTTTCCCGACCCGGCCGCCTGATCCCCGGGGGCGCACCCGCCCCCGGGGGGCGGTCCCCGGTCAGCGCCCGCCCGAGAGCTGTCGCAGGTAGCGGTCGACGGCGTGGGCCGTGCGGCGCCCCTCCGCGATGGCCCGGACCACCAGGGACTGCCCGTACTGCATGTCCCCGGCGGCGAAAATTCCGGGGACGGCCGTCATGCAGGCTTCATTCGCAGCGACGTTTCCCCGCCCGTCCAGTCCGATGCCGGTCTCCTCGAACATCGGGTTGGGCGCCGCCCCCGTAAACCCCAGCGCCAGCAGGACGAGATCGGCCTCGAGGGTGAAGTCGGAGCCCGCGACCGGTTCGAACCGGGGGGGCGCCCCCACCCGGACGGCGTGCAAGTGCGTCACCTTTCCCCGGGAGTCCCCGCTGAAACGGGTGGTGGCGGCGCCCCACACTCGCACCCCCCCCTCCTCGTGCGAGCTTTCCGTGCGCAGCATCAGGGGCCAGAGGGGCCAGGGGGTCTCGGGCGACCTTTCCGCCGGGGGTTCCGGGAGAATTTCGATCTGGTGGACGGAGAGCGCCCGCTGGCGGTGGCAGGTCCCGAGGCAGTCGGCTCCCGTGTCCCCTCCTCCCAGAATCACCACCCGTTTCCCGGTGGCCTGGATGTCGTCCCCCGGGTCGATGCGGGCTCCGGCCGAGCGGCGGTTCTGCCGGACGAGAAAGTCCATGGCGAAATGGATCCCCCCGAGTTCCCGGCCGGGCACCGTGAGGTCCCTCGGCCGCTCCGCCCCCCCCGCGAGCAGGAGCGCGTCGAATTTCCGGCGCAGCCCCTGAAGAGGCACGTCCACGCCGACATGGGCGCCGGTCTCGAACCGGATCCCCTCCTCCCGGAGCTGCTCCAGACGGCGGTCGATGATCCCCTTCTCCAGCTTGAAGTCGGGGATCCCGTAGCGCAGCAGGCCGCCGATGCGGTCCGCCTTCTCGAAGACGACGACGGCGTGTCCCGCGCGGTTGAGCTGCTGCGCCGCCGCGAGCCCCGCCGGCCCCGACCCGATGACGGCCACGCGCCGTCCGCTCCGGATTTCCGGGGGTTCCGGACGGATCCACCCCTCGTGGAACGCCCGCTCGACGATGGCGTTCTCGATCGTCTTGATGCTCACCGCCGGTTCGTTGATCCCCAGCACGCAGGAGGCCTCGCACGGGGCGGGGCAGACCGTTCCGGTGAATTCGGGGAAATTGTTCGTGCTGTGCAGCGCGCGGATGGAGTCCCGCCAGCGGCCGCGGTAGACCATGTCGTTCCAGTCGGGGATGAGGTTGCCCAGGGGGCACCCCCAGTGGCAGAAGGGGACACCGCAATCCATGCAGCGCGCCCCCTGGATCCTCAGCTCCTCCTCGGGGACGCTCTGATAGACGGGAAAGAAGTCCCGGACGCGCTCCGCGACCGGCCGCCTCGGGGCGGTAGTGCGTTCATATTCCAGGAATCCCGTTGCCTTACCCATGGATCTCCTCCCTTTGGTTGTCCTGCACTTCGGCCTCTCCG
Organism: Acidobacteriota bacterium; assembly: GCA_016934555.1. Classification (GTDB taxonomy): domain Bacteria; phylum Acidobacteriota; class UBA6911; order UBA6911; family UBA6911; genus UBA6911. Next base: position 15,694 of record JAFGSS010000018.1, on the reverse strand, counting down.
GCGAGGGCCCTCCTGTACTCGCGCGGGAATACCTTGACAAATTTCGGAGCCAGCGAGTCCCACTCCCCCAGGACGCACCGGGCGCGCGGGCTCCCGGTCAGGTCCCGGTGCCGTTCGAGGAGGCCCCTGACGAGGGCCGCGTCCTCGTTCTCCATGGGGACCAGGTCCACGCCCGCGCGGTTGCAGCGGGTGGCTCCGAAGGAGCCCTCTTCATCGAGCACGTAGGCGATGCCGCCCGTCATGCCGGCGGCGAAATTCCTGCCGGTCTCCCCAAGGACGACGACGGTGCCGCGCGTCATGTATTCGCAGGCGTGGTCGCCCACCCCCTCCACCACGGCGACGGCACCCGAATTGCGGACCGCGAAGCGTTCCCCCGCCATGCCGTTGAAGAAGGCCTCCCCCCCGGTGGCCCCGTACAGGGCCACGTTGCCGATGATGATGCTCTCCTCGGGAGCGAACGCGGACCCCCTGGGGGGGTAGACGACGATTCTTCCTCCGGAGAGCCCCTTGCCGACGTAGTCGTTAGCGTCCCCTTCGAGCGTGAGGGTGACCCCGTGGGCCAGGAAGGCCCCGAAACTCTGTCCCGCCGAACCGGAGAAATGGACGCGGATCGTGTCGTCCGGGAGCCCTGCCGACCCGTGGCGCCGGGCGATTTCGCCGCTCAGCATGGCGCCCACGGTGCGGTGGGTGTTGCGGACCGGCAGCTTTATCTCGACGGGGACGCCGGTTTCGAGGGCCTCGCGCGCGTGTTCGATCAGCGCATAATCCAGCGCCTGGTCCAGGCCGTGATCCTGCCGGGCGAGGCAGCGACGGCCCACCCTGCCCGGAACCGGCGGGTTGTAGAAGATGGAGGAGAAATCGAGCCCCTTCGCCTTCCAGTGGTCGATCGATTCCTGGATGTCGAGCATGTCCACCCGGCCGATCATCTCGTCCAGGGTAGCGAACCCCATTTCGGCCATCAGCTCCCGCACCTCCTCCGCCACGAAGAAGAAGTAGTTGATGACGTGCTCCGGCTGCCCCCTGAACTTGCGGCGCAACCGGGGGTCCTGGGTGGCGATGCCGACGGGGCAGGTGTTGAGGTGGCATTTGCGCATCATCACGCAGCCCAGGGCCACCAGCGGCGCGGTCGAGAAGCCGAATTCCTCGGCCCCGAGCAGGGCGGCGACGACCACGTCCCGCCCCGTCTGCAGCTTGCCGTCGGTCTGCAGTCTCACGCGGCTGCGCAGGTCGTTGATGACCAGGACCTGCTGGGCTTCCGCCAGCCCCAGTTCCCACGGAATCCCCGAGTGCCGGAGGGAGGTCAGGGGGGAGGCCCCCGTGCCGCCGTCGTGGCCGCTGATCAGGATGACGTCGGCGTGCGCCTTCGCCACCCCCGCGGCGACCACGCCGACCCCGACCTCGGCCACCAGCTTCACCGAGATGCGCGCCTGCGGGTTGACGTTCTTCAGGTCGTAGATCAGCTGCGCGAGGTCCTCGATGGAGTAGATGTCGTGGTGCGGGGGGGGGGAGATCAGCTGCACCCCGGGAGTGGAGTGGCGCACCCGGGCGATCACCTCGTCGACCTTGTGTCCCGGGAGCTGTCCCCCTTCGCCCGGCTTGGCCCCCTGGGCCACCTTGATCTGGAGCTCCTCGGCGTTGACCAGGTAATGGGCGGTGACGCCGAAACGGCCCGAAGCCACCTGCTTGATGGCGCTCCGGCGCCAGTCGCCGTCCGGGTCCTTGAGGAAGCGGGCCTCGTCCTCCCCCCCCTCACCCGTGTTGGAGCGGGCGCCGATCCGGTTCATGGCGATGGCCAGGGTTTCGTGGGTCTCCTTGCTGATGGAGCCGTAGGACATGGCCCCCGTGGCGAAGCGCCGGACGATCTCGCTGGCCGGCTCGACCTTCTCGAGCGGCAGCGCGTGCGCCGCCTTCCGGAGTTTCATCAGCCCCCGCAGCGTCGAGCGCCGGCGGCTCTGATCGTTGATGAGGCGGGAGAACTCCCGGTATTTTTCATAGTTCGACGACCGCACCGAGTGCTGCAGGCTGGAGATGGTCTCGGGGTTGAAGGAATGGTATTCCCCCCCGGTCCGGTAGTGGTAGTCCCCCCCCATTTCGAGCTCCGCCTCGGAGTCGGAGGGGGGCCGGAAGGCGAAGTCGTGCCTGGCCTTGACCTCGCCGGCGAGTACGTCGAGCCCGACCCCCTCGATTCTCGACGGGGTGCCGGTGAAATAGCGCTCGATGACCGACCGGTCGAGCCCGATCGCCTCGAAGGCCTGGGCCCCCTGGTAACTCTGCAGCGTCGAGATCCCCATTTTGGACAGGACCTTCAGCAGCCCCTTGTTGACGGCCTTTTCGTACCTGGCGATCGCCTCCGCGCTCTCGAGCCCCTCCGGCAGCCATCCGCGCCGGTGGAGGTCCTCGATCGATTCCAGCGCCAGGTAGGGGTTCACGGCGCTGGCGCCGTATCCCAGCAGCAGGGCGAAATGCATCACCTCCCGGGGCTCCCCCGATTCCACGATGAGGGCCACCTGGGTCCGGGTCTTTTCGCGGATCAGGTGGTTGTGGACCGCGGTCAGGGCCAGCAGGCTGGGGATGGGGGCATAGTCTTCCTCGATCCCGCGGTCGGAGAGGATCAGCATCGTGTACCCGGACTCGATCGCCAGGGAAGCGCGCCGGCACAACCCGGTCAGGGCCCTTTCGAGTTCCCCCCCCCCGCCGCCGACGCGGAAGAACATCGGGAGGGTGGTGGCCAGGAAATCGCCCCAGGAAAGGCGGCGCAGTTTTTCGAGATCGTGGTTGGTAAGGATCGGGTGGCCGAGCTTCAAGGTATGGCAATGCCGGGGGGTTTCCTCCAGGAGGTTGCGCTCGACCCCGATGAAGCTCGTGAGCGACATCACCAGCTCCTCCCGGATCGGATCGATGGCGGGGTTGGTCACCTGGGCGAACTGCTGCTTGAAGTAGTTGAACAGGAGCTGGGGCCGGTCGGACAGGCAGGCCAGCGGGGTATCGATCCCCATCGAACCCACGGGCTCCTGCCCCTCGGACGCCATCGGCGTGAGGATCCTGCGGAGCTCCTCGTAGGTGTACCCGAACGCCCGCTGCCGCTGGAGGATCGATTCGAACTCGGTGGGGTGCCACCGCGGCGGATCGGGAAGGACGTCGATCGTCGTCTGGTTCTCCCGGAGCCACTCCGCGTAGGGGCGCCGGCGGGCCAGCCGGTCCTTCAGTTCGGCGTCGGGGACGATGCGCCCCTCCTCCATGTCCACGAGCAGCATCCGGCCGGGCTGGAGCCGGCCCTTGAGCCGGGTCTCCTCGGGCCGGGCGGGGAGCACCCCCGCTTCCGACGCCATGACCACCATGTCGTCGCTCGTGACGACGTAGCGGGCGGGCCGCAGGCCGTTGCGGTCGAGCGTCGCCCCGATCACGCGGCCGTCGGTGAAGGCGATGGCCGCGGGCCCGTCCCACGGTTCCATCAGGGAGGCATGATATTCGTAGAACGCCTTTTTGTGCGCCGGCATGGTGTCATCCCCGTCCCAGGCCTCGGGCACCAGCATCGCCATGGCGTGGGGCAGGCTGCGTCCGGACATCACCAGCAGTTCCAGCACGTTGTCCAGGATGGCGGAGTCGCTCCCCCCGGGCATCGCCACCGGGAACAGCTTCCCGATCTCCTCCCCGAACAGGGGGGAGGCCAGGATCGACTGCCGCGCCTCCATCCACCCCAGGTTCCCCTTGAGGGTGTTGATCTCCCCGTTGTGGCAGAGCATGTGGAACGGGTGGGCCAGCTTCCAGGCCGGGAAGGTGTTGGTGCTGAAGCGCTGGTGCACCAGGCAGAGGGCGCTTTCGGTCAGCGGGTCGGCCAGTTCCCGGTAGAAATCGCCGATCTGGGTGGCCAGCAGGAGCCCCTTGTAGACGATGGTCCTCGAGGAGAGGGAAGGGATCCCGAAGGAGTTCCGGTCGCTGAGGTCCGACCGGTCCACCTCGGCTTCGATCCGCTTGCGGATGATGTACAGCCGGCGCTCCAGCGATTCAGGGTCCATCCCGGGGGCGCGCCGGATGAAGACCTGCTCGATATAGGGCTGGGTGGCGCGGGCGACGCGGCCGATGGCGCCGGCCGACAGGGGGGTGTCCCTCCACCCCAGGACATGAAGCCCCTCCTCGCGGATGACGCGCTCGACGATCCCCTCGCACATCAGCCTCTGGTGCCGGTCCACCGGGAGGAACATCATGCCGACGCCGTATTCGCCCGGCAGCGGAAGGGTGAACCCGCAGGAGGCGCACTCGCGCTCGAAAAACGCGTGCGGGATCTGGATCAGGAGCCCGGCCCCGTCCCCGGTCACGGGGTCGCTGCCGCTGGCCCCCCGGTGCTGCAGGTTGACCAGGATCTGGATCCCCTTCAGGATGATGTCGTGCGACGGCACCCCCTTGATGCTGGCGATGAATCCGAGGCCGCAGGCATCCCGTTCAAACGCCGGGTCGTACAGCCCCTGCTTTTCCGGAGTGCCCCCGCTGCCGTAAGGCTCTTTCATTGGAGCGAACCCTTTCTGTCCAGTAAGACACAGGACCGCCGGAACCCGGGTCCTCCCCGGCCCTCCCGGTCCCCGTAAAGATTTACTTGCGGAACCGTCCGCAATCAATCGCGTATTTTTTGACCTTGTAATTCAGGACGCGCTCCGTCGTGCTCATCAACCGGGCCGCGCGGCTGCAGTTGCCCCGTGTCGTCTTCAGGGCGTCCAGGATGAGGTCCTTTTCGTAGGAGGCGACGGCGTCTCCGAGCGATACCTTGACGACGGTTTCGCTCGCCTCGGCGGTCTGAAGCGTCGGGGGGAGGTGATGCGCGTGGATGACGTTGCCGTCGCAGACCAGCACCGCCCGTTCGATGGTGTTTTCCAGTTCCCGGACATTTCCGGGCCAATGATAGCTCATCAGCATGTCGATGGCCGGGGTGGAGATGCGCCGGATGTTCTTGGCGTGTTCCTTGGTGTACTTCTCCAGGAAGAAATCGGTGAGCGCCATGACGTCGGGCTTGCGCTCCCTCAACGGGGGGATGAAGATGCTGAATACGTTCAGGCGGTAGTAGAGGTCTTCGCGGAAAGTCCCTTCGGAGATCGCCTTCTCGAGGTCCTTGTTGGTCGCCGTGATCAGCCGGGCCTTGATCTTGATGGTTTCCGTGCCGCCGAGCCGCTCGAACTCCCGTTCCTGGATGACGCGCAGGAGCTTCACCTGGGTCGTCGGGTTCAGGTCGCCGATCTCGTCGAGAAAGAGGGTGCCCCCCTCCGCCATCTCCAAACGCCCCGGCTTGCGCGCGTGGGCCCCGGTGAAGGCGCCTTTTTCATAGCCGAAGAGCTCCGACTCGATCAGGGTGTCGGGCAGGGCGGCGCAGCTGACCTTGATGAAGGGCTTCTTGGCCCGGGGCGAATTGTAGTGGATGGCGTGGGCGATCAGCTCCTTCCCGGTGCCCGATTCCCCCCGGATCAGCACCGAGGTGTTCGTCCCCGCGACCTGGACGATCTGCTCGTAGACCTGGCGCATGCTGCCGCTGCTCCCCACCATGTTGGAGAAATCGTAGCGCTCGCGCAGTTCCTCCCGCAGCTGGGTGTTTTCCGCCACGAGTTTCCGGGTTTCGGCCTGCACGAGCCCCTCCACCCTCACGGCCTGTCCGATGATGCCCGCGATGACGCGGAGGAACTTGACGGTGCGGTCGTAGTCGCGGTCCTTCTTGAACCGCATGTCCACCCCGAGAGCCCCCACCGTCTTCCGTCCCACCAGGATCGGTACGCAGAAGTAGGTCAGTTCCTCCCGGAGCCCCTTTCGCTGGGCCGCACGGTTGAGCAGCATCGGTTCCTTGCTCACCTGCGGCACGATGATGGGTTTGCCGCTTTCGACCACGCGCCCGGTGATTCCCTCGCCGAGGCGGTATTGCGCCCGCTGCCCCTCGGCGCTGATCCCGTTGGAGGCTTCGATGTGCAGTTCGCCGTCCGCCCTCTCGAGCGTCACCGCGCTGCGGAACATCCCGTGGCGGCTCTCCAGTATTTCCAGCGCCCGGTGGAGCGAGTGCTTGAGATTCAGGGTGCCGGAAAGTGCCTGGTTGAGTTCCAGGAGGGTGGCCAGTCTCTGCGTCTCGGTGGAGGGTTGCCTGCGCATGGAACCTCAATTACAAAAATGTAAAAACAAAAAAATCATCCTACCGAAGCGTGGTACCTGCGTCAAGCCCGGGATCGCGCGGAATCCTCGGGCGGGCCGGCTCAGTCGGCGGCGCTTCCCGGGCGCTTCAAAAATTTCATTTGTCTGTCCAAATAATTGGATGATACTGGGGCGCCATTCTGGAGGTTCGGGAGTGAAGTTGAATTAAGTTATTGTAAAATAAAGAGATGAGTTTTATGCTCCCGGTGGTTGTGGTTGGCATGGAATATGCTTCTAGCGTGGTGGTATTTTCAAAATCCAGGCTCTGGCCCTGAAACTTGGTTTTCGGCGCACGAAAATAATTCGCGGTCCCTTCCCGCGATGCCAGGGATTTTCAAGCGCTGAGGATTCGAGTTTGGGGCCGGGCTTGGCAGCCCCCCCTTCTGGAGAAACCGCCGCGCCCTACTCCATTTCGGGGAATATCTGGATGTAGGCCTCTTCGCGAAGCTGCGCGATGAAGCGATCGTATTCGGGGCTGCGTTTCTGCTGGTACAGCTTGTTCTTGATCTCTTCCTTGACCTCTTCCAGCGGGAGCACCACGGGCGCCCGGCGGGCGTCCACGCGGTAGATCACGTACCCCTCTTCCAGCTTCGAGGGCCTGGAAACCTCCCCCTCCGCGAGCCCGGCTATGGCTTTGGCGGTGTCGGGATTGAGCTTGGCGCCGAGGTAGGTCCCGATGCCGCCCCCCTTGTCCGCGGTCGGACCCTTGGAATACTGGCTGGCCAGGGCGGCGAACGGTTCCCCCTGCCGGAGCCGCCGGTACAGGTCTTCCGCACGGGTCTCGGCGGCCGCGCTCCCCCCGGAGTCCGTGATCAGGATCTCGCTGAGGGTGACCTCCTCGGGAGTGGTGTAATCGGCGAGGTGGTTCTTGTAATACTTCTCGATTTCCGGGGTGAGGAGGCTGATCCGGGAGTTGATGAAGTCGTTGACCAGCTCGCCGGTGATGATCTGCCTCAGGAGAAGCTCGCGGTACTCCCTCAGGCTCTGCCCCTCGCGGGCCAGGGCCTCCTCGAGTTCGTCCGTGTCCTTCAGGTTGTTTTCCTTCATGATCCGCTGGATGTAATCGTCGACTTTGTCGTCGGCGTTGGCTTCGTATTCCAGCTCCACGGCCTTCTGGTAGATGAGCTTTTCCTCGATCAGCGCGTCCAGGGTGCCCTTTTCCGCCTTTTCCAGGGCCCGCTCGAGCTCAGGTCCGGAGTGCTTGGAGCGCAACTCCCTGCGGACCGGCTCCATGTGCCGGTTGAGTTCGGACAGGGTGATGATCTCCTCGTTGACCTTGGCCAGAATCCGGTCCACCGTGCCCGATTCGGCAAGGGGGAGGAGGAGGAGGGGAAGGATGACGGAAAACTTCTTCATATCGATTGCCCTTTATAGTCGATGAAAGCCTCAAACCTTCATTTTATCCCAAAATCCCCCGGACGGACAGCGGATTGCGCGTCCCTACAGCCGGATCTCCTCGAGGATTTCGTGAATCCGGTCGAAAACCTGCGCGGGGGGGAGCCGGGGCACGTCGAGCGTCAGCAGCCCCTGCGGCGAGAAGGTCGCCCGGCGGTTGCTCATGACGATCGCGAGCAGCTTCTGCGCGTCGACCCGGGAGTGGTCCGCAAAGCGGAAGAAGACCTGGTCCCGGTTCTTTTCCACCGAAGGGATCTGCAGGGCGAGGATCTCCTGCCGCAGCCTGGCGTAGCGGAACAGGTTTTCCACCGGCTCGGGATACTGGCCGAAGCGGTCGCGCATCTCCTGCCGGAGGCTGTCGAGCTCTTCCGTGCCGTCGGCCGAGGATACCCGCTTGTACATCCTCAGCCGCTGGCCCGAATCGGCGATGTAGGTTTCCGGGATGCGGATGTCGAGGTTGAGGTTGATGGTGGCGGCGATCTCCTCCTCCGGCTTCTCCCCGCGCAGTTCCTCCACCGCCCGCTCCAGCAGCTGGCAGTAGAGGTCGAAGCCCACGGTTTCGATATGCCCGTGCTGTTCCCCCCCCAGCAGGTTGCCGGCGCCGCGGATCTCCAGGTCCAGCGCGGCGACGCGGAATCCCGTTCCCAGGTCGCTGAACTCGCGGATGGCCGACAGGCGTTTGCGGGCGACCTCCGAAAGGGCCTCGTCGGAGGGGATGAGGAGGTAGGCGTAGGCCCGGCGGTCGCTCCGGCCCACGCGCCCGCGCAGCTGATAGAGCTGCGAGAGGCCGTACAGGTCGGCGCGGTCCACGATGAGGGTGTTGGCCCGCGGGATGTCCAGCCCGTTCTCGATGATGGTGGTGGCGACCAGGACGTCCAGCTCGTTGCGCACGAACCGGAGCATGATGCGCTCCAGTTCCTGTTCGTTCATCTGGCCGTGGGCCACCCCTATCCTGGCCTCGGGGAGCAGCTGCTGCACCTTCGCCGCCGCGGAGTGAATGGTCTCCACCCGGTTGTGCAGGTAGTACACCTGGCCGTTGCGGGCGAGCTCCATCTCGATGGCGGAGCGGACGACGTCGGGGCTGTATTTGAGGACCGAGGTCTGGATGGCGAGCCGGTTCTTGGGCGGGGTTTCGATCGTGGACATGTCCCGCATCCCCAGCAGCGCCATGTTGAGCGTCCTGGGGATGGGGGTGGCCGTGAGCGTCAGCACGTCCACCCGCGTCTTCAGCCGTTTCAGGCGTTCCTTGTGGGTGACGCCGAAGCGCTGTTCTTCGTCCACGATGACGAGTCCCAGGTCCTTGAACTTCACGTCCTTGGACAAAAGCCGGTGCGTTCCCACGACCAGGTCGACCTGGCCCGTGTCCAGGTCCTCGAGGATCTGCTTCTGCTCGCGGGGACTGCGGAAGCGCGACAGCAGCTGGATGCGCACGGGGAAGGCGGTGAAGCGCCCGACCAGCGTATTGTAATGCTGGAAGGCCAGCACGGTCGTGGGGGCGAGCACGGCCACCTGCTTCCCGTCCATGACGGCCTTGAAAGCCGCCCGCATGGCGACCTCCGTCTTGCCGTAGCCGACATCGCCGCAGAGCAGCCGGTCCATCGGCCGCGGCGCCTCCATGTCGGTCTTCACCGCCTCCAGGGCGTCCGCCTGGTCCCGGGTCAGTTCGAATTCGAAGGCGTCCTCGAACTCCCGCTGCCAGGCTGTATCGGGGGCGAAGGCGTAGCCGGAAACCGTCTGGCGCTGGGCGTAGAGCTTGAGGAGCTCTTCCGCCATGTCCCGCATCGATTTCTTGATGCGGGTCTTGGTCCTCGCCCAGCTGGTGCCCCCCAGCCGGTCGAGGGTCGGGCGCGTGCCCCCCATGCTGCTGTATTTCTGGATCAGGTCGAGCCGCTCGACCGGGACGTAGAGCCGGGCGTCGTTCTGGTAGGTCAGCAGCACGAATTCTTTGGCCCCCTCCTGGAGCCCGATCGACTGCAGTCCCTGGAACATCCCGATGCCGTGATCCACGTGGACGACGTAATCCCCCGGTTTCAGGTCGCGGAAGTCGGACAGGAAGAGGTTGCGCTGGGCGGACTTGATTTTTTTAGGCCCGAGCCCGATGTCGGCCTCGTCGAAAACGTCCGGGGTGGCCAGCAGGCGCAGGTTCGACGCCGGCAGGAAGCAACCCGCGTGCAGGGCGCCCGTGCCCACGAGGACGCCGCCCCCGGGGGCTTCCGGCTCCTCCTGTCCGGGGCGGCAGAGGCGGGCGGGGATATCGTATTCCTTCAGGATGTCGTGGAGGCGCTCCGCGCGCCCGAGATTCGAGAGCACGAAGGCGAGGGTTTCCCCCGCGGCCCGGAATTTCCCGATGTCGGCGATCAGCTCCCGGATGTTGCCGTGGTATCTGCGCGTCGGCTGGGAGGAGACGTAGATCCGGGAGGCTTCGGGCCCCGTGACGCCGAGCTCCTCCAGTTCGAGCCGGTCGAAACGCTCGATCCCGGAAAAGAAATCGTCGACCGCCACGGAGAGCCGCTCCGGCGCGAGCACGGGCTTCTGCGCCTCCGTCCGGTCCACGAAGCGCCCGTACAGGGCGGCGTGATGCTGCTCGAGCGCGTGGCGCACCGCCTCGGGCTCGAGCAGGGCGAGGCGGGACCCGCGGACGTAGTCGAAAAGGGTGTGTTCGAGCGGATCCACGGCCGGCAGGAGAAATTCGAAGGCGGGGAAAGGCTCCCCGTGACGCGCCAGCGCCAGTTCCTCCTCGAGGTGAGGCAGAAAGGGGGCGTTCCAGAGGGAGGGGGCTTCCTCCGCCCAGCGCCTGAGCCGCCCGGGCCCCGGGCAGTACTCCCTCATCGGGACGACCTGGAGCGCCCCGGCCCTGGCGGTGGACCGCTGGGAATCGGGGTCGAACAGGCGCATGGAATCGATCTGGTCTCCGAAGAACTCCAGGCGGACCGGCCGGTCCAGGTTCGGCGGGAAGAGGTCCAGGATTCCCCCCCTGAGGGAGAATTCCCCCGGATCGGTCACGGGGTCGTCTTCCAGGTATCCGGTTTCCCTGAGATGTGCGCACACCAGGTCCGGGGAGAGTTCTTCCCCCTCGACGAGCGACAGGCAGCCGGCGAGGAAGCGCTCGGGTGAATGCATGCGGACCGCCGCGGCCTTTACCGAGGTGACCAGGACCGCGGGGGTGTCCTGGAGCAGCCGCCAGAGCGCCCGGGCGCGGGCGGCGGCGATCTCGGGGTGGGGGGAGAGCCCCCGGTAGGGATCGACTTCGAGATCGGGAAGATGGACGACCTCGGGCGGGGCGGGGGCGAGGAGCTCGAGGTAGAAGCGGAGCTCCTCGGCGAGGGTCTGCGCCTCGGTGCCGGAGGGGGTGATGACGGCGAGCGGGCGCCGCCCGCGAAGCGCCGCCCCGGCGAGGACCAGCGCTTTCGCCCCTCCAGCCGCTCCCGAGACGGTGATGGAGCCTTCGCCCCGGCTGAGCACCCCCTCCAGCCGCTCGAACGCTCCGCTTTGCAGCGCCGTTTCCAATATCCGCTTCAGAGGAATCACCGCCCGCCTATCCGAAACGCTCGAGAACTCTTTGAACGATATCCGTTGTGGAGACCCCCTCGACCAGCGGGATGCGGCAGACGCGCCCCCCGGAGCCTTCGACCCGTTCCCGCCCGACGATCGATTCGGGGCCGCAGTCGGCACCCTTGGCCAGCACGTCCGGGACCAGGGCGTCGATGACGGCCTCCGGGGTGGCTTCGTCGAAAACGACCACGAAATCGACCGGCTCGAGCGCGGACAGGATTTCGGCCCGTTCCGCCTCGGGCATGACGGGCCGCGCCGGGCCCTTGATCTCGCGGACCGAACGGTCGCTGTTGATCGCCACGACCAGCGCGTCCCCGAGGGAGCGCGCCCGCTGGAGCGTGCGCACGTGGCCCACGTGCAGGAGATCGAAGCAGCCGTCGGTGAAGACCAGTTTCCGGCCCGACTTTCTCAGTTCCGCCCGGAGCGGGACCAGTTCTTCGAGAGTCTTCAACTTGTGAGAGGTCATGGTCGAGTTCGAGGATAGCAGATGCCCCCGTGGGCTACAAGACGGGCGGAGCCGCCCCGGGGGCGGGGCGACGGCCGCTACTTCCCGCGTTTTACAGTGACTTCCGGAGGGGTGATCCCCTTGATGGCGAGGGCGCCCCCGAAATCGTCCAGGACCTGCACGGCGGGTTTTACCCTCCCCGGGAGTTTGGACGGATCGAGGGCCCCGGTCCGGACGGAGGCCCGGAAGTTTGAGGCCCCCGTTTTGTCGATGACCTCGGGGGGGGCGAGGATCTGAATCGAAAGATGCCCCGGGGTTACGGAAAAGGCCTTGTTGTCGGCCGCCACCGGGACATGGTTGACGGTGTGGGTTCTTCTGCGCGGACCGATCGCGATGTCGACCTGGACCGGCTTCCTGGCCGGCGTGCGGACCAGGCGGTCGGCGATGTTCAGGTTCACGAAATACCGGACCGACTGCGTCTGGCCGCCGATGGAGATCGGCTCGGTGGGGATGTCGTTCAGGGAGTCGACCCGTGAACGCGGGCCGGAAATCAGGACGGTCGGGGGGTTCAGGGTCTTGCCGTACACCTCGAAGCCCTCCGGTGGGGATTCCAGCACCGGCACCACGACGGGCACTTCCCGGGATATGGTTTTTTCCAGGATGATGGAGACCCGGGCGGGGCTGACCTGCAGCACCCGGATGCCGGAACCCTTGGACACCTTCACGTGCTCCGGAGTCAGGGCGACGGTGTGCTCCCCCTCGGCGACCCCCTCGAGGTCGATGACGCAGGAGGGGAGGAGCTTGCCGAACCACATGTTGGAAAAGGGCGCCCCCCGCATCGTCACCTCGACCGTGGTCGGGCGTTCGTTGACGATTTCCATCTGGTGGGGGACGTGGACCTCGAGGGGAACCGCGAGCACCCGCTCCGGGCCGGGTTCCCCTCGGACGAAGAGCCACAGGACCAGGGCCAGGAAAGTGGCGGTGGCCTTCAGGCTCCAGTTTTCCAGTGCGTATTCCCGAAAGGTCCTTTTCATGGTGCTTCCCGGCGCGGCTTCGGGCCCGGATCGGAGTCCCGGCCTTCCGTTTTCCCCTCGACGGCGGCGGAGAGCGCCGCGCGCAGTCCCGGGCCGTCGTAGTTGCGGGTGATGTTCCCCCCGATGGCGAGCGAAATCGTCCCCGTTTCCTCGGACACGACCACGGCGACGGCGTCCGTCTCCTCGGTGATGCCGATGGCCGCCCGGTGCCTCGTTCCCAGTTCGTTGCTGAGGTGCGGGTCCAGGGTGAGCGGCAGGAAGCACCCGGCCGCCAGGATCCGGTTCTTCTGCACGATGACGGCGCCGTCATGCAGCGGGGTGTTGGGATTGAAGATGGTGACCAGCAGGTCGTAGGTGATGACGGCATCCAGGGTGATGCCGCTCTCCACGTAGTTCCTGAGGCCGATTTCACGCTCGATGATGATCAGGGCGCCGATGCGGCGGGACGCCAGGTTGGTGGAGGCCTGGACGATCTCGTCAAACCCGCTCCCGCCCCGGTCCTGGTTGCGCCCCCAGATGGAGGTCTTCCCGATCCCGGCCAGGGCCCTCCGGATTTCACTCTGGTAGAGCACGATGATGGCGAAGACGATATAGGTGAGGATGTTCGAAAGCAGCCATTCCACCGCCGTCAGGTTGTAGAACCGGATGACCCAGTAGAAGCCGAGCAGGACGACGATGCCGAACGTCATCTGTACGCCCCGGGTCCCCTTCATGAGCAGGAGGAACCGGTAGAGGATATAGGCGACCAGTGCGACATCCACGAGATCTCGCACCGAAACCGGCGTGGACTGGAAAAATCCCGGTATGGAATCCATGAAACCGCGTCACCCCCGGAAAGTGTTCTGGAGAGGGCCTGTTTCAGCTTGCTCCCGGCGTCCGCCCCGCGGCCCTCGCGATGGCGTCGGTGACATCGGCGACATCCCGGGCCGCGGCGACGTCATGCACGCGCACGATGTGGGCCCCGTACAGGATGGAGGCCGCCACCGTTGCGCAGGTTCCCGGAACCCGTTCTTCCGCAGTTTTTTTTACTATGGAACCGATGAACGATTTCCGCGACGTTCCGACGAGGACGGGAAACCCCGCGGCCGCAAGCCGGGGGAGATTCACTATGATCTCGATGTTCTGGGCCGCCGTTTTCCCGAACCCTATCCCAGGGTCCAGAATCACCTTGTCTGAGGATACACCACCGGCTTCGGCCCGCGCAACCGCTTCCCGGGCCCAGCGGTCGATCTCCCCGAGAATGTCGGGGCTGGGCGGAAGCGCCTGCATGTTGGAGGGTTTCCCCCGCATGTGCATCAGAACCAAGGCGGCCCCCCGCGCCGCGACTTCCGTCGCGATGGCGGGGTCGTTGTCGAGCGCGGTGATGTCGTTGATGACGGCGGCACCGCACTGGAGCGCCGCGCGCGCCACCCGCGCTTTGGAGGTGTCCACGGAGACCGGGATGGGGTATCCGGGCCCCCGGGCCAGGGCCTCGAGCACGGGGATCACCCTCCGGAGCTCCTCCTCCGCATCGACCCCCTGCGACCCGGGGCGGGTGGATTCCCCGCCGATGTCGAGGATGTCCGCTCCCTCCTCGGCGATCTGCCAAGCCCTCCGAACGGCGGCCTCGATCTCGAAATGCGCCCCCCGGTCCGAGAAAGAATCGGGGGTGACATTGAGGATACCCATGACCAGGGTTCGTTCCCCCAGCTCGAGGGTCCAGTCTCCGGCCGCCAGGGTGAAGGTCTTTCGGGAAAAGAGTTCGGGCATGAAGTGGGATCCTGTCTGCCGGAGGCCGGCCCGGCTATGCCGGCGCCGGCTTACCTTCGGGGTTCATCAGCTGCGGGCGGGGGGAGCTTTCGGGCTCCTTCTCCCGGGTCGGGGTCCCCTCGGGATCGGGATCGGAGGGGACGCTGGTCCTGGGCTTGATCGGCTGCCCCTTGATGATGGCCTCGATCTCGATGATGTCCAGGGTCTCGTATTCCAGCAACGCTTCGGCCAGCCGCACGAGGGCGTCCCTGTTTTCCTCGAGGATCCTGGCGGCGTGGCTGTATCCCTCCTCCACGATCCGCTTGACCTCCTGGTCGATCCGGATGGCGGTGTCCTCGCTGTAATCGCGGTGCTGGGAGATTTCACGGCCGAGGAAGATCTGTTCCTCCTTCTTTCCGAAGGTCAGCGGACCCATGGCCGGGCTCATCCCCCATTCGGTCACCATCTTGCGCGCCCGCTCCGTGGCGACCTCGATGTCGTTGGCCGCCCCGGTCGTTTCCTGGTCCAGGAACATCTTTTCGGCGCACCGCCCGCCCATGAGGATGGCGATCTGTCCCTCGATGTACTCCCGGGTGTAGTTGTGCTTGTCGGCTTCGGGGAGCTGCTGCGTCAGCCCGAGAGCCATGCCGCGCGGGATGATGGTGACCTTGTGCACCGGGTCGGTTTCGGGGATCAGGTAGGCTACCAGGGCGTGTCCCGCCTCGTGGTAGGCCGTGACCTTCTTCTCCTTTTCGGTGAGGACCATGGAGCGTCGTTCCTTGCCCATCAGGACCTTGTCCTTGGCCCCCTCGAAATCGCTCATCATGACCGTCTTGCGGTTATACCGGGCGGCATTGAGGGCGGCTTCGTTGACGAGGTTCGCCAGGGAGGCGCCGGAGAAGCCCGGGGTGCCGCGGGCGATCACGGAAACGTTCACGTCGTCCGATATCGGGATCTTGCGGGTATGGACCTTCAGGATCCCCTCGCGTCCGCGGATATCGGGGAGCGGGACGACCACCTGGCGGTCGAAGCGGCCGGGCCTGAGCAACGCCGGGTCCAGGACATCGGGGCGGTTGCTGGCGGCGATCAGGATGACGCCGTCGTTCGATTCGAATCCGTCCATTTCCACGAGCAGCTGGTTGAGCGTCTGTTCCCGTTCATCGTGCCCTCCGCCGAGCCCGGCACCGCGGTGCCGTCCCACGGCGTCGATTTCGTCGATGAAGATGATGCAGGGGGCGTTCTTCTTCCCCTGTTCAAAGAGGTCACGCACCCGGCTGGCGCCCACCCCCACGAACATCTCCACGAAGTCCGACCCGCTGATGGAGAAGAAGGGGACGTTGGCTTCCCCGGCGATGGCCCGGGCCAGCAGGGTCTTCCCCGT
>JAFGSS010000122.1 GCA_016934555.1 Acidobacteriota bacterium | reverse complement strand
TGCGTGAAAAACCCGGTGACGGGGAAGCGCCAGTTCGTCATGCTGACCGAAGGCCAGGAGATCGCCATGGGGGCGGAATCGCACCCCGAGGTGCTGGCGCAGTTCGGGACGGTGGAAGATGCGGCGCTGCAGGCGTACTTCGCCGGGATCGGGAAGGAACTGGGGCGATTGTCCCACCGCCCGAATCTCGATTGGCATTTCACCATCGTGGACTCCCCGGTGGTCAACGCCTTCGCCGTCCCCGGAGGATACGTCTACCTCACCCGCGGGATTCTGGAGCACATGAACAACGAGGCCGAAATGGCTTCCGTCCTCGGGCACGAAATCGGCCACGTCACCGCCCGCCACTCGGTAACCCAGTTGTCGCAGGGGCAGCTGATGAATATCGGCCTGGGGCTCGGGTCCATTTTCTCGTCCCAATTCCAGCAGCTCAGCGGGCTGGCCCAGATGGGGCTCCAGGTCCTGATGCTCAAGTACAGCCGCGACCACGAACGCGAGGCGGACCGGCTGGGGCTCGAATACATGGCCAGGGCGGGCTACGACCCGGAACAGATGAGCCGGTTCTTCGAGGTCTTCAACGACATGAGCGAGGAGAGGGAGGGGGCCGTTCCCAACTGGCTTTCGACCCACCCCGCCCCCCCCGACCGCCTCCGGGATACCGCGCTCGAGGGCGCCCGCCTGAAGCGGAGCGCCCCCGGACGCACCTTCAGGGTGGAAGCCGACGCGTTCATGCCCCGGCTGGCCCGGCTGGTCTACGGCGACAATCCCAGGGAAGGGTTCGAGCAGGACGGCCGGTTCATTCACCCCGACCTGCGCTTCCAGTTCGACCTCCCCCCTGGGTGGCAGGTGGAGAACACCAAGAGCGCGGTTTTCATCTCCGAGCCCCAGGGGGGCGCGGTGGTCCAGCTTTCCATGGTCCCCCCCCAGGCCGGGCAGTCCCCGGTGGAGATCGGCCGCACGATGGGGAACCAGCAGGGACACCAGCTGGTCAGCGGCAGGGAAGAGCGGATCAACGGCAAGCCCGCCTTCGCGGGGATCTACCGCGTGCAGAGCGACAGCGGCATCCTGGGGGTCACGGCCGCCTTCATCAGCCACGGGGGGAATGTCTACCAGCTCGCCGGGCTGGCGCCGGAGTCGGCGTTTTCCGGCTACCGCCGGCAGATGGACACGTCGCTGCGGAGTTTCCGCGAACTGACCGACTCCCGGCTGCTGAGGGTGCAGCCGGACCGGATGAAGCTGGTGCGGGCGCGCAGGGGGGATACCCTTCGGCGGCTGGCCGGTTCCTCCGCCCAGGACCGGATCAAGCTCGAGGACCTCGCCCGGCTCAACCGGCTGAAACCGGACCAGGCGCTCGCGGCGAATACCTGGGTGAAGCTGGTCGATCCCGGGAGACGCTGACGGGCTGCTAGCGGCGGAGCGAGTCCATCGTGTTGCAGGCGTTGACGTCCCCCGTATCGTAGCCGCGGTGGAACCAGGAGGCCCGCTGCTGAGACGAGCCGTGGGTGAAGGAGTCGGGGTTGACGTACCCCTGCGACTGCTTCTGGATGAAGTCGTCCCCCACCGACTCCCGTCCTCCCAAATGCCGGGGAGCGCTATGATTGACGGCAGGAGGGTCAGTTGGCGAAGGTGATCCCCAGGCCGGTGGTGTACATGAAATCGTTCTTCTGCCTGCCGGGGGCCGGGTCGCTCAGGTAGCGGTCGCTGATCGACACGTTCCAGGTCAGCCATTTCAGCAGCTTGGTGTTGAGCCCGAGGTCGAAGTTGACGCGGTACATCCCCGAGTTGGTCATGTCGTTGAACATCCGGTAGCTCTGGACCAGGCTCGCGGCGGAGTTGAGCTTGATCGAAAGCTCGTCCCCCCAGTAGATTTCGCCCGATTCCCGGATGAGGGGGGTGCTGAAGCTCGAACGGTTGTAGGCGCCGCCCCCCAGGAGGTCGAGCCGGACCCGGTCGTTGGCAATGGCGTGGTAGCCGAGGCCGCCGCCGAGGACGAAGCGCAGGTCGAGGTCCTGGAAGCGGTCGTATTCGTAGTCGTTGAAGGCGCTGAAGAAGAGGCGCGGGGTGATGTCGCGTCCGTAGCTGAGGCCCCCGCGGACGGCCTCGGCGGTGTCCTCGCTGACGTCGTCGATGCGGGCGGAGGCCTTGATGAGGCTGAAGTAGATGGAGGTCTTGTCACTGCGCGTCCTCCGGTCGGCGTTGATCCCGGTGGTGAAGGTCAGCGTTTTGGCGTTGCCCGACGTGCCGGCGAACCCGACGGTCCCGGTCCCGGTCCACAGCTCGAGCCACCCGGGATTGAGGAGCCGCTGATACGCCGCCTCTTCGGCCTCGTCGCGGATGGCGCTGATGTCTCCCGAAGCCAGTTCCCGCACGGCGTCGGCCGTCTTCACCTCGGCCTTGTCCCCCTTGAGGGTCAAGGTGCCGTGAAGGGTCGGGCCCGCGGCGGGGACGACGTAGACCGGGGCATCGGCCGTGACCGACTCCACCTGGTCCCAGGGGACCGTGACGGCGCCCATCTGTTCCGTCTTGATGGTGAGACCGGCGTCCTGCTTCTTGATGACGGCGCCGGTGAGGCGGTCGCCGTTTTTGAGCACCACCTGATCCGCCTGGGCCGCGGTCGCGGCAAGAAGAAGGAACAGGCAGAGGACCGATAAACGAAAACTCCGGATATTACGCATGGACAACCCTCCCCCCAGGTTTGAAAACCGAACCCAGATCCCAATGCTGTCTTCATTTATATGTCACGGTTTCCCGGCATTCAAGGCCGCGTCTTCGCGACCGGTTTCCGCTCTCCGGGGCCAGCCCCAGACTATGGCGTCGCGCGGGCAGGCCTTGAGGCACCGGGCGCAGCTGTAGCAGTCGGCGGGGAAGGGTTTCCCTTCGACGCGGCCCGCGGCCGCCTCGAGGGGGCACGCGGCGACGCAGGCGCCGCATTTGTCGCACCTGTCCCGATCGATCCGGACGCGGGCGAGGCTGAAGCGTTCCGCCAGCCAGGAGACAAGGCCGAAAGGGCAGAGGAACTGGCAGAAGGGGCGGTAGAGGAAGAGCGAGAGCCCCAGGGCGAGCAGGATCGTCACCGTCACCGACACGGGCGAGAAATCGAGGTTGAAGAGGTTGAAAGGGTTCAGGGAGTGGTAGAGCACGAAACCCTTCGAGCGCCCGATGACGCCGAAGAGGAGGAGGAGGGCCAGGACGAAAAAGAGGGCGCGGACACTGTTGGACCAGACGAACGGGACTTTTTTCCTTTTGAGCCGCCGCAACAGGGGGAGGCTGTAGACCAGTTCCTGCAGGGCGCCGAAGGGACAGGCCCAGCCGCAGACCAGCTTGTTCCCCACGACGGCCAGGACGAGAAAGAAGAGGAGACCGGCCGCTTCCACGGCCACCGAGGGGTAGAGCCCGGCCATGGCCTTCGGGAGCTTGACGAACCCCTCCATCGGGTTCGGCGATTTGCCCAGGGCGAAACCGCTCGCGATCCCGGCCGCCACGAGGGTCAGGATGTAGGGGAGGCGCGGATACCATCCCCCCCTCCGTTCGACCGGGGACCCGTCCGGGCGCCCGAGGCGCCAGAGGAACACGATGCCCCAGAGCACCAGGGCGACGTAAACGAAATAGCGCAGCCGGGAAGGGCGGTGGCCGGCGAGGTGATCGACTACCTCGTCCAGTTCTTCCTGCCCGATTCCGAGGCTTTTGAGGCTCTTCCCCTTGGGCGCATCGACCGGGAGCCCCAGTTCCCGGGCCAGCGCCATACCCGTCACCCCCAGTTCGGGCGCGATCTCCCGGATCGGCAGGTCGACGGTGAACGCGGCCTCAGGGAGGTCGGCGGCCCCGGGCTCGAGAACCCAGCCGGCGCCGATGATGGCGACGGCGGCCAGGAGGGTGAGTGCGAACCAGAGGCGCTGTGCGCGGGACAGAGACGCAAACCAGGTCATCGTACCCCCTTTCCCCGGTGGGGTGGCCGCCGGGAGCCCTAATCGGTTGCCTTCTCCTCCGCATAATAATAGAGAGTCAGCAGAATGAGGACAAAAAAGCAGGCCATGATCAGGCCCAGCCCCGGATCGCTCTTGACCAGGAGTTCGCATTCGGGCGTGGCGTAAGGGGCGGCCTTCCCGGGGGAGCCCGCCTGCCTCAGGTGGATCTGGAACCCGTTCCAGTGGAGCGGGCGCGCGATTTCGACCTGCCGGCGCTCCCCGGAGCCGAAGACTATTTCGGTGCGGCACTGCCGGATGCTCCCGGCGAACGGTCCCTGGAAGAACTCGCACCGGGGTTCCCCCACCGCCATCTCCAGGTTGCCCGGAAGGGTGTAGTGTGCCGTTTCCCCCGGGCGGCTGACGAATTCCATGCTCCGGCTCCGGAACCCGACGCACATGGAGGCGAAATGGCCCGCGAGGATGATGCCGAAACAGGCGTGGATGAGGGTGGGGGTGATTTTGGCCAGGAAGGTGCGCGTCCCCGTTCTTCGACGGCGGTTCCAGTGATAGGCCAGGCGGTCGAGGATGCAGCAGGCCGTGTTGATCCCGAGCAGGAAGAGGACGAGGGCCAGCAGCGGCAGCCACCAGGTCTTGTCGAGGTTGCCGGCCCCCCACTCCCGCAGCCAGTCCTCGAGCAGCATCTGGTTGAGGGGATCGAAGATGGCCTTGTCCGACTTGACGTAAAGGCCGCCGGTCACAAAGAGGGCTATGGAGGCCCAGAGCAGCCAGAGGGTCAGGTGGACGCCGGCCAGGAATTTCCAGATTCTGTTTCCCATGGCGGTCTTCCTATGAAGTCCACTTGCCCAGGAAATAGGCAAGGTAGCGAAAGTAAAGGACAGGGATGAAGGCGATGGCGACCAGGCGGGCGCGCCGCGGGGCGGGCCACCCGGGGAGGAACTTGAGATGGAGGTAGAGGGCGAGGAAGAGCCAGAAGGCGGCCGAGTTGTAGTGCCGGTCGGAGGAGAGGTGGAAGGGGACGGCCCACCCCAGGTAGCTCCAGACCGCGCCCAGGACCTGGGAAAGGCTGAAGAGGACGAAACTCAGGATGAGGTAGTTGTGAAAAGTGTGCGGCAGGTTGCGCCGGCGGAGGTGCCCGAGGGCGAACCAGCAGGCCAGGAAGAAGGCGGCGTACGCCATGCTCTCGGTGAAGAAGAAGGTCGTGACCCAGCCGGCCGGGTGCATCGGCCCCGGCGGATAGACCAGCGACCCCTGAGCCGCCAGTACCCGCGTCTGGAGCGTGGTGAGGAGGGCGACGGCGAAGATGAGGATGACGGCGGTGTGCGCGGCCTCCTTGCGGTCCGAGCATGCCCGGTGCACGAGCGCCAGCGCGGCCAGGGCCCAGGGGAGGAACACCTCGAGCGACACGATGGTGTTGGGCAGGAACATGCCGCTCGACCGGCCCAGGCCCAGGAGAAACCAGCTCTGCAGGAGGAGGCCCGCCAGGAGCAAGAAGGGGCCCGCGGCTTTCAGCCTGCCGGGCCGGCAGGCGAGGGCCGAGAGGCCGAAGGCGGCCGCGGCCGCGTACTGCGCCCAGTAAGGTATGGCGTTCGGTTCGGTCATCGTCTTTTCCTCTGCGCGTGAAGGCGCATTATAGGGGAAGGAGGCGATCCCATAAAAGACTTAAATTAACGATAAATGACAAAAGATAACCCATGGGGAGGGGGGTCGAATTTTCTTCCCTCTGCCGGGACGGGCGGCATAAAATGCCGGTGCCGGCGGCGGGCGGACCATGGCCGCCCGGACCGCCGCAAGGGGGTGACGATGCGAGCGACTATCGTTGGAATGCTTCTGTGCCTGTGCGCCGCGGTCCCGGGGATCGGGCCGGCTGCGGCGCAGTTCAAGATGGACCCTGCCGAGGCGAAGCGCCTGGCCGAAGGGACCCACGAGGACCACGAGAACATGATGCGGCAGCTGGGCATCCGGAAGCTGCGGCCGGGGCCGAGCGGGAACGAAAAGGACCCGGACCACGCCAACTACGACGAGGCGCTGGCCAATCCCTTCCCCGACCTTCCCGAAGTCCTGACAACGAAAGACGGCCGGAAGGTGACCTCGGCGAAGATGTGGCGGGACGTGCGCCGGCCCGAAATCCTCGAGGATTTCGAGCGCGAGGTCCTGGGGCGGGTCCCCCCGAATGTCCCCCCGGTGAAGTGGACGGTGGTCAAGACGACGCGCGACAAGGTGGGTCCGCACCCGGTCGTCGGGAAAAAACTGACAGGGCGGGTGGACAACACCTCGTTCCCCTCGATCAGCGTCGATATCGACATGATCCTGGTCACCCCCGCCGAGGCCGCGGGCCCCGTCCCGGTCATGATGATGTTCGGTTTCGGGAACCTTCCGGGCGAGTCGGTCCCCGATGGCCCCTGGGGCCGCATGTTCACGCCCCCCCCCGGCAGCGACCCGCCCGCCACGGAGCAGCTGATCGCCGCCGGCTGGGGCTACGCCTACATCAACCCGGGGAGCATCCAGGCCGACAACGGCGCCGGCCTGCGCCAGGGCATCATCGGCCTTGTGAACAAGGGGAATTTCCGCAAGCCCGATGACTGGGGCGCGCTGCGCGCCTGGGCCTGGGGAGCCTCGCGCGGGCTCGATTACCTGGAAACGGACAGGGCGGTCGACGCCGCGCGCGTGGGGATCGAGGGGGTCTCGCGCTACGGCAAGGCCGCGCTCGTGACCCTCGCCATGGACACCCGCTTCGCCCTGGCGCTGGTCGGGTCCTCGGGCGAGGGGGGGGCCAAGCTCCACCGCCGGAATTTCGGGGAAGCGGTCGAGAACCTGACCGGTTCGGGCGAGTACCACTGGATGGCGGGCAACTTCCTGAAATACGGTGCGGCCGAAGCCGACTCCGGCAGCCGCAACGCCGGGGACATCCCCGTCGACGCCCACATGCTGATCGCCCTGTGCGCCCCGCGCCTCACCTTCATCAGCTACGGCATCCCGGAGAAGGGGGACGCGCACTGGCTGGACCAGAAGGGGAGCTTCATGGCCGCCGTCGCCGCGGGCCCCGTCTTCCGCCTGCTCGGCGCCCGGGACCTGGGGGTCGGCGACGACTACAGAAACGTCACCCTCCCGCCCGTCAACTCCGGGCTGCTCGAGGGCCAGCTGGCCTGGCGGCAGCACGACGGGGGGCACACGGACGGCCCGAACTGGAAATACTTCATCCCCTGGGCGGGCAAGTTCCTGAAGCCCGGGGCGGCACGTCGATAGCCCGCGGGAGGGGAAGATGAGACTGTTGCTGCTGACGCTCTTGCTGGCGGTCTCGGCCGGCGGTCCGGTCGGGGGGGCCGTTGCGGCCCAGGGACCGGCCCGCGCGCCGGCGGACCGGCCGGCGCCCCGGACCGATCCCAATTCCAGGATCGCCCACCAGCAGCTCCTCGGGAAGGCGAAGCTGGGGAGGATCGACGTCTACTTCGCCGGGGATTCCATCACCCGCCGCTGGGGGGCCACCGATTATCCCGAGTTCCTGGAGCACTGGAAGAAAAGCTTTTTCGGCTGGAACGCGGCCAACTTCGCCTGGGGGGGGGACTCCACCCAGAACATCCTGTGGCGCCTCCTCGACGGCGAACTGGACGGGGTGCATCCCAGGGTGATCGTGCTCCAGGCGGGGACCAACAACATCGGGCACCGGGTCGGGGCCGGGGAGGTCCGGGCGCAGGCGGAGGAGATCGCCCGCGGGCTCGCGGCCATCCTGAAGGTCATGCGGGAGAAGGCGCCCGGGGCGACCATCGTCCTCGTGGGGATCTTCCCGCGTAACGACAACATGGCCGCGCTCCCCGTCATAGACGGGGTCAACCGGAAGCTGGCGGAAATGGCCGACGGCTCCCGCGTCCGCTTCCTCGACATCAACCGGAAACTGGCGGATGAGAACGGGGTGCTGTACGAGGGGATGACGGCGCCCGACCGGCTCCATCTTGCCCTCAAGGGGTACCAGGTCTGGGCCGACGCGCTCAGGCCGATCCTGCAGGAGATCCTGGGGCCGCCGGCGGCGGAGGATTTCGCCCCGCCCCCCACGGGCGACCCGTCTGTCGGCCGTTAGGAGCCTGTCCGAGAATTGGGGCGCGGCATATCCTAATTCTCGGACAGGCTCCTGGCGTCAGCTCCCGGCCGGCGCCCCGGCCGCCTGTGGATCTAGGGGGGCCACGTCCACCTCGGCGAATTCCTTCTGCCGGGCCGCTGCTTCGTGGAAGCCCTTGAGGATCGATTCGTAGACGATGTCGCCGACGCGGGGTTCGACGACGACCCGGTGCTGCGCGCTGGAGAGCACGACCAGGTCGGCCCGGGGATTCTGTCGGGCGATCATCACCCCGTTTTCGACGTCGACCACGCTGTCCTTCCCCCCGAAGACATAGGTCACGGGGACCGTCGTCTTGCGGGCTATCCAGCGGGTGAGGAGCTGAAAGGGGACCAGGGTGGAGCCCCCGACCAGCGACACCCTTTCGAAATGCGGCGCCTTCACCTCCTCCCCGTCGCGGAGCAGGGTGGGCGCCTCGCCCAGGCTCAGGGTGGCGCCCTGGAGCGCCCGGGCCGCGGTGCCGATCCCCAGGAGCGATCCCGCGGCCAGGGTCAGGGCCCGGCGCCCGGAGCACGACCCGCGCAGGTACCGGGAGAGGATGAGGCCGAACCCGCAGGCGGTCGCCATCGGCAGCCCGAGGTAGTAGAGCCCCGCGACCCCGTAGCTTGCCGCCCGGGTGGTGCGGCTCCGGGCGCGCAGGTAGGGGCTGAGGAGCACGATCCCGGCTACCTTGCTCGGGTGGCGGGCCGCGATCGTCAGCACCACGTTGGCGCCCGTGGAATAGCCGACCAGGGCCACCGGCCGCTCCTCCTCCTTCCAGAAATCGAGGAAGAGCTTTTCCGCCTCGCGCCAGTAATGCCAGGAGCGGCTCCGGAGGAACTGCCTCTCGTCCCCGCTGTGCCGCGGCAGGCCGTGCATGAGAACGGTCGCCGGCAGGCGCTCGTGCATGGCGGTGCCGAGATCGCGCAGCACCTCGGGGCTGCTGGCGAACCCCGCGAACATCATCACCCTCTGGACCTTTTCCGGGGGAGCGGCCTCCGCGTCCAGCCGGATCTCGGTGACCCAGTCCAGTTCCCTGACACGTTCTTCCATTTCGATGAAGCGTCCTCCATTTTCCGGGGCTTGGACAAACATTGCATTGTACTCCCAACGTCGGGCAGAGCGTAAGCGACGGCCGGTCTTTTTCCGCCCGGCGCGTCTGTCCCGTCCAACCCGCTTCCTTTCCGAGGCAAATACTGATACAAAAGGGGGCCGACGGGCTGCGGCCCTTTTGGAGGAGCTCCATGACCCAGAGACTGCACAGGTCCCTGCTGTACACCTACGGTACGGCCGATCTCTTCTTCAGCCTGATGGTCAACATGGAGCTCTACTTTTTTACCCGTTTCCTCACGGACTACGCCCGGTTTTCGCTGACCGCGGCCGGCCAGATCCTGGGAATCACCAGTTTCGTCGACATCGTCTGCGCCCTGGCGGGAGGCTTGATCCTTCAGAAGGTGACGCTCCGGTACGGGGGCAAATACCGGTCCTGGTTTCTGGTGGGACCTCCCCTGATCGCGCCCCTTTTTGTCCTGCAGTTCACCCGGATCGGCAGCGACGCCGTCGCCGCCGTCATCGTGGTGTCGGGCTTCCTCGCAAGCCACCTGCTGTTCAACGTGGTGTTCGCGGCCAACGGCGCGATGGTCGGCCGCTTGAGCCCCCTTCCCGACGAAAGGACCATCCTCTCCGCAAGCCGGTCCCAGGGGATGTCGGCGGCCGGCTTGATCTTCTCCTTCACCGCGGCGCCCATGATCGCCCTGTTCACCTCCCTGACCGACGGGACCCGGGGCTTCACCCTGACCGTTTCCGTGTATGCCATCCTGATGATCCTCGGCTACTGGTATGTATACTGGATCACCGCGGGCCGCGACCCCTACGACGAGACCTCCGGGGCGGGATCCACGGAGAGTTCGAGCCGCTCGCTGGCCGAAATCGTCGGCCTGGTGTTCTACAACCGGCCGCTCCTGCTGCTGATCCTCGCCCAGGTGTTCAGCAACGCGAGCTACATCATCATCACGTCGATGGCGACCTATTATTTCGCCTATGCGGTCGGGATGCCGGGCTTCCTTTCGGTCTTCATCTTCGCCATCAGCGTTTCCCGCCTGCTGGGGGCGCTCGCCGCCCGGTGGATCGGGGTGAGGATCGGCAAGCGGACGGCCTACTGGGCCTTCTGCGCCCTCGCGGCCGTCGGGTTCGCCTCGGCACGCCTGGCCGGGGAGGCGCTCTGGCTGTTTCTGTCCATCTTCTGCGTCTCCATTTTCGTCATGTCCGTCGCCACGTCCATGACCACGGCCTTGTTTGCCGATACGGTGACCTACGGGGAGTGGAAAACGGGGAAGAGCATCCGCGCCTTCACCATGGCCCTCATGAATTTCTCCATCAAGGTGGGGATCCTGATCCGCAGCGTCGTGGTGGCGGGGGGGCTGATGCTGATAGGATTCGTGGCCAACGCGGCGCCCACTCCCCGGGTGGCCGAGGGCATCCATTCCATGATGACGCTCGGGCCCGCCGCCGGGTTCGCCCTGGCCGCGGCGATCTTCTACTTCGGCTACCGGCTCAAGGACGGGCAGGTCGTTGCGATGCAGGCGGAAATCGAGGCCAGACGGTCGGGTCAGTCGAGCGGCACCGTCTGCCCGTAGTGCGGCACGAGGACCGACAGGCCCTTCTCCTCCCCGAGAAGGCGGGCGAACTCCCGGGACGCGCTTTCCTCACCGTGGTTGACGAAGATGCGCCTGGGGTTTTTCGTGATCGATGAGAGCCACCGGATGAGGTCGTCGCGGTCGGCGTGGGCCGAAAATCCATGGATCCGGGCGATCCGCGCGCGCACCGCGTGGTTCGTGCCGAAAATCCGCACGCTTTTGGCCCCGTCGACGATGTGGCGTCCGAGCGTGCCGACGGCCTGGTAGCCGATGAAGAGGATGGTCGCCTCCGGGCGGCTGATGTTGTTGGATAGGTGATGCTTGATGCGGCCCCCGGTAACCATGCCCGAGCCGGCGATGATCATGGCGGTCCCCTTCAGGTAGTTCAGCTGCTTCGACTCGCTGGTGGTCTGCACCATGCGCAGGCCGGGGAAGTCGAAGGGGGAGCGGCCGTTCTTGAGGAATTCCCGCATCTCCGTGTCGAAGAGTCTTTCGTGTCGCTTGAAGACCTCCGTGATACGGATGGCCATGGGGCTGTCGAGATAGGCCGGGATGGGCGGAATGCGTTTGGCCAGGAGCAGCTCGTTGAGGTAGTAGAGCATCTCCTGCGAGCGCTGGAGGGCGAAGCTCGGAACGATGATGTGGCCGCCGGCCGCGACGGCGCTGTTGACGATGGAGGTGAGCTCTTCCTTGATGTCGCGGTTTTCGTCGTGGTTGCGGTCCCCGTAGGTGGATTCCATGACGACGTAGTCGGGATTGAGGAAGGTATGGGGGTCTTCCAGCATCGGACGGTCCCAGCGGCCGATGTCACCCGAAAAGACGATGCGGCGCTCCTCCGTTCCTTCCGTGACGACGACCCTGATCATGGCGGACCCGAGGACGTGCCCTGCGTCGTAGTAGGTCGCGGTGACGCCCTGGGCCACGACGACCGTTTCCCCGTATTCGACGGTCTTGAAGAGGGGGAGCGTTTTTTCGACGTCTGCGCCGGTGTACAGGGGGATCTCCGGGTGCGGGCCGCGGCGCCCTTCCTTCATGTGCCGTTTCTTCTTGTAGGCCGCGTCCTCTTCCTGCAGCTTGGCGGAGTCCTGGAGGATGATCTTGGCTACCTCGGCCGTCGCCGGCGTGCAGACGATGTCGCCCCTGAATCCCTCGGCCACGAGTTTGGGCAGCAGCCCGCAATGATCGAGGTGGGCGTGGGTCAGAAGGACGGCTTTGAGTTCGCGCGGGGGGATGCGGAAAGGCTCCCAGTTCCGGGAGAGAAAATCCCGTTCCTGGTGCATGCCGCAGTCCACGAGAAAGCGGGTCTTGGCGGTTTCGACAAGGGTTCTGGATCCGGTGACGTTACGGGCGGCGCCGCAGAAAGTAAGGCTCAAGTTCATTCCTGTCTCCTCCTGGGAGCTCATCATAGCACGGCGGCGCGCCGTGCGGCCACCGCGCCCGGGTTTATTCGGGAGATCCCCCGGCGGGGGGCGGGGCGGCGATGCGCCACGGCATCATGGTCTTGAGCCCGCCGTAATAAAGGTCGTAGGCGGGGATGTAAGGGTTGGAGTAGAGCGCGGCCCGGGCATCCCGGGGGAGGGGGATCCCGCGCAGGACCATGTCCAGGAAAGCGGCCAGGCGGCGGGTCTGGTCCTCGTCCACGTAGTGACCCCCCATCCGGGAAGGTCCGGAGTCCGCCGTGCGCAGGTTGAACGCCAGCCTGGGCGAGGCCCCCAGGAACTCGAATACGGGCCTGGCCCCCTCCATGCCGATCGAGTCCCCTTCCGCCCCGTTGGCGTAGTCGTCGAAGGCGGCGGTGAGGATCACGGCGCGCGGTGCGATGGAGGCGATCAGCTCGTGGTGGTCGAAGGGGAGGCGCTCGCCGTATCCGGGGGTCCGGGTCTTGTACGTCCGTCCGGGGTTCAGGAAGCGCGCGAGCATTTCGTTCGAATTGTGTCCCTGGTGCCGGACGTGGTCCCCCAAAACCTCGCACCCCGTCGAGACCCCCCACGGGTAGACGTTTCCGAAGGGGGCGGTGCGGTACGGGGTGTTGCCGAAGGAATCGTAGCGGTAGGGGGCGGCGCCCCCGCACCCGCTGGCGCCGGGGTTGACGACCCCGAACCTTTCATCCGTCAGCCCGGCCAGGAGGGCGGCCTTGCCGCAGCGGCTGAAGCCGGTCACCGCCGCCTTTTCGAGGTCCAGTTGCCGCCCCAGCGCGGGGTCGCGCGCGGCCAGGTCCCCGAGGGCGTCCAGGGCGCGGCTGGCGCCCCACGCCCAGGCCATCAGGACGCCGGTGTCGGCGCCGGCCGCCACGTCGTAGGGGTAGAGGGTGTAGAACGCTCCGGTGCGGGCGTCGTCGTCCGAGGCGACGGCCGAGTAGGGGACACTCAATACCGCGTAGCCGGAATCGAGCAGGACCTTGTTCCCCGGCATCGCCCGGAAATCGATGCTCACGACCACGGGATAGGGAGCCTCCCGGCCCGATCCCTTTTCGGTGGGGAGGCTGAGCCTTCCGCTGAAGGAGGCGCTTCTGCCGCGGTCCTCGACCGCGACGGCGACCGCAGCGCCTTCGGCCGTCCCTTTCACCGACCGGGGCGGGGGGGGCAGGGGGCCGAATTCGTAGTACTGGGCGAGTTCGAGGATCTCCTCCCGCCGCCGGTCCCAGTCCCCGGCCGAACGCACCCTGCCGCCGTTCCTGAACCTGAACGGGTCGGGGAGATGGAGCGTTGGGGGAAGATCGAAGGGGTCCGGGAATTTCCCCGACCGGCGCAGGGCCGCGAGCGCGTCCCCCAGCCGGGCCGCCCGCCCGTCGATTACCTCCTGGTCGGCGACCAGGAGGGCTTCCCGGGCCGCCGCCAGCGCCCGGTCGAGGCCGGCCTCCTCCCTCCATATGCCGCGCGGGAGGGCTTCGGCCTTCCCGATGTTCGCCCGGAGCAGGTAGGTGTCGAGCGCCAGGATGGACTTCGAGTCACGGCCGGAGAACCGGAGTTCACCCCAGCCGGAGTTGTCGTCCAGCCCCCGGTTGTTCCCGTCGCTCCAGAAGATGCGGAACCGGCGCCTGTTTTCGGGCGGCGCCGCATCGTTGATCGCGAAATCGATTCCCAGGGCGGTCCCGTTCTCCTTCGGCAGGCCGCCGAGGGCGAGGGCGAGTTCCACCGCGTATCCCCCCGTTTCATCGGCCCCCGCCGGGACGGGGGCCGCGGCGAAGGCCTCGAGCCGTTCGGCGTAGGGCCCGGCGCCCGAGAGTTCCCCCGAACTGCTGATGCGGATGAGGGCGTCGTCCTCCTCGTTCTTGGGCATCTTGTCGTTGTAGAAATCGAGGTAGATTTCGACCCCGTCCCTGTCGACGGGGTTGGGGGCGGAAGCGGTGACGGCGTCGTCGGTTACCCGGATCCAGAGGTAGAGGTGCGCGCCGTCCCACAGGGAGCGGACTTCGCCGCGTGCGGAGGGGCCGGCCGCGGGCGCGCCCCCCCCGGGGGGGGAGACAGTCTCCACGCGGACCGGCGGGGCCGAAAGCCAAGGTGCTTCCATGGCGCCGTCCACGTGGATGGCGATGGCCGAAAACGGGGACGACAGCACGGGGGGGGCGGCGCCCGGAGGACGCGCGACGGACCCGCCCGGGACCGGCCCCAGCAGGGCCGTCAGCAGAACGAGCGCGGCCGGTTTTCCCCTCATGGCTGCATGCATGGTGCATCCTCCCCGTCCCATGATACTATGAAACACATCCGGGGGAACGCCATGACCGTCGTCGCAGTCTCCGAATCTCCGGCGGGGAAGACCAGGAACCGCCTCTTCTGGAAAACCGCCGTCCTCTGCCTCTGCCTGCTGCTCCTCATGCTCCTCGTCCTCGACCTCTTCGTGGCCCGGGGCATCAGGGCCGAGGTCCGGGCCGGCGCCTTCTCCCGGCTCGAGGCGCTCGCGCACATGGCCGTGCGGGTGCCGCCGCAATCCCTCCGTCCCCCGGTCCCCCGCGAATGGGTCGGATGGGTCTCGAGCGGCGGCGTCCGGGCGACCCTGATCGGCGCCGGGGGTGAGGTGCTGGCCGACACCGAAGGGGACGCCTCCGGCATGGAGAATCACCGGGACCGCCCCGAGATCCGGCAGGCGATCGCCTCCGGCTCCGGAAGGGCGACGCGGCACAGCGATACCCTCGGACAGGACCTGGTGTACCTGGCCGTGCGCTTCGCCGCCGCGGGGGAGGGGCCCCTGGTCCTGAGGCTTTCGGTCCCGCTCGGGCGGCTGGACAGCGCGGTGCGGGACTTCCGCCGCAGGCTGTGGGGGACCTCTTTCCTGATGCTGGTCCTGATCGGGGGGGTCTCCCTCCTCCTTTTCCGCAGGGTGAGCAACCGCATCGGGCGGCTGAAGGAATTTTCCCGCAGGGTGGCCGAGGGGGATTTCCGCCCCATGCCGGTGGAGAGGAGCAACGACGAACTGGCGGAGCTGTCGGAGTCCCTGAACCGGACGGCCGCGCGGCTGGACCGGTCGATCCGGACCCTGACGGAAGAGCGCAACCAGTCATCCGCCATCCTCGCCAGCATGGAGGAAGGGGTCGCCGTCATCGATTCCGGCCAGAGGGTGGTGTACTGCAACCGCGCCTTTTTCGACGCGGCCGGCATCGAGGCGGGGGGGGAAGGGACGCGGGACGCCGGCTGCCGCTCGCGGCCGATCGTGGAAGTGCTGCACCACCCCGACCTGCTCGCGCTCTTCCGCAAGGCCCTGGCCGGCGGGGAAACGGTCCGGGGCGAAGTGGTGACCGGTTCGGTCCGCACCCGGTCCTACGCCGCGACCGCGGCGCCGGTGCGCTCGGGGCCGTCGACCACGGGGGCGGTCATGGTGCTGCACGACATCACCGAAATCCGCCGGCTGGAGCGGGCGCGCCGCGATTTCGTCGCCAACGTCTCCCACGAGTTCCGTACCCCGCTCGCGGCCATCCAGGGGTTCGCCGAAACCCTGCTCGAAGGCGCGCTCGAGGACCGGGAGGACAGCCGGCGCTTCGTCCGCATCATTCACGCTCACGCCCTGCGGCTGGGCCGCCTGACCGAAGACCTGCTCAAGCTGGCCCGCATCGAGGCGGGGCGGCTGTCGCTGGAAACCAGCCCGGTCGCCGTCTCACGCATCATCGATCCCTGCCTGGAAACGACCCGCATGGAAGCGGACCGGAAGGGGCTCGTGCTGGAGGCCGACTACGCCCCGGATCTCCCCCCGGTCCCGGGGGACGTCCGTTTGCTTCAGGAGGCGGTCCAGAACCTCCTGGACAACGCCGTCCGCTACACCCCCCCCGGCGGCCGCATCCGCGTATATGCCGAGGCCGTGCGGGGGGAGGTGCTCCTCTCGGTCTCCGACACCGGGATCGGGATCCCCCGCGCCGACCAGCAGAGGGTGTTCGAAAGGTTCTACCGCGCGGACGCCGCGCGTTCGAGGGAATCGGGGGGGACGGGGCTGGGCCTGGCCATCGCCAAGCACCTGGTGGAAGCCCACGGCGGCTGCATCCGGGTGGAGAGCGAACTGGGCAACGGCTCCACGTTCACGCTGTCGCTGCCGCTGGGCCCGGCGTCCGGGACGACGCCGGAGGGAGGGGGGGTCAGTCCTCCGGCTCCCTGAACCGGTAACCGAAGCCCCGTACCGTCTCGATTCCGTCTCCGCTGCCGGCCATTTTTTTGCGCAACCCGGTGACGTGGACGTCGATGGTCCGGTCGACGACGGCCGCGTCGCGGCCCAGGACCACATCCATGAGTTCCGTCCGGGAATACACCCTGCCGGGGTGCGCCGCGAGCAGGTGGAGCAGCCGGAATTCGGTTGCTGTCAGCGCGAGAGGCTTCCCCCCCCTGCGTGCCTCCCGGCGCCCCGGGTCGATTACCAGGTCGCCGCGCCGGAGCGTTTCCGCGCCCGTCTCCGCCGTGTGCGCCCCGGCGCGCCGCAACACCGCCCGGATTCTTGCCGCCAGTTCGCGCGGGCTGAACGGCTTGGTGACGTAATCGTCCGCTCCCAGTTCGAGGCCCACGACGCGGTCGGCCTCGGCCGATTTCGCCGTCAGCATGATGATGGGGATCGAGGCGGTCCCGGCATCGGCGCGCAGGCGCCGGCAGACCTCCAGCCCGTCCATCCCGGGAAGCATCAGGTCCACGATCAGGATGTCGGGGCGCCCGCGGGCGGCGGCGGCCAACCCCGACTCCCCGTCGGGCGCCCCCTCGACCCGGAACCCCTCCTTTTCGAGGTTGTAGCGGAGGAGTTCGATCAGATCCTTTTCGTCGTCGATGACAAGAACCGATGCCTTCGCCATGCCCCTTCCTTTCCGGCGACCGTACTATCCCACAATCCGCGGGGGCTTGGCTACCCCAACCGGCGGCCGCCGAAAGGGGCGCCGATTCCGGCCGCTTTCATTGGGGCCGCATCCCGGGCATAATGAAGCCCGACACTGTTTTTTCATTTCCGGCCGGGGGGCGCGGCGTTGGCGTATCTGGTTCTGGTTTCCGTCATCTGGGGCTTTTCGTTCGTCGTCATCAAGGGGACTCTGGCCGACCTCGATTCCGGTTTCGTCTCCATGGTCCGGATGCTGTTTTCGCTTGCGCTCCTGCTCCCCTTCATGCGCGTGTCGGGAATCGGGCAGCGCGACCGCATGTACTTCATGTTGATCGGGTCGATCCAGTTCGGCCTGATGTACGTCGCCTATATTGCGTCCTTCCGTTACCTCCCGGCCCACATGATCGCGCTGCTGACAACGACCACCCCCCTGTTCGTAGCCCTCATCGCCGACGGCAGGCGCAGGAGACTCCGCGGCGGGCTGGCCGCGGCCGCGCTGCTGGCCGTCGCCGGGGGCGCGGTCATGAAGTTTCCGGACCAGGCGCTTTCGGCGAGCCTGTACGGCGTCCTGCTGCTGCAGCTGTCCAACGCCGCCTTCGCCTTCGGCCAGATCGCCTACCGCAGCCGGATGCGGCGCCGCCCGGAGGTGCGCGACCGGGACGCCGTCGGGCTCATGTACTGCGGCGCCGCCCTGGTGACCGGGATCTTTTCGTCCGCGACCACCGACTGGGCGAACCTGCGGGTGAGCCCCGGCCAGTGGACGGCCCTGGCCTACCTGGGCCTGGTCGCCTCGGGCCTCGGATTTTTCCTCTGGAACCTGGGAGCGCGAAGGGTCCGTGAGGGGACCCTTGCCGTGATGAACAACCTCAAGATCCCGGTGGGTATCGTCGCCAGCCTGATGGTGCTGGGGGAGACGACCGATTATGCCCGGCTCGGGGCCGGCTGCCTCCTCTTCGCCCTGGCGCTGTGGGCGAACGGGACGGGGCGCGGGTTCGCGGGCGGGGCGCCGGGGCGCCGGTCGGGGTGAGCGGGAGGCGTTCAGAGCGGGTAGGGGATGCGAGTCCGGCGCTCGAACCGGACCTGCTCGGTGTACCCGGCGTCGGCCGCCAGCCGCCGGGCCCGGTCGAAATGGCGCGCCACGTCCCCGGCCTCGTGCGCGTCGGCGTTGATGATGAGGGGGATCCCGCGCCGGTGAGCCTCCCGGACGTAAAAGGGGGCGGGATACGCCTCCCGCACCGGCTTGTCCCACCCGGCGCAGTTGATTTCGATGGCCATGCCGGCCCCGGCAATGGCGTCGAGTGCCGCCAGGGCTTCGGCGGTCAGATCGACCGAAGGGTGGTAGTTGAACTTCTTCGGCAGGTCGAAGTGCCCGATGATGTCTCCCAGCCCCGTTGCGGCCGCCGCGCGCAGATGCGCCCAGTAGGCGCGCCATATGCGGTCCCGTTCGTCCTGCGCAAAATCCTCCCAGGGCCCGGCGTTCAGGTCGATCGCGAAGTCGTCGACGAAGTGGACCGAGTGGATGAGGAAATCGAAGGGGTAGGGCGCGAGCAACTCCCCGATCCTGCCCGCCATGCCGGGAAAATAATCTATTTCCAGCCCCAGCCGGACGGTGACATCCCTGGTGGTCTGCCCGGCCCGCACGATCTCCTCAACGTAGGTGTCCAGCGATTCGGGGGCGAGGGACCAGGGGAAGCGCCGGCCGTCGGCGGTGAGCGCGAAATGGTCCGAGATCCCGAGTTCCTGCACTCCCGCCCGCCGGGCGCCCTCGATCATCTCGGCGGTCGTGGCCTTGCCGTCGCTCCAAAGGGTGTGGTTGTGATAACTGGTGCGCATCAGGCCTCCCCCAGCGCGTTCCATATCAGCGCTCCCGCGCCGAGTACGGCCGTGTTGGTTTCGCCCAGCCCGGAGGGAAGGACCTTCACCTTGCCCCGGTAGATCGGGAACAGGTGCTTTTCCAGCGACCGCTTCGTCGGCCGGAGGATCAGCTCGCCCGCGGCCGCCATCCCGCCGCACAGGATGACGGCCTCGGGGCCGAGGTGCGCGACCGCGTCGGCGAGCTTCAGCCCGAGCGTGTCCCCGCACGACTCGAAGGCCGCGAGCGCGAGCGGGTCTCCCCGCCCGGCGGCTTCAGACACCTTCCGGGCGGTCAGGTCCCGGTAGCTCGAGGAGCGGAGTTCGCTCTCCAGCACGGTGTCGCAGATCAGTTCCTGCACGGTCCGGCACAGGCCGGTGGCGCTGCAGTAGGTTTCGAGGCACCCGCGCCTTCCGCACGCACACACCCTCCCCGCCGGGTCGACGATGGTGTGCCCGATTTCGCCCGCGAACCCGTCGGCCCCGTAGACCATCGACCCGTTCGCCACGATCCCGCTCCCCAGGCCGGTTCCCAGGGTGATGACGATGAAGTCCCTCATCCCCCGGGCCGCGCCGAACAGCATCTCGCCCAGCGCGGCGGCGTTGGCGTCATTGGTGACGGCGACGGGGACATCGAGATGTTTGCCGATCTCCGCGCGCACGTCCACGTACTCCCAGCCGAGGTTCGGTGAGCGCTCGATGGTGCCCGTATAGAAGTTGGCATTGGCCGCACCGATCCCCACCCCCGCGAGGAGGCTCTCCCGTCCCTCCAGCAGCCGCCGGGCGGCCGCACAGAGGTCCTCGAAGAAGGCCGCGGGGGGGCGGCCGGCCCCGGTGGGGATGGAGCCGCCCGAGAGGCAGCAGCCCTCGCGGTCCACCAGGCCGAACTTGGCGCTCGTGCCGCCGATGTCGACCCCCAGGACCACCCTTGTCTCCGTCCGGTCCGTATTCAGGTTTTCGGTCTGCATTGTCCCCCGCTCCGTGACAGGTCCGTCAGGCTTTTCAGTATGGCATGTTTCGGGTCGCGGTCTCCAGTGGGATTCGGGCCCCGTTCGATCACGCCGTTTATGGGATGCAAAGCGGGTGCGGGAAGGCCTATAATCTCACAATACCTGTTTCGGCCCGGGAGATTGCGCCATGGGAAACGGGAACGAGGCCGCCACGAAGCTGCGGGTGCTTCTCGCCGACGACAATGTGCCCGTGCGCAGAATGATCGCCGCCCAGCTCCGGGAGTGGGGGTACGAGGTGCGCGAGGCGGCGGACGGCCTGGAAGCCCTCGAGCGGTTGCGCCGTTCGGCCGACTCCGCCGCGCGGCCGAACCTCCTGCTGGTGGACTGGCACATGCCGGGGCTCGACGGCATCAGCCTCTGCAGGCAGATCCAAGCCATCGACGAATACCGGACGGGCCCCCACCTCTATGTCCTCTTTCTCACGGTCAGGGAGGGGACCGAATGCGAGACCCTCGCCTTCGAGGCGGGCGCGGACGGGTACATCGTCAAGGGATCCCGGAAGGAACTCGAAGCGAAGCTCGACTCGGTCCGGGCCCGGATCGTGGAGGAGGCGGAACTGCGCAGGACCATCGCGGCTTTGCAGAAGGACCCGAGCGGGGTGCTGGTCAAGCGGGAGATCATCGACCGCCTGGGGCGGCGCTCCGGCGCGGGGGACCAGGGCCCGATGGGGATCGTGCTGCTGGATATCGATGATTTCAAGGAGATCAACGACACCCACGGCCACCTTGTCGGGGACCAGATCCTCGAATCGGTCGGGCGGAGGCTCGAAGAGGCGGTGCGCAACGGCAGCGTCGGCCGCTTCGGCGGCGACGAGTTTCTGATCGGGCTGCCGGGCTGCGACCGGGAGACCACGGACCGGAGGGCGCGTGAGATCGTAGCCCGGCTGGCGGAAGACCCGATCGCCACGACCTCCGGCGACATCCGCATCCGTGTCAGCTACGGCATCGCCGTCCACAGCGACCCGGTCAGTCTCGACCTTCTGCTGGAGACCGCGGACCGGGCCCTGTACCGGCAGAAGAGGGCTAAGAAAGGGCGCGCGCAACCCCGGCGTTGAACCGCCCCTTCCTTTTCCCGCGCCCCGACCGTCCGGGCGCAATTCGTTCTTTCCGAATCTCCCGACCGTGTGCTAGACTGGGCGCAAGGGTGAAGGAAAGGTGAAACCATGGAGATGCGGCCGGTCCGGTGCAGCAGGGGATTGATGGAAGTGGGCGATATAGTGCGCCAGTTGGTGCCGGACGGCGCCCCCAACGAGGTCGTCACGGCCATCGAGCGTTTCAGCGCGCGGGAGGCCGAGTGGGCGCCGATGCCGGCCTGGGTCCGGCCCGAACTGGCCGCCGCCTATCGCGGCCGGGGGATCCACGAACTTTACTCCCACCAGGCCGAAGCGGTCGAGAGGATCCATCGCGGGGAGAACGTGGTGGTGGTGACCCCCACCGCCAGCGGGAAAACCCTCTGCTACAACCTCCCGGTCCTCGACGCCATCCTGGAGAACCCCGATACCCGCGCCCTCTATCTTTTCCCGACCAAGGCGCTGGCCCAGGACCAGCTCGCCGAGCTCCAGGACCTGGGGGGGAGCCTCGGGGACGCGTTCGGGGTGTTCACCTACGACGGGGACACCCCCGCGGACGCCCGGCGCTCCATCCGGCAGCGCGCTCACATCGTGCTGACCAACCCCGACATGCTGCACGCGGGGATCCTGCCGCACCACACGAAATGGACGCGGCTGTTCGAAAACCTGCAATATATCGTCATCGACGAACTGCACACCTATCGCGGGGTCTTCGGCAGCCACCTGGCGAACGTGCTGCGCCGGCTCCGGCGCATCACCCGGTTTTACGGCCGGGATCCCCGGTTCATCTTCTCCTCCGCCACCATCGCCAACCCCGGGGAACTGGCCCGCCGCCTCATCGGGGGGGACGTCGAGATCGTGGACAGGAGCGGGGCCCCTTCCGGGGAGAAGGTCTTCCTGTTCTACAACCCCCCGATGGTGAACCGCTTCCTGGGCATCCGGCGCAGCTGCATCAACGAGACCTGGCGGATCGCGCGGGCGTTCGTGCATCACGGCCTGCAGACGATGGTGTTCGCCAACAGCCGGCTTCATGCCGAGGTGCTCCTGACCTACCTCAAGCGGGACAACCCGCAGCCCCCGGGGGAGCCCGAGATCGTGAGGGGATACCGCGGGGGCTATCTTCCCACGGAGCGGCGCGAGATCGAAAAGGGGCTGCGCGAGGGGAGAATCCGGGCGGTGGTCTCCACCAGCGCGCTGGAGCTCGGAATCGACATCGGTTCCCTCGATGTCGCCGTGATGGCGGGCTATCCCGGCACCATCGCTTCCACCTGGCAGCGGGCGGGACGCGCGGGGAGACGCAAGGGGGGGGCGTGCGCCGTGCTGGTGGCCTCCTCGCGCCCGCTCGACCAATTCATCGTCCGGAACCCCGAATATTTTTTTTCCGGGTCGCCGGAGCACGCCTATATCCAGCCGGACAACCTCGAAATCCTGGTGAATCATCTCAAGTGCGCCGCCTTCGAGCTTCCGCTCCAGGAGGGGGAATCCTTCGGGGAAGCGGACCTGGAACTCCTGTGCGAACGGCTGGCCGAATCGGGATACCTGCACCGGAGCGGGGGGTTCTGGTACTGGACCCAGGAATCGTATCCCGCCGACGCCATCAGCCTTCGGTCGGTGACGTCGGACAATTTTGTGATCGTCGACGAAACCGGCCCGCCGAAAATCATCGGGGAGGTGGATTTCACCAGCGCGCTTTCCACGGTCCATCCCAAGGCTATCTATCTCCACGGCGCCATCCAGTACCAGGTGGAGCGGATGGACTTCCCCGGGCGCAAGGCCTACGTGAAGCAGGTCGATGCGGACTATTTCACTCAGGCGATCGTCTACACCGAGGTCGAACGTCTCGAGGTGGACGAAAGCGCGGCGGTCGACGGGCCGGCCGCGAAAGCGCACGGGGACGTGCGGATCCGCTCCCAGGTGGTCGGTTTCAAGAAGATCAAATTCTACACGCTGGAAAACGTCGGCTCGGGGAACCTGGAGCTCCCGGAAAACGAGATGCATACGACGGCCTACTGGGTCACGCTGCGGCGCGCGCTGATCGACGCGCTCCCCTACACCGTTTCGGAGCGGCAGGACGGCCTTTTCGGGCTCCTCTACGCCCTGGAATCGGTGGCCTGCCTGCTGCTGATGTGCGACCGCGTCGACCTGGGCGCCACGATAGGGGAGGGGGCGCCCGATGTCGCGGAGCCCCCTCGTGCGCCGAACGGCGCCCCCTCGGACGGGGAGTGGTTCGAACCGGCGCTCTATCTCTTCGACAACTACCCCGGCGGCATCGGCCAGAGCGAGCCGCTGTACCGCATCCACGACCTGTTGCTCGCACGGACGCTGGAGTTGATCTCGGGGTGCGAGTGCGACAAGGGGTGCCCCTCCTGCGTGGGTCCGGTGGGCGAAACCGGGGAGCGTTCGAAGGAAGCGGCCCTGGCCATTCTCCAGCGGCTGGTCGGCGGACAATCCACGGAGCTCCGGCGGCAACCATGACGGCGATCCCGGACAGATTATGCCAGGTGGCGGCGTTGCGGCCGAAATCGGGAGCCGGCGGGCACGCTCACCGGACCGAAGGGCGACGGCGCGCGGAGGAACTGGCTTCCCTCCTGGGGGGAAGAATGGAGCAGAACGGGCGCGGGAGCCATTTCCGGGTGCGGCGCCGTTTCGCCGGGCCCGCGGCGGAACCCCTGGCTCCCGGGGCCTGGCGCCGGCTGTCCCCCGGGTCGGTCCCGCCCCCCTGCGACCCCGCGGGGTGGATTTTTCTGGATACCGAGACCACGGGGTTGTCCGGCGGTACCGGGACCTGCCCCTTCCTTGTGGGTGTCGGGTGGTGGGAGGCGGACGGATTCAGCGTGGAGCAGTTTTTCATGCGCGACTACGGGGAGGAGCCGTCGCTGCTGGAGGCGCTCTCCGAACGCCTGGCCCGATTCCGGGTGCTGGTCACCTACAACGGCAGGAGTTTCGACTGGCCGCTGCTCGAAACCCGATACCGCCTGGCCCGGTTCGGCGCCATCCCGGAGCCGTCGGTGCACCTGGACCTGCTCTATCCCGCCCGGCGCCTGTGGCGGTGGAGTCTGGAATCGGTCGCCCTGGCGGAAGTGGAGCGCCACGTGCTGGGGTTCGACCGGGGAGGCGACATCCCTTCGGCCTCCATTCCCCAGAGGTATTTTGATTTCATCCGGGGGGGGGCGGCGGGTCCGATTGCTGAGGTCTTCCGCCACAACCAGATGGACCTTTGCGGCCTGGCGGTGCTCGCCCTGCGCCTGAACCGGATGCTCGGCGATCCCGAGCACAGCGATTGCGCCGGCGGAGAACTCTTCGGCATATCCCGGATGCTGCAGAAATCGGGGGAACTCCCACTTGCCGGGCGCCTGTTCCGGAAGTCGCTCGAAAAGGGACTCCCGAGGGAGACCGAACTGCGCGCGCAGCGCGAACTGGCCCTGATGGCCAAGCGGGAGCGCAATTTCCGGGTGTCCAATGAATTCTGGGAAAAGCTCCTGGACGGGACCCCCGAAGGGTTCGACGCCTACGAGCAGCTGGCCATCTATTACGAGCATGGCGCGCGGTGTCCGGAAAAGGCCCTGGGCCTGGTCCGGGAGGCGCTGGTCAGGCTCCGGGAATCGTGCGGTTCGGGGGGGACGGCCGAGGACCGTTACCGAAAGTGGCACGGTCGGCTTTGCCGGCGCCTCGCGCGGCTCGAGCGGAAGTGCGCCCGGTGACCTGTTGCGGTTCCGGCGGGCCGCGCGAGACGCCGGCAAGGTTGCGGGAGGGGGAAAGGGATCTTATAAGAGGCTTAGAAAAACTGATAGGAGAAAGCAGAACAGGATCCTTCATGACGACGGCCCGGCAGGGCCGTTCCCGCCCCGATATCCGCAACACCCTGCCGCCAAAGCGCGGGGACCCGGGCCGTCAGGCCCGGGTCCCTGAAATGGAGCCGGATCCCGGATAAAGGTTGACATCCTCCACAACCGGTGGGAAGGTAGTCGCGAAACGGGGTCCGGAAGCATGGAGACCGGTCCGGGCCCGCAAACCAGAGACAATTCGATGCCGCCGGGGGCCGTTGCCTGAATGGTAAAGCGATATCGTGTGATTCTGGCCGATGACCATGCCCTCGTGCGCCGGGGGCTGAAAATGATCCTCGAGGATCATGGCCACGTGGAGATCGTGGGAGAGGCGGGGGACGGCCTGGAGCTGCTGAGTGCGCTCAACCGGGTGGAGCCCGACCTGATCATGCTCGATGTTTCCATGCCCAACCTCAGGGGGATCGAGGCCATCCCCGAGATCCGGCATCTGCAGCCCGGGGCGAAAATCCTCATTCTAACGATGCACAAGGAGGAGGAGTACCTCTACCAGGCCATCTCCGCCGGATGCGACGGGTATCTGCTCAAGGAGGACGCCGAACGGGAGCTTTTCGCGGCCATCGAAAACATCCGGGAGGGAAAGATCTATATATCTCCCGCCCTGGCGGAGCAGTCGATGCGGAACTGGGCGCGCCTGCGCCGAGGGGAGGACGACGCGCCCCGGGGGGACCTCACCCTGCGGCAGCGTGAAATACTGAAGATGATCGCCGAGGGCAAATCGAACAAGGAAATCGGCGATCTGCTCTGCATCAGCGTCAGGACCGTCGAACGGCACCGGGCCAACATCATGGACAAGCTGAATGTCCGGAAGACGGCCGAACTCGTGCAGTACGCCCTCCGCCATCACTACCTGTAGATCCGCGGGCGGTCCCTTTTACTTCCCGGCGGCCAGTTCCTCCTCGACGATGGCGGCGACCTCCTCGAAAGACCGGATCCCTCCGAAATACCTGCCGTTGACGAACAGCGTCGGCGTGCCGTCGGTCCCCGCCGCCGAGCCCTCGCGGATGTCCCGCCGGATACGGTCGCGGTGGCGTCCGGACCGGAGGCAGGCCCCGAAGGCCGCGACGTCCAGCTTCAGGGAGGCGGCCATCGCCTCGATCTGGTTTTCCCCCAGCCCCTCCGTTCCGGCGAAAAGCAGGTCGTGCATCTCCCAGAAACGGCCCTGATCGTGCGCGCAGAGAGAGGCTTCGGCCGCCCGCTCGGCGTCGGGATGGAGGCTCGGGAGCGGAAACTGGCGGAAGACAAGGCGCACCTGCCGGTCGTACCGCGCCGCGACTTTTCTGAGGGTCCCTCCGTAGTGCCGGCAGTAGGGGCATTCGAAATCGGAAAAGACCACC
Organism: Acidobacteriota bacterium; assembly: GCA_016934555.1. Taxonomy (GTDB): domain Bacteria; phylum Acidobacteriota; class UBA6911; order UBA6911; family UBA6911; genus UBA6911. Next base: position 22,485 of record JAFGSS010000122.1, on the reverse strand, counting down.
AGGACCACCGGGGCGGAATCGGGTCCGAGGGAGGGGTGCCCGGACGACTGCACCTCGAAACGGAGCGGACGAAGGACTCGGATCGCCTTGTGCTCGCTTTCCAGCCTCTTCATCAGCCTTTCCCGCGCGCGTGCCTGCCGCTGCTGCCGGAGGTGTCCGGTCACCAGCGGCAGCGCCTCTTCCCTGGATACGGTGATGCGTTCCTCGTTCTCGCCGTAGAAGGCCTCGATTTCCTCCGCCGTCGGGTCCATGGCTTCGGCCGGGAGTTCCTTCTCGAGCAGCGCCGCCACCGAGATCCCCTGTTTGCGGGCCTCCGCTTCGAGGAGCTTTTCCCAGAGGAGACGGTCGAGCGACGCCTCCATGATTTCATGCCGCCGGCGCGCCTGCGCGGCCGAATCCCGCAGGATCCGGAGCTCCAGCGCCTCCAGTTCGGCGAGCGCCCCGCCGCGCACTTCGGCCTCGGTGATGACGGCGCCCTCGAAGGTCGCCAGCGGCGCCCCGTCCTTCCGATCCGCGGCCTGGGACGGCGGGCGGACGATGCCCAGGCACAGGAGCAGCAGGCCTGCACGGGCGGCCATTGGGAGTGACATCCTTGAACCTCCGTTTCCCGGGAAAGATCCCGCCGCCATGGTACCGGAGACGCGGTCCAGGGCCAAGGGGGAAGATCGAAAATGAAATCGCATTCCGTTAATGTGCCGGCATTTGGGTTCCCGGGGGGGGGGATTTTTGGTTGCCAGCGGAATACCGGGACGGTAGATTTACAGGGACAGGATGGGAAAAGTAAGGAGGAGAACCTTTTATGTCAGACGGCAAAAAATCCCGGGGGCCCCGGGGAGTGGTGACCATCAATGCCGAACTCTGCAAGGGGTGCGGGTTCTGCATCGAGTTCTGCCCTTCCGGGGTGCTTGCATTTTCCGACACGTTCAACGACAAGGGGTATCATACCCCGCAGGCGGTCAGGCCCGAAGCATGCACCGGGTGTGATCTGTGCGGCGCCTACTGTCCGGATTTTGCGATTTTCGGAATGCTGAAAGAAAAGGTTGTCGCCTGAAAGGAGAACGAGTGAAAGCCGATCCCAAAGGAGTCCTGACCGGGGCCCACTTTCTCGACGGGGACCATGCCTGTTGCGAGGGCGCGCTCTCGGCCGGATGCCGCTTCGTAGCCGGGTACCCCATCACCCCCTCGACGGAGGTGGTCGAGAGGATTGCCGCCCGTTTCCCCTCCGTCGGCGGGATGTTCATCCAGATGGAGGACGAGATCGCTTCCTCCATCGCGATCCAGGGCGCCGTCTGGGGGGGGGCCAAGGCGATGACCGTGACCTCGGGCCCCGGTCTTTCCCTGATGATGGAGCATGTCGGCCTGGCCGCCATGCTGGAGACTCCCTGCGTATTCGTGGATGTCCAGCGCAGCGGCCCCTCCACGGGGCTCCCCACCATGCCCGCGCAGGGGGACATGATGCAGGCGCGCTGGGGCAGCCACGGCGATTATGAAATCATCGCCCTCTGCCCGAACAGCCCCCAGGAGTGCTACGACCTCACCATCGCGGCCTTCAACCTCGCCGAGGAGTACCGCGTCCCCGTCATGCTGATGATGGACGAGTGCGTCGGGCACATGACCGAAAAGGTCATCATTCCCAAGGCGGAGGACATCGAAGTGACGCCCCGCCGCTACACGACGCAGAAGCCGGGGAAATATCTCCCCTACCAGGCCGGGCGCAGCGAGATTCCGCTCATGGTCAAGGCCGGGGACGGGTACCTCTTTCACGTCACCGGGCTCACCCACGACGAAAGGGGCTACCCGGCGATGAACGCCGAGGCGCACGACCGCTGCGTGCGCCGTCTCGTGGAGAAGATCCGTAACAACGCGAGGCGCATCATCCGGTTGGAGGAGACCGACACCGCGGATGCCGAGGTGGTGGTCGTCTCCTACGGCATCACCTCCCGCGTGGCGGGGAAGGCGATCCAGATGGCCCGGGCGGACGGGCTCAAGGTCGGCCACCTGCGCCTGATTACGGCCTGGCCCTTTCCCGAGAAGCGGCTGCGCACGCTGGCCTCCCATGTGAAGGCCTTCGTCCTGCCGGAACTCAATTTCGGCCAGATGTTCCTCGAGCTGCAGCGCGTCATCGAGGGGAAGTCCTCCTGCTACCCGGTCCCCCACGCCGGGGGGACGGTGCACGAGCCCGAGGCCATTTACCAGCGGATCCTGTATGCGGCCAGGCACTCGCGCCTGAAGGACAAGAAGGAGGTGGCCCGATGAGTCGTGTAAACCCCGTGAACCAATACCTGCGCATGGACCGCATGCCGCATATCTGGTGCTCCGGATGCGGACTGGGGACGACGGTCAACTGCTTCATCCGGGCCATCGAGAATTGCGGGTATCCGCGGGAGCAGATCTCCATCGTGTCCGGGATCGGCTGCACGGGCCGGGTGGCCGGTTATCTCAAGCTGGACAGCTTTCATACGACCCACGGCCGCCCCATCCCCTTCGCCACCGGCCTCAAGCTGGCCAACCCGAAATTGAAGGTGGTCGTGATCAGCGGCGACGGCGACCTTTTCGCCATCGGCGGCAATCATTTCATCCACGCGGCGCGCAGGAACATGGACCTGACGGTCGTGTGCGTCAACAACTTCACCTACGGGATGACGGGGGGGCAGCTGACGCCGACCACCCCGATCGACGCCATTTCGTCCACCTCCCCCTACGGCAATTTCGAGGAACCTTTCAACCTGCCGTTCCTGGCCGAGTCGGCCGGCGCCGTCTACGTCGCGCGCTGGACCACCTATCACGTCAAGCAGGCGGCCAGATCGATCCGGGAAGCGATCCAGAAAAACGGGCTCAGCTTCGTGGAGATCATCAGCCCCTGCCCGACCCTCTACGGGAGAAGAAACAAGCTCGGGGACGGGCTGGCGATGATGAAGGCGTTCAAGGAAAACAGCGCCATCGTCAACGGGGCGGATACGCGCGAGGTCGGCCTGGATTTCAAGGGGAAGATCGTCTGCGGCAAATTCATCGACCGGGAAAAGCCTTCCTTCCTCGACATGTACCACACGACCATGGCGGAACGGTTCGGGCCTTTCTACGAGCCTTACGAGGGAGTGCAATGAGCGCAACGGAAATCAAATTTGCGGGATTGGGGGGGCAGGGGGTCATCCTGGCGGGCATCATCATCGGCCGTGCCGCCAGCATCTACGAAAACAAATACGCGACGCTCACGCAGAGTTTCGGGCCGGAAGCCCGCGGCAGCGCCTGCAGCGCCCAGGTCATCCTCTCGGACGAAAAGATCCTCTACCCCTACGTGACCCGGCCCGAAATACTGATGGCGCTGTCGCAGGAGGCCTTCAACAAGTTCCTGCCGGAAACCAGGGACAACGCCATCGTGATCATCGAGGAGGAACTGGTCCGTCCCAAGGGGCTCAAATCGGGGATGAAGGTTTTCGGCATTCCCGCCACCCGGCTCGCCGAGGAGCTGGGGCGCAAAATGATCCTCAATATCGTCATGGTCGGGTTCTTCACCGCGGTGACCAGGCTGATCGATTATGAAGCCGTGAAGGAGGCCGTGAAGGCGTCCGTGCCCCACGGGACGGAGCATATGAACCTCCGGGCGTACGAGCGCGGTTACGAATACGGTCAAGCCCTGCTGTGAGGAGGGGCATAAAACGATTGACTGCTCCCGGGCGGACCGGTAAATTACACGGTTTCGAGGCGCCGCGCTCCGCGGGTGCCCAACAGGAAGGAAGGATTCCATGGCAGAGAAGAAAAAGTTATCCAAAACCGCGCGCGCGAGTCTCGGCAACAAGTCGGAGGTCTATGCGCACGCCTGTCCGAAATGCGGCACCCCGATGGTGGCGACCAAGGTGATCCGGTACGCGGGAATGCCGGGAGGCATGTTCTGGGTCTGCCCCAAGGACGACAGCCGGGTCAAGATCTAGCCCCGCCATGCAGCCCCGGTACAACGCCTACGGGCGTTTCCTGAAGGAGAGATTCGGGTGCCGGGTTTATAAAGTCAGCATCGACGCGGGTTTTACGTGCCCCAACCGCGACGGGTCCCTGTCGGTCGGGGGGTGCACATACTGCAACAACGACTCCTTCCGGCCGAAAAACGCCTCGCGCCTTCGCCCCGTTTCCGAACAGCTCAGGGAGGGGATGGACTACCTGCGGGGCCGATTCGGCGCGCGGAAATTCATAGCCTATTTCCAGCCCTTCACCAACACCTACGCCCCCCTCGAAACGCTCGTTCCGCTCTACGAGGCCGCCCTGGACCACCCGGACGTGGTGGGGCTGGCGCTGGGCACCCGCCCCGACTGCATCGACGAGGAGAAACTGGCCTGGCTCGAGAACCTGGCCCGGACCCGTTTCGTGACCGTGGAATACGGTCTCCAGTCCGTTTACGATGAAACGCTCCTGCGCATCAACCGGGGGCATGATTTCGGTTGCTGGCAGAGGGCGGTGGCCGGTACCCGGGGCCGGGGGATCTGGACCGGGGCCCACCTCATCCTGGGATTCCCCTGGGAAACCCGTGAAGCGATCCTCGCCGAGGCCGATATCCTTTCGGGACAGGGGGTGAATTTTCTGAAGCTGCATCACCTGCACGTGGTGCGAGGCACGGCCCTGGCAAGAGAATATGCCGAGAGGCCCTTTCCCCTTCCGTCTCTCGGGGAATATGCGGAGCTGGTAGCCGATTTCCTGGAGCGGCTGAGCCCCGATATCCAGATTGAGAGGCTGTTCGGTACGGCTCCGGAGCAGGAACTGATCGCCCCCCTCTGGGGGGTCGGCCGGGCCGGTATACAGCGCTTCATCGAACGCACCCTTGCCGACCGCGGCTCCCGCCAGGGGATGCGGCGCTCCCCTCCCGGCCGCTGAATTACTTCTCCCTGCTTACATAATAGGAACGGATCCATTCGTCCAGGGCGGCCTTCGGGTCACGCACCACCTCGGGAGTGATTTCGAACCGGATGTCCTGCGCCCCGCGGATCAGGTTCAGGCCATGTTCGTAGTCCCGGAAGATCCCCGTGAAAACATCCTCCAGCCTGACGCCGCTCTCGTAGGCCTGACGGCTCAGGATCCGGGCCGCCTCGGGTTGCAGGTGGATCTCGACGCCGTTCTTCTGCGACCACTCCCGGGCGATCGCATCGAGGGCGGCGTCCATTTCCCGGAGCCGGATGGCGCGGGCCGACTGCAGGATCTCCTCGAGCACCTCGTCCGGGTGATCCACCAGCCGCTCCGTCAATTCCAGCCGGTCTACGGCCGAATGGGGGAGGTGGTACTTGTACTCGCGAAAAATACGCTCGCAGACCCCGACCAGGCTTCGGGCCCCCGTATGCTCCTCGTAGGCCCGCTCGGCGATCCGGTGCAGGCCCGGATCGGTGTGGGACATCTCGATTCCATAGGCTTCAAACGCGTTGATGTACTGGCGCATGATGGAGCCCTCGGAATTCTTGAGGATCTCGAACAGGTCCTCCACCCCGAGCTCGTGGCAGGCGACCACCACCGGGAGCCGTCCCACGAATTCCGATTCGAACCCGTACTCGATGAAGTCGACGCTTTTGACCGCCCGGAAATAATCCTCGTCCTTCGGCGCCCGGCGCCCCTCGGCGTTGAAGCCGATAGCTTTGCCCCCCAGGCGTTTGCGGATGATGTCCGAGAGCCCGTTGAAGGCGCCGCTGACGATGAAAAGAATGTGCCTGGTGTTGATGACCGACCGGGCTACCTTCCCCTTGGATTGAAACTCCATGGCCGCCTGCAGCTGGGAGGTCAGGTCGAACGGGGTGCGCAGGCTGACTTCCGTTTCCTCCATGAGCTTGAGCAGGCCGCGCTGCACCCCTCCCCCGCTGACGTCTCTTCCCAGGATGTTCGTGGGGCTGGCGATCTTGTCAATTTCATCGAGGTAGATGATGCCGTACTCCGCCAGGCGTACGTTTCCGTCCGCCTTGTGCACCAGCTCCCTTACCAGGTCCTCCACGTCCCCCCCGACATAACCCGTTTCGGAAAACTTGGTGGCGTCCCCTTTTACGAAGGGGACCCCGATGAGGTCGGCGATGGTCCGGACCAGGTAGGTTTTCCCTACCCCGGTGGGGCCGAGCATGATGATGTTCTGCTTGGCGTAATCGTTGCAGGGGCCCTTGGCGGAGCAGCGCCGGATATGGTTATAATGATCGCATATGGCTGTCGCCAGGACCTTTTTGGCGTCGTCCTGCCGGACTACGAAGCGGTCGAGGTATTTTTTTATATCCCTCGGAAGGTAGTCGAACTTGAGGTCGAGGGGGGCTTCGCTGGTTTCCGTGCCCTCCTCGGCGGTCCGGGCCTCGTCCGGTTCGGAGCCAAGAACCCCGAGCCTGATCTGGTTGCCGTACTTGCTGGAGAAAAACTCCTCCATGTCCTTTCGTAACTCATCCGGATTCGGCCATTTAGGGCCATTACATTCAGACACTCCATCCTCCCCGACCGCGCTCGAACGGCAAACCGTCCGGGCGATCACCTTTTCCTTATCAAAGTATGGGTTCGCATCCGCCAAAAAGCAACCTGCCGCCCCGGGTTTCGGACTGCTAGCGGCGGGCGCGCCTGCGCTGAAGGTCGACCTTCTTGGCCGGGGCCTTGGAAGGTTTCCGGTGTGATTTTGCGGGGGATTTGGGGGAAGCGGCCGCTTGCGCCGCCTTCTTCGGGACCTTGGCTACCCCCTTCTTCGGGGCCTTTGCCGCCGGCGTCTTTTTCCGGGCGGCCGGGCCGGCAAAAACCCGGTTTACCGGGGGGGGGAGTTCCTCTTCACGTTCCTGGACTTCTTTTTCGAACCCCTGCAGGAGAATATTGGCACGCTGGACCAGCAGCGGGTCTCCGGCAAAGGACTCCGTAACCCGCACGATCCGGGCGAGGTGGGCTTTTACGAGGATGTAGAAATCGAGCGATTCGCTGGTCCAGTTCTTCCGGAGGTTGCGGATGATCGGGACATAGATCTCGAGGATGACGGGTTCCTCCGCTTCGAGCGCGATCTCGAAGGAGCGCTGCAGGGATATAACATCTTCTTTTTCAAAGATATGGTCTTTTTTCTTCCCAAGCGAAGAGGGCTTCGGGGCATCGGCCGCCTGCTTCAGCTGGCGCCAGAAGGAGGGGGGGAGCGCTTTGAGGCTGCGGATCTGCTGCCCGATGTCGCTCTCCATCGAATCCCAGAGATCGAGGATCAGGCCGTTCTCAGTAAACCTTTTTTTTAGTTTAAGATATAGCCCAGATAGGGCATTCTGGTTTTCGTTGATGGAACCCTGAAGGTTCATAGGCCACTCTCGCCTGGCAACTGGCAAACCGCCGATGATATGGATGAGGGAGGCATCGGCTATGCACTGTACCAGACTGTCGCGGCGGCTGTAAAGCCCCTTGTTCGTATTATTTTAAAGTCGTTTTTGCCCGCCCGCGTGATAGGATGCGGGGCACGCGACACACTCGGCGCCTGGAGGAGGCCGGATCATGCTGAACTACATATGGCTTGCCATGGTTGTTCTCGCCGTTGTCCTGGGCGGAGTCAACGGCAGAATTGAAGCAGTCACCAAAGCCGCCGTCGATTCGGCCTCCGGTGCGGTGACCATCGCCCTGGGCCTCATCGGCGTCATGGCCCTCTGGCTGGGGATCGTCAAGATCGCCGAAGACTCGGGCCTGATGGCGCTCCTGGCCCGCGTCATCGCCCCCGTGCTGAAATGGCTGTTCCCCGATGTCCCGAAGGGGCATCCGGCCATGGCCAGCATGACGATGAACATCGCCGCCAACATGCTGGGACTGAGCAATGCGGCGACCCCCCTGGGCATAAAAGCCATGGAGGACCTGGAAACGCTGAACCGCAGGCCCGGAGTCGCCACCAACGCCATGTGCACCTTCCTGACCATCAATACCGCCAGCCTCCAGCTGATCCCCGCCACCATGATCGGGGTCATGGCCTCCGCCGGGTCCGGGGACCCCGCGGCCATCATCGGGACGACGATCGCGGCCACTTTCTGCGCCCTGACCGCGGGGGTTACGGCGGTCAAGATCCTGGAAAAGATCCCGCTTTTCGCCGTCGACCGGGGGGGGGATGCGCGATGATGCAGCAGATCATGGGAACCATCTCCGCCTGGGCGATCCCGCTCTTCCTGGTCGCCATTCCGCTGTACGGCATGGCAAAGGGGGTCAAGGTGTACGAGAGCTTCGTGGAGGGGGCCAAGGGGGGCTTCCAGACGGCCATCCGCATCATCCCGTACCTGGTCGCCATCCTTGTCGCCGTCGGCATGCTGCGGGCGGCGGGGGCGATCGAGATGCTGTCGCGCGGGCTCGGCCCGCTTCTGGCATGGCTCCGTTTCCCGGTGGAAGTTCTCCCGCTGGCCCTCATGCGGCCCCTGTCCGGGGGGGGGTCGCTCGGCATCGTTACGGAACTGATCCAGGTGCACGGGCCCGATTCCTTCATCGGCCGGCTGGCCGCCACCGCCTACGGGAGCACGGAGACCACCTTTTACGTCCTGGCCGTGTATTTCGGCGCGGTCGGCATCAAGAAGGCCCGGCACGCGGTGTTCGCGGGCCTCGTCGCCGACGTGGTCAGCATCGTCGCGGCCATCACTTTCTGCCGGCTTGCTTTCGCCTAGTTTCGGGCGGGCCGGCCCCGTCCACTTAACCGGCTTTCCGCTGTTTGAAAATCGGGGGACGGAGGTTATAATCCCCCCTCAGTCACGATTGAAAGACTCGGCCTTGGGTTGAGAGCAGAGTTCGCGCACCCTTTACTACTCGGGAGAATCCAGAATGATGGCGACACTTTTTAATCACTCGGGGAGCACCATCACCCGCGCGAGGGCGGTGATGCTCATGATGTTCCTGTTCGGCGCTCTTGCCGCGCCCCTGGCGGCGGAGGCGCAGGTGGAGGCCGCGCCGGTGGCCCACAGCGGCGGGGAAGCGTCCCTGGTGCTTCCGGATCTGGGCCAGGTTGATTTTCACGGATGGAACGCCCGAACGCTCCTGAAGGTGGGGCTGGGCGTATGCGTGCTGGGGCTTTTGTTCGGCCTGGTCATCTTCACGCAGCTCCGGAACCTCCCGGTCCACAAGTCGATGCGGGAGATATCCGAGCTCATCTACGAAACCTGCAAGACCTATCTCGTCACCCAGGGCAAATTCATCCTCATCCTCGAGGTTTTCATCGGCATCATCATGGTGGTCTACTTCGGGTTCCTGCAGCATTTCGCCGCCGAAAAGGTTGCCATCATCCTCATATTCAGTCTTATCGGCATCGGTGGAAGCTACGGGGTCGCCTGGTTCGGAATCCGCATCAACACCTTCGCCAATTCCCGGACCGCCTTTGCGAGTCTCGAGGGGCGCCCGTTTCCCTGTTACGCCATCCCCCTGAAGGCGGGGATGAGCATCGGCATGGCGCTGATCAGCGTCGAACTGTTCATGATGCTGTGCATCCTGCTCTTCGTCCCCGGGGACTACGCCGGTCCCTGCTTCATCGGCTTCGCCATCGGGGAATCGCTGGGTGCGGCCGCCCTGCGCATCGCCGGCGGGATCTTCACCAAGATCGCCGACATCGGCTCGGACCTGATGAAGATCGTCTTCAAAATCAAGGAGGATGACGCCCGCAATCCCGGAGTCATCGCGGACTGCACCGGCGACAACGCCGGGGACTCGGTGGGGCCGACGGCGGACGGGTTCGAAACCTACGGTGTGACCGGGGTCGCGCTGATCTCCTTCATCCTGCTCGCGGTCCCGAGCGAACTCATCCAGGTCCAGCTCCTGGTGTGGATTTTCGTCATGCGCATCATGATGATCCTCGCGAGCGGGATGTCCTACCTGATCAACGAGTCGGTCGCGCGGATGCGTTATAAAAACGCGGAAAAAATGAATTTCGAGGCGCCGCTGACGAGCCTGGTCTGGCTGACGTCGCTCATCTCGGTCGCGATCACCTTCCTGGTTTCCCGCCTCCTGATCGGGTCGCTGGGGGACGGCACCCTCTGGTGGAAGCTTTCGATCGTCATCTCCTGCGGAACCCTCGCGGGGGCCATCATCCCGGAACTGGTCAAGGTCTTCACCTCCACCAGATCGCGCCACGTGCGCGAAGTGGTGGCTTCGGGCCGGGAAGGGGGCGCCTCGCTCGGCATTCTTTCCGGTTTCGTCGCCGGGAACTTCAGCGCCTACTGGCTCGGCATCGCGATCGTGGCGCTGATGACGGTCGCCTACCTGGTGAGCACCTTCGGTTTCGGCGCCCTGATGCTGGCGCCCGCGGTCTTCGCCTTCGGGCTCGTGGCTTTCGGTTTCCTCGGCATGGGACCCGTGACCATCGCGGTCGATTCCTACGGCCCCGTTACCGATAACGCCCAGTCGGTTTTTGAACTGTCCCTGATCGAACAGATCCCGGACGTCAAGCAGAAAATCAAGAAGGAGTACGGCTTTGACGTGCGGTTCGAGAAGGCCAAGGACCTGCTCGAGGAGAACGACGGCGCCGGCAATACCTTCAAGGCGACGGCGAAGCCGGTGCTGATCGGCACGGCCGTGGTCGGGGCCACGACGATGATTTTTTCGATCATCGTTCTGCTTACCCATGGACTCGCCATCGAATACATCGAAAAACTGTCTCTGCTCCATCCCCCCTTCCTGCTGGGACTGATTACGGGGGGGGCCGTCATCTACTGGTTCACGGGAGCCTCGACCCAGGCCGTCACCACGGGAGCCTACCGCGCGGTGGAGTTCATCAAGGCCAATATCAAGCTGGAAGGGGTGGAAAAAGCCTCCGTCAGCGACAGCAAGAAGGTGGTGGAGATCTGCACCCGCTACGCGCAGAAGGGGATGTTCAACATCTTCCTGACGATCTTTTTCTCGACGCTGGCCTTTGCCTTCATCGAGCCCTTCTTCTTCATCGGCTACCTTATCTCCATCGCCCTTTTCGGCCTGTTCCAGGCCATTTTCATGGCCAACGCCGGGGCGGCGTGGGACAACGCCAAGAAAATCGTCGAGGTGGACCTGAAGGAGAAGGGGACGCCGCTGCATGCCGCCATGGTGGTGGGCGACACGGTCGGGGACCCCTTCAAGGACACCTCCTCGGTCGCCATGAACCCCGTGATCAAGTTCACGACCCTGTTCGGGCTGCTCGCGGTGGAGCTGGCCGTAAGCATGTCGGAGACGGCCGCGGGCACCACCCGCATCATCGCCGCCGTGTTCCTGGTGATTTCGATGATTTTCGTGCTGCGCTCTTTCTACGGGATGCGCATCCGTTCGGACGCCTCCTAGCCGGCGGGGAGCGTGCGCGGCCGGCCGCGTGCGCTCCCCGCGTCCCCCGCCGGATGGTACAATGGTTCCAGGGCCCCCGGGGCGGTCCCGTTCCGGCAGCGGGACAGGGCGTAAATAATGAGACCCTCCCCCGGGAGGAGCGTCTCATTCCTGGTGGGGCGGCGGGGTTCGATTTATTGGAACCGGCCGGTGCCCGGGGAAGTAAAAGGACATGGGGAAGGGGTCCCTCTCAGTCCGACGGAAGATATGAAAATGAAGGAAAGCGACGACAATATCCGCATCAAACTTCCCCCCCGGACCCGGACACAAGCCTCGCTTTTTCACTACGTCAGGGAAACGCCCGAGGAGAGCGCCTTCAGGGACATCGACTGGAGTTTCCTCACCCACCCGGTCAGGAGTTTCAGGGAATGGCGGAGGGCGCCGCGGACCGTGCCCTCCCTGTTCCACTACGTGGACGACGCGCCCAAAACCCCCTTCAGCTGGAAGGGTTTCCTGGCCGATTTCTTTACACGGACCCGCGGGCCCGGCTTCATCCCCTCGGTTTTTGCCGATCCGGAGGGACTCGAGGAGGAACGCGCCCAGGGGCGCACCAGGAAGATGGAAGCGGGGATGCTGTCGATCTTCATCCACGCGGCGGTCCTGGGTCTCATTATGGTGGTGGTGAGCGAGACGGAACCCCCGGCCCCGGTCGATGAAAACGTGGTTTACGTCAGCAACCCGGTGTACCTCCCCTTTGAAGGGGACGGACGGGACGGCGGCGGCGGCGGCGGGGGCGGCAAGAATCAGAAGGAACCGGCGGCGACCGGGGAGATGCCGGAGACCACCCGGGTGCAGATGATGGCGCCCGACCCGGACAACCCGCAGCCCCTTCTCCCCGCGGAGGACCTGCTGGCCCAGGTGGCGAGTGTCGAGATGCCGATCGATCTTCCGCGCGACCTTTCGCTCCCGATCGGCGACATCTCCGCCCCCCCGAACTATTCCCGCTCTTCCGGCAGCGGCAGCGGCGGCGGCATCGGCACGGGGCGCGGGACCGGAGTCGGTTCCGGCAGCGGCTCCGGGGTCGGTCCCGGCAGCGGCGGGGGGATGGGGGGCGGCAGCGGCGGGGGCATCGGCAGCGGGGTGGGCCCCTACGTGGCCGGTAACGGAGTGAAGGACCCCGTGGCGGTGCTGCAGCCGCTCCCCGCCTACACCGAAGAGGCGCGCAAGGCCCGGATCGAAGGGGCCGTCCTCATCCAGGCCATCATCCGCAGGGACGGCAGCGTCGACAGTTTCAAGGTTTTGCGCGGCCTGGGGCACGGGCTGGACGAATCGGCCATCAAGACGATCGCGTCCAAATGGCGCTTCCGCCCCGGCACCATGAACGGCGTCCCGGTGGATGTCCAGGCGAACATCGAGGTTGTTTTCCGCCTGTACTGACGGTGCCGCAGAGGCCCGGCTCGAGGGGCGGCGAGGAGCGTATGCCATGGCGATGAACACGGGGAAAAAAGGGTATCAATCCGACATCAACATCACCCCCTATATCGATATCCTCCTGGTCCTGCTGATCATTTTCATGGTCGCCGTCCCCCTCAAGCAGCATGAGCACCCGGTGCGGGTCCCCCAGCCGGCGCCGGCGGAGCAGCCCAAAAACGTCAAGCCCGATTCCATCATCGTCGAAATAGACAGCGATCACACGGTCCGGCTGAACCAGCAGCCCGTGACCCTGTCCGAGCTGGAATCGACGCTGACGGAGGTGTTTGCCCGGCGCGCCGCGAAAAACATGTTCATCCGCGGGGATTCCTCGCTTCCCTACGGGGACGTTTTCATCCTGCTCGACATCGCCAAGAGGGCGGGGGTCGGGGATGTCGCCCTGCTCGAAAAGTCGGGCTCTCCGCCTCCAGCCGCCCCGTAGGAGGGCGCCCGCCCTGGAGCGGATTTTCCCGCCCGGCCGCCCGGCCGCAGGGTAGAATGGACAGCGGCCATGAGAATCCCGTTTACGCACAGCTCGCCCGTGATCTTCCTCGCGATCGGCCTGATCGTCGTTTCGACGGCGGCGCTCTCGTTCGTAAGCTACCATTACACCGTCGGGCGCGAAAACCTGGCGGAAACCACCCTGGTGCAGAGCAACATCAAGCTGGCACAGCAGTACGTGGACCGCATCGAGCAGAGGATCGTGGACAACGATCTCATCCTCGACGACATGATCGACGTGAACGAGCCCGCGCGGTGGCCCGAGATGGTGGAGGCGGTCAAGGCGGCGGACCTCAACGTGGACCAGGTGTATATCCTCAGCCCGGACAGCAACTACCCGCTCTTTCCCTCCTACTCCCACGAGATCCGGAACCAGTGGGGGGCCTTCCGGGCCAGTTTCAACGTGCGCGACCTGGACCTCGGGCGCCTGGTCCCCGACCAGCCCCACCACCTTCATATGGAGCGCCCCAATAACTACTTCTTCGCTTCCTACTTCCTGAAGGAAACGCGCGAGGGGAAGCCGATCCTGGTCTGCTACCAGATGAATTTCGACGCGATCCTCGGCCTGCTCGACCGGCGGCTCCGGGACCTGGAGGACCGCTTCTACGTCAGCATCGTTGATTTCGAGAACAACGGCATCTACGGTCATCCCATTTCGCGCGACTCCAAATATTTCTTCGAGAGGCGTTTCCCGACGACGCTCTACAAATGGATCCTCCAGATCGTGCCGCGCAACTACACCGAGCTGGAACTGGGGGTGAGGAACCAGCGGCGTACGAGCCTCTTCTTCATCATCCTGAGCATGCTGCTGATTTTCTTCAGCCTGGCCATCATCTACATCGGGTGGAGGCACGACCGGCAGTTGCGCCAGCTGAAGGAGGACTTCATCAGCAACGTCAGCCACGAGCTGAAGACCCCGCTTTCCCTGATCCGCATGTTCAGCGAGATGCTGGTGTCGGGACGGGTGCAGGGGGAGTCCAAGCGAGCCGAATACACCCGGGTCATTCACAATGAAAGCGAGCGCATGTCGCGCCTCATCAACAACCTCCTCGATTTCGCCGGCCTCTCCCGCGGGGTCGAGCAGAAGCATTTCGAGAGGGTCGACCTCGGAAGCCTTGTCGCCAACGCGATCGAGGCCTACCGTTACGAGGCCGAAAAGGCCGGTTTCAGGATGGAGCTCCATGTGGAGCCCGGGATCCCCGACACCCGCGCGGACCGCAGCGCGGTGACCATGGCCCTGTTCAATCTCCTCGATAATTCCATCAAGTACTCGGGGGACCGGAAGGAGGTGGAGGTGAGGGTCGAGCGGACCGACGGGGACGTCAGCCTTGCGGTGATTGACAAAGGCCAGGGGATCCCCCATTCTGAGCAGGACAAAATTTTCGACCAGTTCTATCGCGGCAGCGGGGCCTCCGTTCACGGGGTGCGCGGCAGCGGGATCGGCCTGGCCATCACCCGGCATGTGGCCCGGATGCACGGGGGAAGCATTTCGGTTGAGAGCGAACCGGGCGAAGGGAGCGTCTTTACGCTCAGGATCCCCATCCGGCCGGCGCCCGACGATCCCGCCCCGGCGGGCGGGACTCCGGAGGCCGGGTGAGTCCCGGCGCGGTCATGCACAGAATCCTCGTAATCGAAGACGAAAAAGAGATGGTCCGCGGGCTCAAGGACATCCTCGAGTTCGAAGGCTATGAAGTCGTCTGGGCGGAAACGGGAGAGGAGGGGCTCGAAGCGGTCGCCCGGAAGGAGCCGGACTGCCTCATTCTCGACCTGATGCTGCCCGATATCGGGGGGCTCGAGGTCTGCGAACGGATCCGGGCCCGGGGCCTCGGCACCCCCATCCTGATGCTGACGGCCAAGGCGCAGGAGTACGACAAGATCCGCGGGTTCAAGGCGGGGGCCGACGACTACCTGACCAAGCCGTTCGCCGTCGGGGAACTCCTGGCCCGGGTCATGGCCCTGCTGCGGCGCCGGGGGCGGTACGCCCGGGACGAGGAGGTCGTGCAGGTCGGCCCGAGCCGGGTGGACGTGAAGCACTTCATCGTGAGGCGCGGAAGGAAGGAGCATTCGCTCTCCCACTACGAGGTGGAGCTGTTCAAGCTGCTCTATTCCCGGGCGAACCAGCCCGTCTCGCGCGACGAAATCCTGGACCGGGTATGGGGGACCGACAATTTCCCGACCAACCGCACCGTGGACAATTTCATCGTGAAGCTGCGGAAGAAGATAGAGGAGGATTATCGGAACCCGCGGCATATCCTCACCATCTACGGCGTCGGATACAAGCTGAGCCCATGAAATTCCTGCCGGATATCCTGGGCTCCCTCGCCTTCCGCAGCCGGGCCCTCCGCGCCCTGGGGGAGCGGGGGGCGGTCGGGGCGGGGGGGGCCTTTTTCTGCGCCGGGCTCGCGGCATATGGACTCGTGCGCCGCGCGGTCTACGCCGACCTGCCGGAGCTGATCGGGCGCCCCTCCGGGGGAATCGGCCTGCTGCTGGATCTCAACCTGGTCCAGGCCCTGGCCTTCCTCCTCCCGGTCTACGTGCCCGCCGTCGTCGCCTTCGGGAACGCGCTTTCGTTCGACGGGACCGGCCTGTTCTTCTCCCGGCAGGAATGGCGCGCTCACGCGTCCGCGCTGCTCCCTCTCTGGGGCGCCCTCTGCCTCGTCACCGCCCCCGTCCAGTGGCTGGTCCCCCATTTTCTGATCGCCGGGTACGTGGAGATCTCCTTCGGCATCCTGTTCCGGTCGCTCCTCCTCCTCGCCTACACGTTCTGGGCGATCCGGACCCTCGGCCGCCTGTCGACCTGCGCGGCCGCCGGGGCCCTCCTCCTTTCCGCCCTGACCCTGCCCGCCTATGTCCTGATTTCCTCGTACGCCCCAGCCCTTGTCCTCGCCCTGCTCGCGCCGGCGGCCGACGGGGCGCTCGGGGCGCTCCGCACCCGGTTGGCTGGCCGGGGCGAGCGGCGGCGCATCCGGCGGAACCTCGAGGCCCTGACCGCCGACCCCGAAAGCCCGGACGCCCACCTCGAACTGGGGCTCGCCCACCTGCGGCGGCGTGACCCTGCCCGGGCCCGCGGTTATTTCGCCCGGGCCGCCGCGCTGGCTCCGGAGGACGCGCGCACCCACTACCTGCTCGGCCGGGCCCTGGAGGGGGAGCGGGACTGGGAAGGGGCCCTCGGCCGGTACGAAGAGGTCCTGCGGCTCGACCCGGAATACGGGCACGGCGCCGCCCTGCGGGAAGCGGGCAAGGCCCGCCTGCACCTGGGGAAGGTAAACGGGGCGATCGAGTGCCTCGAGGCCCGTCTCCTCGGGCGCAACGACGATCTCGAGGCCCATTACTGGCTGGCGCGGGCGGCGCGGGAGGCGGGGGACACGGGGCGGATGATGTTCCACCTGGACTTCATCGCCGACCAGGCGCGCTCGAGCCCGCGCGGCGCCCGGAGACGGAACCGGGAATGGATCCGTCGGGCCCGGGATCTGCGGGGATGAAACGCCCGGCCGGGGGCTCGAATCTCCCGCCGCTTTATGTTAGTTTGTGTGCATGAGACTCTATACGGAAGATCACGCCAAATCGGGAATCGACGCGCCTTTGCCCGAAATCGAGTGCTGGGAGAACCAGTACCCGGACTATGAGATAGAAATCGTCATCCCCGAGTACACGGCGATCTGCCCCAAGACCGGCCTGCCCGATTTCGGGACCCTGATCGTGACCTATGTCCCCGACGAGTGGTGCCTCGAGCTGAAATCGCTCAAGGAATACGTCACCGCCTACCGCAGCCTCGGCATCTTCTACGAAAACGCGGTCAACCGGATCCTCAGGGACCTGGTCGGGGCATGCCGCCCCGTTTCCATGAGAATCCGTGGAGAGTTCACCCCCCGGGGCGGGATCCAGAGCCGGGTCGAGGCCTGCTACTCCCGCCCCGCGGAGGAAGTCCCGGGAGCCGCGCCTACCAGCTGATGACGGCGCCCGCCGTGGTCTGGATGAAATGGAGCGAGCCGTCCTGCGCGTCCGGGACCTGGTAGCCGCGCACGTCGATGTTGAAGCCCAGGGGCCCCAGCAGGCGCCGCAGCTTGATCCCCCCGCCGTAGTTGACCGTGAAGCGGGTGCCGAAACCGAAGGCCGCGGCCGCCAGGTCCTCCAGATCCATGTCCGGATCGGAATCGGGGCCCCAGGTGCGGATGAACCCGATGCCGGCCGTCGCGTAGGGGACGACCCTCCCCGGGGCCTGCAGGACCAGGTTGGTATCCATCTGGAACGCCTTGACTCCCTCTTTGGCGAACCTGGGACTGAAGCTGATGTTCTGTTCGAAGCCGAGGACGCGCCCCGCGGAGAACCTGGCCCCCATCGTGGCCCCGAAGTCCCCCTCCAGCAGCTCTTCCGGCGCCTCGGCGGCCGCGTCGAAGGTGAGAGTCCCCGGCTTCTGGGCCCCTCCGTAGAATATGGCCTCGCCCGCCGTCAGAAGCGAAGCGGCGGACAGGACGAACACGAGCGTCATCACCAGTTTTTTCATGAAACCTCCTTGAAAACGTATCGGACACCGGGCCGTGAATGTCCAGAAAAAACCCTTTTACCCCCGCGGATCCTTCCTGCGGAAGTACCGGCGCGTCTCCCCGGCTACCACGCCGGAAAGGAGCAGGAGGCCGACGAGGTTGGGGAGCGCCATCAGCCCGTTCATGAGGTCGGCGAAATTCCAGACCAGCTGGAACCCCCGGATGTTCGGGAGCGTCAATACCCACGCGCCCACGAAAGAAGCCGCGATGAAGGCCACCCGGTAGGGGAGGACGGCCTTCGGCCCGAGCAGGTATTCGATGTTGCGCTCCCCGTAGTAGGCCCAGCCCAGAATGGTCGAGAAGGCGAACAGCGCCAGCCCGGCCGCCACGATCATCCCCCCCCCCGCCCCCGGGAGCCCGGTGCTGAACGCCTCGATGGTGAGGGGGGCCCCGGTCCACCCCAGCCCGGTGGCGGGGTCGGAGCGCGTCCAGGCCCCCGTGGCGATGATGACGAACCCGGTCAGGGAGCAGACGACGATGGTGTCGATGAAGGTCTGGGTCATCGACACCAGGGCCTGGGTCACCGGATCGCGGGTCTGGGCCGCGGCGGCCGCGATGCCGCCGGTGCCCAGCCCCGATTCGTTGGAGAACACCCCCCGGGCGACCCCCATCCGGATCGCCGCCGTCAGCGTGGCCCCCGCGAATCCCCCGACCGGCGCGGCCGGGCGGAAGGCGTCGCCGACGACATACAGGAAGATTTCCGGGATCCCCCGCCAGTTGACGGCCAGCACGACCAGCGCCCCCGCCATGTAGAACAGGATCATGAGCGGTACGAAAAACCCGGTGAACTTCCCGATGGAGCGGATGCCCCCCAGGATCACCGCGCCCGCCAGCACCGCGATGACGACGCCCGTCCAGAAGGGATCGATGTCGAATGACCTGCGCAGGGCGTCCGCGACGGAGTTGGACTGCACCATGTTACCGATGCCGAAGGCGGCCCCGGCCGCACAGAAGGCGAAGGCGCCCCCCAGAAACCGGCCGCGGCGGCCGCCGATCCCCCGGGACAGGTAGTACTGCGGCCCGCCGTTCATCTCGCCGCGCCGGTCGGCGATGCGGTAGCGCACCCCGAGGACCGCCTCCGCGTATTTGGTCGCCATCCCCGCGAGCCCCGTGATCCACATCCAGAAAAGGGCGCCCGGCCCCCCCACGGCGATGGCGGTCGCCACCCCCGCAATGTTGCCGGTCCCGACCGTGGCCGCCAGGGCCGTCATCAGCGCCTGGAAGTGGGAGATGTCCCCGCGGGCGCCCTCCTCCCGGCGCTGGACCAGGGCCAGGTAAAGGGAGCGGCCCAGCCGGCGGAACTGCAGTCCCCGCAGCAGCAGGGTCAGCCAGACGCCGGTCCCCACCAGCAGCAGGAGCAGGGGCCAGCCCCAGATCACGCCGCTGGCCGCCTCGATCCATGATTCCAACGCGTTCACAGGATCCTCTAGGGTGAAGGATGTACGACGATGATGACAGCGGCAGGAGTATACCACCCTCCGCCGTTCGGGTATAATACACGGAGAACCTGCAACCCCGGGATGGGAGGAGGCGCCGATGAAACAGGAAACGCTGCCGTCGACCGGCCTGGCCGTTTCCACCCCGCGGAATTTCGGGCGCCGGATGGCGCTCAGGGCGCTCGGCATCGCCGGGCTGCTGGCTTCCCTCCCTTCATCGGTGCGGGCCTATTTCGTCCGGAGCCTCCCCGTCCGGACGGTCGAAAAGGAGACGTTCCTTTTCGATCCCGCCTCCGGTTCCCTCTCCTGGAAAAAGGAGAGGAGGAGCGAACCCTACCGTCTGGCCGTCGGGGGGATGGCGGCCGATCCGGTGGAGCTTTCCTATGCGGAGCTGCTCGCCCTGCCGCGGGTCTCGCAGACCTCCGACCTGCACTGCGTCGAAGGGTGGTCGGTGAAGGACATCGTCTGGGAAGGTTTCCGTTTCTCCGAAATCGCCCGGATCACCCGCCCGCTTCCCGGGGCCAGGTACGCCGTTTTTCACTCCCTCGGCGAGACCTCGAGCGCGCCCCGGGGGCAGGGCCACTATATCGAATGCCTCCCGGTCGAATCGCTCGTCGACCCCGCAAGGGAATGCCTGCTCGCCCTGGCCTTGAACGGCAAACCGCTGCCGCACGATCACGGCGCCCCGCTGCGCCTCGTCGCCCCGCTCGACCTCGCCTACAAGAGCATCAAGTACGTCCGCCGGATCGACTTCGTCGCCGAGCCGGTCTCCGGCTGGTGGACCCTGGCGAATCCCATCTATCCCGCCGATGCCCCCGTCCCGGCGTCGAGGCTGAGAAGGAAGTAGAGCACCCGCCCCCGGGAACGTCCTTTCTGGAATCCGAAAAAGTCTACGGGATATTACATCAATGGAGAAAAAATGACATAATGTCCCTTTTTCGGGAGGCATGGATATGTGTCGATGGGCAGCCTGGAAAGGGGCATGGATTTTCCTGTTTGCGGCCTGGATCTGTCCCGGGCCCGTATTCGGCGGCGAGGGGCGGCTGTCGCTCGTGGGGATGGGGCCGGGAGACCCGGACCTCGCGACCGTCAGGGCCCTGGGACGGCTGCGGGAAGCCGATATAGTCTTTACCCTGAGTTCCGACCTCCTGGAGCGCTTCGGGGCGGAATTCGAAGGGAAGGACGTCCGGGATCTTTCCGGTTCGGGCGTTACCCGGCATCACGCCCGCTCGGACAGCAACGATGCGGTCGCCGGGAAGGCCCCGGCGCCGACCGAGGGGGGAAAAACCCGCGGGGGGCTCGTTCGCGAAGTGAAACGCGCTCTGCGTGAGGGAAAGAAGATCGTTTTCGTCGACAGCGGCGACCCGCTGATCTACGGCCCCTGGGTGTGGCTGCTCGGGGAGTTCGGGGATTCCGGCATGGAGGTCGTCCCCGGCGTCAGCTCCTTCAACGCGGGGCTCGCCGCCCTGCGACGCGACCCCACCTGGTCCCCCGACACCCACACCATCATCCTGACCACCGACCGGGCGCGGAGCGGAGACAGGCTGGAGGAGCTGGCCGCGCACCGGTGCAGCCTGGTCCTGTTCACCCACAAAACGGAATTCCCGGAGATGATGCGCAAGCTCACGACCCGATATCCGGCGGCGACCCCGGTCGCCGTGGTGTTCTATGCCGGCTACGAAGGTCGGGAATCGGTGGTCCGCGGCACCCTCGAGACCATCGTGCCGCTGATGGCGGGGAGGGACCTGCCGCTCGAACACATCGTTTTCGTCGGGGATTTCCTCGACTATCGCATGGGGGGGGAGCGATGAAAGGGAGAATGCCCGCGCTCGCGATCACGACGGCGCTCCTCGCGCTCCTGACGGCCCGGGGCGGCTGGGGGGCCGAATGCGCCTCCTGCCACCAGGCCCGGGGGGTGCAGGAGCGGGTGGCCGATGTCGATCCGATCCGGATCCGGACGGAGGCGGGGGTCCGGAGCATCACCCTCGGGGAGGCCTACAGGTTTCACGGCCACTCCTGCCCCGGGCTGACTCTCACCTTCCGGGCGGCGCAGTACGGCATCCGGCTCCTGTTCGGCGAGGAGGTCCCGGACCGGAAGGACCTCGAGATCCTTACGCGGGCGCCGCTGGCCGGGGGGTTCGATCTCCTCGACCTCCTCATGACGGGCGAGGGGCGGAAAGCCCCGACGCGGCCCCCGGAGGGGATGGCGCGCGACCGGGACCTGATCGCCTTCACCTTCATCCGGAAATCGACCCGGACGGCGGTGGATGTCCGGATGAAGCCGGAGCACTACCCGGAGGATTTCTTCGCCTACAAGAAGAAGCAGTCCGACGGCACGCTCACCCCCGCCGAATGGGAAGTGCTCCATGGCTATATCAAGGGGATGATCCTCGGTTTTCCCACCCTCTCCCTCGAACGCCTCTTTGGTGAACCCCGGCCCTACCCGCTCCTCGCCTGGGGGGGGGCGCTCCCGGCCCACGAGCGCACGCCCCCGCCGGCGCCGGAATACGGGCAGATCGTGGTGGCCACGGGAAGCCCCTACGAACTGGGGCTGGTCGACGAACTCGCCCGGGAGTTTTCGGCCGGGCACGGGAGCGTGGTCCGCTGCATCAAGACCCCGACCGGACCGGGCCTCGATCTGGGCCGGAACGGGCTGGCCCATATCACGATCGGCCACGAGAAGGAGGCCACGGCCCGCTTCGCAGCCGAGGGACACGCGGCCCGGAGGACCGACCTGATGCACAACTACACCGTCATCGTCGGCCCGCTCGGCGACCCGGCGGGGATCGACGGAGTCGGGGACCTCGGGGAGGCGCACCGGAGGATCTTCCGCGCCGGGGCCCCCTACCTGTCCCGGGGGGACGGCGGCGGCATGCACCTGCTGGAGCGGAGGACCTGGGAATCCCTGGGCCTGGACCCCGCCGGAAACGGCTGGTACACGACCAGCGGCCGGTTCATGCTCGATTCGCTCCTCGATGCCGATGCGCGCGGGCAATACCATATGCTCGATTCCTCGACCTGGGCCATGCACAAGGGGAAGACGAAGAACCTCAGGCTCCTCGTCCTGGGCCCGCCCAACCGCTACGAGATCTGCCTGGTGAGCGCTGAGAAACACCCCCACCTCTCCTACAACGGGGAGCTGGCCGAAGCATTCTACGAGTTTCTCACCGGGGAGGAGGGGGGGCGCGTGATCGCCCGGTTCGGCGTCGGGCAATACGGCGAACCGCTCTACCACCCCGCGCGAAACGGGGCGGGGGGGGCGGCCGTGGGCGGGTCCGGGCAAAGCCGTTGACGCGCGCGGCGGGGCGGCATAATCTGGGTTCATGAGCGAG
>JAFGSS010000121.1 GCA_016934555.1 Acidobacteriota bacterium | reverse complement strand
GCTGATCACTCCGATAGCGATGGAAAAGGGTTTGCGGTTCGCGATCCGCGAGGGTGGCAGGACCGTGGGCGCCGGCACCATTTCGGACATTTTGGAGTAAGCGGAACGACATGCTGAACGAAAAAATAAGAATCAGGCTGAAGGCTTACGACTACAGGGTGCTGGACCAGTCCACCTCTGAGATCGTGGATATCGCAAAGCGGACCGGTTCCCGTGTTTCCGGGCCGATTCCCCTGCCCACGGTCAAAAACAAATTCTGTGTTCTGCGCTCGCCTCACGTGGACAAAAAATCCCGGGAGCAGTTCGAGATCCGGACGCACAAGCGGCTGGTGGACATTCTCGAGCCCACGCCGCAGACCGTCGACGCTCTCATGAAGCTGGACCTGCCCGCGGCCATCGATGTCGAAATCAAGGCTTTCGGCACGGAGCACAAGTAGGGACTTGCGTGATAACGAACAGGGAGGCTGCGGGGCGGAGATGAGCCGCTTGCTTTCCGCCGAAATCTAACCGGGTGCAACTATGGTTGATGGACTGATTGGAATTAAGATGGGCATGACCCAGGTGTTCGACGACAACGGAACCGTCGTCCCGGTCACGGTGATCAAGGCCGGTCCCTGCGTCGTGGTTCAGGCCAAGTCGAAGGACGCCGACGGGTACGAAGCGCTCCAGCTGGGCCTCGTGGAATTCATGCGACCTTCCCGGGTGAAGAAACCCCGAAGCGGGCATTTCAAGAAGGCGGAGGTGCCGCCGTGCCGCGTGCTGCGGGAGTTCGGGGGTGCCCAGGCCGGTGAGGATCCGGCGGTGGGGACGCAGATCCTCGTCGGGCAGGTCTTCCAGGCGAACGACAAGGTGGACATCTGGGGGACCAGCAAGGGGAAGGGGTTCGCCGGGTTGATCAAGCGGCACCATTTCGGCGGCGGCGCCAAGAGCCACGGTTCGATGTTCCACCGTGCCCCGGGGTCGATCGGCGCCAGCGCCTACCCGAGCCGTGTGATGCCGGGGATGCGGGCCGCGGGACACATGGGGAGCGAAAGGGTGACGGTTCAGAATCTGCAGGTCGTGCGGGTCGAGGAACAGGACAACCTCCTTCTGGTGAAGGGGGCCGTACCGGGCCGCAACGGCGGCTATGTCGTAATCAGGAAGGCTTAAGGATCGGCGGATCGCCGGCCCGCCGGGCCGGTCGTCATTCGAAATTCGAGAGGTTGGTAATGGCGGAAATTGAGGTTAAAAACCTTGCCAATGAGGTGGTCGGAAAGATCGAGCTCTCCGACGAAGTGTTCAAGGCCGATTTCAATCAGCCCCTCATCTGGGAAGCGGTGAAGCACTACAATGATTCGCTCCGCTCCGGAACGGCCTGCACCAAGGTCCGGGGCGAGGTGAGCGGGAGCGGAAAGAAGCTGTGGCGGCAGAAGGGAACCGGCCGCGCGCGCATCGGCAGCGTGCGCAGCCCCCTGTGGCGGCACGGCGGGACGGTTCACGGCCCTAAGCCCAGGGACTACGGCTACCGCTTTCCGCGCAAGAAGCTGCGCGGGGCGATGCGCTCGGCGCTGTCGGCGAAGCTGAGCGGGAACTCCGTGACCGTGGTGGACGCCCTTCCGCTCGAAGGGCACAAGACGAAGGATTTCCTCAAGATCCTCAAGGATTTCGGTTTTGCGGGGAAAATCCTGGTGGTCGATTCGAGCGGTGACAAGAACCTGCTGCTGGCGCTGCGGAACCTGCCGGGAGTCAAGCTGGTCCCCGGAACGGGAGTGAACATTTACGATGTGGTCAACAGCAACGTGCTGCTCTTTTCCAAGGATGCCATCCTCAAGGTCCAGGAGGTACTGAGCCGATGAACCGGAGAGAATACGTATTGCAGCTCCCCGTCATTACGGAGAAGAGCACGCTGATGAAGGAAAACCTTCATACGGTGGCATTCAGGGTTTTGAGGGATGCCAACAAGATCGAGATCAAGGACGCCGTCGAGAAGATGTTCAAGGTGAAGGTCCAGTGCGTGCGCACCGCCAACTTCCACGGCAAGAAGCGGCGCCAGGGGCGCTATGTCGGACGGCGATCCGACTGGAAGAAGGCTTACGTCACGCTCAAGGCGGGCGAAAAGATGATCGAATTCTCTGAGACGGTATAAAGCAGGAGCTGGGCGAAATCATGGCTTCGATAAAGACATACAATCCAACATCACCGGCGGTGCGCTTCAAGACGACGCTCGACAAGAAGGAGCTCTCCACCGACCGGCCCCAGAAGCGGCTGACGGAGGGCCGGCAGCGGATCTCCGGGCGCAACAACAAGGGGCGGCTCACGATCCGGCACCGGGGCGGCGGGCACAAGAAGCTCTACCGCATCGTCGATTTCAGGCGCGACAAGCGGGATATCCCGGCGAAGGTCGCGTTGCTCGAATACGATCCCAACCGTTCGGCCCTGATCGCGCTGCTCGCCTACGCCGACGGTGAGAAGAGGTATATCCTCGCTCCGGACGGTCTGGCGGTCGGGAGCTCGGTCGTTGCGGGAGAGAACGCCGATATCCTGGTAGGCAACTCGCTCCCCCTGAAGAACATCCCGCTCGGCACGATGATCCACAATATCGAGCTCCGCAGCGGCAAGGGGGGGCAGATGGCCCGCTCCGCGGGAGCGGCGGCCCAGTTGCTTGCCAAGGAGGCGGGGTACGGCCAGATCAAGATGCCTTCCGGGGAGACCCGGATGGTGCACCTGGAGTGCTACGCGACCATCGGCCAGGTGGGGAACCTGAATTACGAGAACGTTTCCATCGGCAAGGCGGGACGCAGCCGGTGGCTGGGCAAGAGGCCCACGGTCCGCGGGGTGGTCATGAACCCGATCGATCACCCGCACGGCGGAGGGGAAGGGAAGACCTCGGGCGGCCGGAACCCGGTCAGCCCGTGGGGACAGCCCACGAAAGGTTACAAAACCCGGAACAATAAACGCACCCAGCGCTTCATCATCAAGCGCAGGGGCAAATAGGGAGCAGCATGACCAGATCAGTCAAAAAAGGCCCTTTTGTCGACGAGCATTTGCTCACCAAAGTGAGAGCTTTGGCCGGCTCGGACAGCCGGACGGTTGTCAAGACCTGGTCCCGGCGCTCTACGATCACTCCGGAAATGGTCGGCATGACGGTGGCCGTGCATAACGGCAAGAAGTTCATACCCATTTATATTTCCGAGAATATGGTCAGCCACAAGCTCGGGGAGTTCGCCCCTACGCGCATGTTCAAGGGGCACACCACCAAGGCTTCGGAAAAGACAACCTCGGTAAGGTCGTAGACGGGTCCGGACCCTGCCGCGGCGCACAGCGGCCGCAGGCGGCCGGGTCGAGTTGAGAGCAGTCACCATACGGGAGGAAGGAGGCGGATCGAAGGCGAACCGGTCGTCGGGGCAGCATCCCGGCGTCGTGCCTGAAACCGCCTTGTGGATTACTATGGAAGCTATTGCAAAAGGCAAATACTTGAGGGGGTCGCCCCAGAAAGCCCGACTGGTCATAGACCTTATCCGTGGCAGAAATGTTCAGGATGCGCTGGCCATTCTTCGTTTTACCAACAAGCGGGCGACCAAGCCGATCATGAAGGTATTGCTCTCTGCCGTGGCCAACGCGAAGGAAAAGAATGCGGCCGCCGACGTGGACAGTTTCATCGTGGATCGCGCGATTGTGGATTCCGGGCCGACGAAGTGGCGACGCAGGGTGCGACCGGCGCCCATGGGCCGGGCCTACAGACAGCAGCGGCGCTACCAACACGTCAGCATTACTATTAAAGGCAAGGATATCGAGGAAGGGTAGGGAGGTCATCCGTGGGTCAGAAAGTTCATCCTTACGGTTTCAGGCTGGGAATCAACCGAACATGGCGGTCCCGATGGTTTGCGCGCAAGGATTACGGGGCGCTACTTCATGAGGATCTCCGGCTCAAAACCAATCTCAAGAAAAAGTTCTCCCATGCGGGGATATCCCGGATCGAGGTGGAGCGCGCGGCCAACAAGCTGACGATCATCATCTTCACCTCCCGCCCGGGCATCATCGTGGGCAAAAAAGGGACGGAGATCGAGAAGCTGAAGAAGGACCTGCAGCTTCTGACCGGAAGAGATGTCAACCTGAAGATCCAGGAAGTCAACAAGCCGGAACTGGATGCGCAGCTCGTATCGGAAGGGATTGCGCAGCAGCTGGAAAAGCGCATCGCCTTCCGCCGGGCCATGCGGCGGGCGGTGGACGGCACCCTGCGTTTCGGGGCCAAGGGGATCAAGGTCCGGGTCTCGGGCCGGCTCAACGGCGCGGAAATCGCGCGCACGGAATGGTATCTGAGCGGCCAGCTGCCGCTGCATACCCTCCGGGCGGATATCGATTACGGTTTTGCGGAGGCCCACACCACGTACGGGGTCATCGGCGTAAAGGTCTGGATTTACAAGGGCGAGGTTTTTGAGATGCAGAAGCCCGAAAAGGCAGCCCGGTAGGATCGAGGAGTCCACGAATCATGTTGATGCCTAAGAAGGTCAAATACAGGAAGCAGCAGAAGGGAAAACGGCGGGGCAAGGCCTGGCGGGGTTCCGAGGTCAGCTTCGGGGAATACGGCCTGAAGGCCATGGAAGTCGGCTGGATCAGCGACCGCCAGATCGAGGCGGGCCGCGTCGCGATCACCCGTTTCGTCAAGCGGGGCGGAAAGATCTGGATCCGGGTCTTCCCGGACAAGCCGATCACCAAGAAGCCGGCGGAAACCCGCATGGGAAAGGGCAAGGGTGCACCGGAGGGTTGGGTGGCCGTTGTCCGTCCCGGCAAGATCCTCTATGAGATGGAGGGCGTCAGCGAGGAGCAGGCGAAGGAAGCCATGCGCCTGGCCGGCAACAAGCTCGGGATCCCGGTGAAATTCGTGAAGCGGTTCGGAAAGGAGGAGTAATGAAGGCTTCCAAGCTGCGGGATATGTCCAGGGAAGACCTGCTCCTGGAAGAATCGGAATTGCGCAAACAGCTGCTCAAGCTCCGGTTTCAGACCGCGACCGGGCAGGTCGAGAGCGGTCCGAAAATGAGGGGTGTCCGGCGGGACATCGCGCGCATCGAGACGGTGTTGAGGGAAATGGAACGAACCAAGTGACGGACGGCGGGTGACGCGCCGCCCGTCGATGCGTCACGCGGTGTTCGAATGAGGGCAAGATGGGGACTGAACAGAAGAGGGGAATCCGCAAGAGCCAGGTAGGAACCGTAACCAGTACGGCCATGCAGAAGACGGTCACGGTCGCCGTGGACCGTCTGGTGCAGCATTGGTTGTACAAGAAGATCCAGCGGAAGACCTCCAAATTCCTGGCGCATGACGAACAGGGTACCTGCAAGGTGGGTGACCGGGTCCGTATCGTCGAGACGCGCCCGCTGAGCGCGCGCAAGAGATGGCGGGTGGAGAAGGTGCTTTCGGTCGCACCGAGCGTCGAGTAATGCATTGACGGGTTTCAAAGCGTCAATCGATAGAGGGTCATCATGATACAGATGAGGACGATTTTGGATGTGGCGGACAATTCGGGGGCTCGCAAGATCTCCTGCATTCACGCCTTGGGCAACCAGGTGGGTCGGGTTGCCAGCCTTGGAGACATCATCACCGCCAATGTGAAGGAGGCCGCCCCGGACGGCACCGTGAAGAAGGGGCAGGTGGTCAAGGCCGTGATAGTGCGGACGCGCAAGGAGTTCCGGCGCAAGGACGGCACGTATATCCGTTTTGACGATAACGCTGCGGTCCTGATCAACGACCAGAAGGAGCCGATCGGCACCCGCGTTTTCGGGCCGGTCAGTCGCGAACTGAGGGACCGGGAATTTTTAAAGATCGTTTCGCTGGCGCCTGAGGTGCTCTAGCAGAGGTGGAAAGGGACGGAATCCGATGCCCAGAGTGCATATAAAGAAGAACGACATGGTTTACGTGCTGGCCGGGAAGGACCGGGGCAAGACGGGCAAGGTGCTCAAGGTCTACTCGGACAAGGACCGGGCCGTGGTCGAGGGGATCAACAACATCCAGAAGCATACGCGCCCGAATCCGCAGAAGAATGTGAAGGGCGGAATCCTGCCGAAGGAAGCGCCCATCCACATCTCCAATCTGATGGTGGTCTGCAAGCGCTGCAACAAGCATGCGCGGGTGGGCACGAGCGTCACCCAGAACGGCCGCAAGGTCAGGGTATGCAAGAACTGCAACGAGCTTATCGACGCATAGGGCACGACGAGGGTTGAAAGGTCAGATCATGAGCAGACTTCGGGAAACATATAAGACGGACGGCATACCCGCCCTGACGAAGCAGTTCGGGTACAAGAACATCATGGCGGTGCCCCGGCTGGTGAAAATCAACGTGAACATGGGCCTGGGGGAGGCGATCTCCAACGCCAAGATCCTGGACACGGCGGCCGAAGAGCTCGCGGCGATCACGGGGCAGCGCCCGGTGGTCACCAAGGCCAAGAAATCGATCGCCGCGTTCAAGCTCCGGCAGGGGATGCCGATCGGCGTCACCGTCACCCTGAGGGGCGACCGGATGTACGAATTCTTCGACCGGCTGATCAGCATCGCGCTGCCGCGGGTGAGGGATTTCCGGGGGGTGTCCCCCCGCGCCTTCGACGGCAGGGGGAACTACACGCTCGGGCTGCGGGACCAGCTGATTTTTCCCGAGATCGATTACGGGAAGGTGGACAAGTCCCGCGGCATGAACATAACGATCGTGACGACGGCCGCGAGCGACAACGAGGCTTACGAGCTTTTGAAGATCATGGGTATGCCCTTTGCGAAGAAGGGGCAGCAATAGCGAGTCAAGAATCCGGCCGTGAGGTCCGGGTCGAAACTGCTGACGGGAGTTACTGTGGCCAAGACCAGTATGATAGCCAAAGCCAAGCGGACGCCGAAGTTCGCCGTGCGCGCACACAACCGCTGTCTGCGTTGCGGACGTTCTCGCGGGTATTACCGGAAATTCCAGCTCTGCCGCCTATGTTTCCGGAGCCTGGCGCTCACGGGCGAAATCCCGGGAGTGACCAAGTCGAGCTGGTAGAGCGGTAGTAGAGCGGTATCTGACGCAATTTTATACAGAGTTGGAGTAGATCATGACAATGACCGATCCCGTTGCCGACCTCCTGACGCGGATACGAAACGCCAGCAGGGCCAGGCATGAGACCGTGGACGTTCCATCGTCGAAGCTGAAGCTGGAAATCGTCCGGATCCTGAAGGAAGAAGGGTACATCGCCAATTTCAGCCTTGCCGAGGACGACAAGCAGGGCATGATCCGCATTCAGTTGCGCTACGCGGCCGGGAAGAGCCCCGTGATCACGACGCTCGAGCGGGTGAGCCGTCCGGGATGCCGGGTCTATTCGGGCAAGGGCGAAATCCCGTCCGTTCTGGGCGGTATGGGAATCTGCATCGTGTCCACATCCCAGGGGGTGCTGACGGGAAAGCAGGCTCAGGAAAAGGGATTGGGCGGCGAAGTGCTCTGCGCCATAAGCTAAATTAACGGTTCGATATCCCGGAGCCGGGCGGGGATGTCCCCGTGATGCGGCGGATCCGGATCCCGAAATATTAGAAGGTGTGTTATGTCGCGAATAGGGAAAAAGCCAATCATCGTTCCGAGCGGGGTCAAGGTGACCATTCGCGAGCGCGAGCTCGAGGTGGAAGGCAAGCAGTCCAAATTGACGACGCTGATTCCGCCCGGAATACGCTTTGAACTGAACGGAGATACGCTGACGGCCATCAGGCCCTCTGACGAAAAGCCCTATCCGGCGTACCACGGGCTGGCCCGGGCCCTGGCCGCGAACTGCGTGCAGGGGGTCAGCGAGGGGTTCACCAAGCAATTGGATGTGGTGGGAATCGGTTACAAGGTGGACGCCAAGGCCAAGTCCGTCGTACTGTCGCTCGGGTATTCCCACCCGATCGAATTCCCGATTCCCGAGGGGATCAGCGTCAAGGTGGAAAAGCAGAACCGGGGCATCCAGAATTATGTGGCCACGATCGTCATCTCCGGTTCAAACAAACAGGTGGTGGGGCAGGTGGCAGCGGACATCCGGTCGCTGAGAAAACCTGACGCCTACAAGGGTAAAGGACTCCGGTATGCCTCCGAGGCTGTCCGGCTCAAGGTCGGAAAGAAGGGTGCGTAATGATTTCGTCAACAGACCGCTCCGGCGAGCGCCGCAGGATTCACAGGAGAATCCGGGCAAAAATCTCGGGCCAAAGCAGCCGTCCGCGGCTGTGCGTCTATCGCAGCTCCAGGTACGTGTACGCGCAGATCATCGATGACACCCAGGGGAAAACCCTGGTGGCCGCTTCCACCCTGGAGAAGGATGTCCGGGGAGATCTGAAAAACGCGGGGAACATCGAGGCCTCCAAACTGGTGGGCAAGGCCATCGCGGAGCGCGCCCGGGCCAAGGGGATCGAAAGCGTGGTTTTCGACCGCGGCGGGTACCTCTATCACGGGCGGATCAAGGCGCTGGCCGAGTCGGCCCGGGAATCGGGACTCAAATTCTAGTTCGGCGGCGGGGCGCCCATGGGGACGCACGCCGATAGGGGGTAAGCTTGGAAAAGAACGATCCGAATGCGCAGGAGCTGAAGGACCAGGTGGTTTCCATCAACCGCGTGACCAAGGTGGTCAAGGGGGGGAAAAACCTGAGTTTCAGCGCCCTCGTGGTTGTGGGCGACCAGAACGGCATGGTCGGCTACGGAATGGGAAAAGCCAAGGAAGTGCCTCAGGCGATCCGCAAGGGTGTGGAACAGGCGCGCAAGAACATGATTCGGGTCCCGCTCAAGGGCCGCACCATTCCGCACCTCATCCTGGGACGTTTCGGGGCCGGGAGGGTGATCCTCAAGCCGGCTTCCGAGGGGACGGGCGTCATCGCGGGCGGGCCGGTTCGGGCGGTGCTGGAATCCGCCGGAATTTCCAACATTCTCACGAAGTCCCTGGGCACCACCAACCCGCACAACGTGGTCAAGGCCACATTCGACGGGCTGATGCGTCTCCGGGAACCGGGTGAGGTTGCCAAACTGCGCGGCAGGCAGGTCGAGGAACTGTAATGGTATCGAAGAAGAAGGCGGCGGAGCAATCGGGCGCGACCCTGAAACTGGTCTATTTTCGCAGTGCGATCGGGACGCCCCAGAAACACAAGCTGGTCATCAAGGGCCTGGGGTTCAAGCGGCTGAACCAGGTTGTGGAACGGGTGGATACCCCCGCGGTCCGGGGGATGGTGGCGAAGGTGCCCCATCTGGTCAGGATCCTGGAAGACCGGGACTAACGCAACCGGGGCCGGAGGCCCCATGAGAGCGGGACAAAGATTATGTTGAGCATAAATTCATTGAAACCGGCCCCCGGGGCGAACCGCAAAAACAAGCGCGTGGGCCGCGGCATGGGTTCGGGGCACGGCAAGACCTCCACTCGCGGGCATAACGGGCAGCATTCGCGGGCGGGATCGAGCATGCGTCCCGGGTTCGAAGGCGGGCAGATGCCTTTGTACCGCCGGCTGCCCAAGCGGGGGTTCACCAATATCTTTCGCAAGGAATACCTGTGTGTGAACCTGGAGAAGCTCGCCGGGTTCGAGGCGGGGGCCAAGATCGACCCGATCGTGCTGAGGCAGCACGGGATCATCCGGAATTTCCACGCGGACATCAAGATTCTGGGTACGGGGGAGCTGAAACAGGCGCTGCATGTCAGGGCGCACAAGTTCAGCAAGAGCGCCGCAGAAAAGATACAGAACGCGGGCGGCACCGTTGAGGTCATCGCTCAATAAATAAAACGACGGCTCTGGTTCATGGGACAGGGGAGTCTTTGGGCCTTCAGTGTGAGGCTTTCGGGGTTCTAAAAAGACGATGGCGGAAGAACGAAGTCCAATTCTGAGTTCGATCCAAAACATCTTCAGCATCCCGGATCTGCGCAAGCGGGTCCTGTTCATGCTGGGGTTGCTGGCCGTGTACCGTGTGGGCGCCTTCATTCCGACCCCTGGGATCAACCATGCGGCGCTGGAACAGCTGTTCCAGTCCAACGCGGGCACCATATTCGGATTCCTGGATATCTTCTCGGGCGGAGCCCTGCGCCGTTTCAGCATCTTCGCCTTGGGCATCATGCCCTACATTACGGCCTCCATCATCCTGCAGCTGGCCACCGTCGTCGTTCCCTACCTCGAGAAGCTCTCCAAGGAAGGGGAGCTGGGGCGCAAGAAGATCACGCAGTACACCCGCTACCTGACGGTGGTCCTGACGCTGTTCCAGGGCTTCATGACGGCCATGGCCCTGGAGCGCTCGGGCGAGCAGATCGTAACGGCGCCCGGATGGGGCTTCCGCCTCATGGTGATGATCACGCTGACCACGGGGACCGCCTTCATCATGTGGATCGGGGAGCAGATCACGGAGCGGGGGATCGGCAACGGCATAAGCCTCATCATTTTCGCCGGCATCGTCGTGGGTCTGCCGTCGGCCATCGGCTTCATGTGGACCAACGTCGTCGATCTGCGCACATGGTCCCCGCTGACGGCGATCCTGCTGCTGGTTCTCATGGTGCTGGTGGTGGCCGCCGTGGTCTTCGTGGAGCGGGCACAGCGGAAGATCCCGGTCCAGTACGCCAAGCGGGTGGTCGGCCGGCGCGTTTACGGCGGCCAGGCGACGCACCTCCCCCTGAAGGTGAACTCGGGTGGGGTGATCCCGGTGATTTTCGCCGCATCGATCGTGGCCATTCCCTCTACCATGGGAACGGTCATGCCGTACGACTTCATGCGCAGCCTCTCGGAGCAGCTGAGCCAGGGGATGCCGCTGTACAACCTGATGTACATCGCGGGGATCGTTTTCTTCTGCTTCTTCTATGTGAGCATCATTTTCAACCCGATGGAAGTGGCGGACAACATCCGTAAATACGGCGGTTACATCCCGGGAATCCGCCCCGGGCACCGCACCGCCGAATATATCGACAGGATACTGAGCCGGCTTACGGCGGCGGGCGCCATTTACCTGGTGCTGATCTGCCTGCTTCCGGAATTTCTGATAACGGGATTCAAAGTTCAACCCATCCCATGGATCGGCCCCTGGCTGGACGACCTGCTGAATTCGCTGCAGATGAGTTGGATCACGACGGGATTAGGCGTAACCTTCTATTTCGGGGGGACTTCGCTTCTGATCGTCGTCGGCGTTGCGATGGACACGATCCAGCAGATCGAGTCGCAGTTGATCATGAGGCATTACGACGGCTTCATGAAAAAGGGGAGAATCCGGGGGAGAAGAGGCTGAAAGGATTGACGGTTCGCGATGGACGGTTGAAGCGTTGTGGGGATCCATTCTGCCGGAAATTGTAGGCCAAGATCGTCAATAGGTTATTGTGGCGAAATTCCGATTAGGGATTATAATGTTCGGGCCGCCGGGGGCCGGCAAGGGGACCCAGGCACGGCTTCTGGGTGAAGCGCTGGGATACCCGCATATCTCCACCGGGGATATCCTGCGGGGAGCGCTGAAAGACCAGACGGAGCTGGGGAAGAAGGCCAAGACCTTCATGGAATCGGGAGACCTGGTCCCCGATGACCTGGTCGACGCCATCGTCAGCGACAGGCTGAAGCGGGAGGATTGCAGCCAGGGCTTCATCCTGGACGGATACCCCCGGACGATCCCGCAGGCGGACTTTCTGGAATCGCTGTTCGCGAAGGAGGGGGCCCGGCTCCTGACTTTGGGAATCAAGGTCGAGAACAGCATCCTCCTCAAGCGGCTGTCGTCGCGATGGACCTGTCCCAGGTGCAGCCGGACGTACAGCGAAAACCTGGCGCCGGGAACGGTCAACGGCCTGTGCAGCCGGTGCGGGGTGCCCCTGGTGCAGCGTGAGGACGACGCGGGGGAAGTGATCGCCGAACGGTTGCTGGTATACCACAACACGACACGGCCCGTGATCCGGTATTACAGGGAGCGGGGGCTGTACGTGGAAATCGACGGGGACAGATCGGTAAAGGAAATATTCGACAACATTATCGATATTGTCAGGGAACGAACCGATCTGCAGCCGCAGCTGAGAAGTCCGGCCCTCCAGGGGCCGGCGGGGTTGCGGCGGCGGATCGCACATTGAAGCGGGAATATGCCCAAAGAGGATGCGATAGAGGTTATGGGGACGGTGGTGGAAACGCTGCCGAATGCCATGTTCCGGGTCGAACTGGAAAACAAACATCTGGTTCTGGCGCACGTGTCGGGCAAGATGCGCAAGAATTTCATCAGAATTCTGCCGGGTGACAAGATCCTGGTGGAGCTTTCCCCCTATGATTTGACAAGGGGGAGGATCGTATATCGGTATAAATAATCGGGAGTGCATCGCACATCCTGTACACTATAGGGTCACGACAATGAAGGTAAGGGCGTCGGTAAAGAAAATATGCGCGAAATGCAAGGTTGTGCGCCGCAAGAGAGTGGTTCAGATTCGGTGCTCCAACCCGAAACATAAGCAGCGCCAGGGTTAAGGGGAGGTTACATTGGCCAGAATCGCAGGAGTGGATCTGCCGCTGAACAAGCAGGTTCAGATCGGGTTGACCTATATCTACGGCATAGGGCAGAGCCGGGCGGTCAAGATCTGTCAGGAAGCCGGGATCAAGCTGGGGACCAAGGTGAAGGACCTGACGGAGGAAGAGGCTGTCGGGATCCGCAACATCCTCCAGCGCGACGGGATGGTCGAGGGAGACCTGCGCAAGGCGGTTTCCATGGATATCAAGCGGCTCATGGAAATCGGCTCCTATCGGGGGCTGCGTCATCGCCGCGGGCTGCCGGTACGGGGACAGAGGACGCACACCAACGCCCGAACGCGCAAGGGACCGCGCCGAATCGCGGGCAAAAAATAGAGGAGCTTCCGGGAGCTATTCATGGCAGAGAAACAGGTAAAGAAGACGGGCAAGAAAAAAACGGGGAAAAAGCGGGAAAAGCGCAGCGTTCCGGCGGGAGTGGCGCACATCCTCGCGACCTTCAATAACACGATCATCAGCGTCACGGACCTGGAAGGGAACCTGCTGGCCACATCGAGCTCGGGTGCGGTGGGATTCAAGGGATCGAGAAAAGGGACTCCGTTTGCAGCCCAGCAGGCCGCTTCCGTCGTGGCGGCGGCCCTGAAGGAATTCGGCACGCGCACGCTTCAGGTGCATCTGAAGGGGCCGGGAGCCGGACGCGAATCCTCCATACGCGCGTTGCAGAACGCCGGACTCGAGGTCAAGGCGATCCGCGACCTGACCCCGATCCCGCACAACGGATGCCGGCCGCCGAAGCGGAGAAGAGTTTAAGGGTTTGGGATCACGGATTTGAGCAAGGCTGCATACAAGAAGGAGATCAGGAATTGGCTAGATACCGCGAAGCAAAATGCCGGCTGTGCCGACGAGAGGGAACGAAGCTTTTCCTAAAGGGCGACCGCTGCTTCAGGGATACGTGCGCCGTCGAAAAACGGAATTTCCCCCCGGGACAGCACGGCCACAGCCGGCGTCCCCCCAGGACCGGCGGATACGGAGTGCAGCTGCGCGAAAAGCAGAAGGTGAAGCGCATCTACCGGGTTCTGGAGAACCAGTTCGCGAATTATTTCGCCAAGGCCGACAAGATGAAGGGGATCACGGGTGAAAACCTGCTGATGATGCTGGAGCGGAGGCTCGACAACGTCGTGCACCGCCTCGGATTCGCCCCGTCCCGGGACCAGGCGCGTCAGCTGGTGACGCACGGACACATCCAGGTGAACGGGAAGAAGGTCGATATCGTCTCGGCCCAGGTCAGCGTCGGCGACACGATTTCGCTCGTTGAGCGCACGCGGAAGAACCAGCAGGTGCTGGATTCGGTCGCCTCGATCAGCGGGCGCGGCGGCGTCCCGGCATGGCTCACGCTGGACGCCGACGGTCTCAAGGGGACCGTGGCCGCTCTGCCCAAACGCGAAGACATTCAAATGCCCATCGACGAACAACTGATCGTGGAACTCTATTCGAAGTAAGGGAGAGATCAGGTAAGGGGAAAATTATGACTAGAGCTTTTCAGAAGCCCAAGAGGCTGATCTGCGATCTTGACACCCTGAGTCCCACCTACGGCCATTTCTATGCCCAGCCCTTCGAAAGAGGGTTCGGCACGACGATCGGGAATGCGCTGCGCAGGGTGCTGCTCTCCTCCATCGAGGGTGCGGCCATCACGGCCGTCAAGATCGACGGAGTGCTTCACGAGTTCACGCCGATCCCCAACGTCAAGGAGGACGCGACCAACATCATCATGAACCTGAAGCAGGTTCCGCTCAGGATCCACGTCGACCACGCGAAGACCATCACGCTGGAGTCGGACGAGGCGGGAACGGTCACCTCGGCCAACATCGTTTCCGACCCGGACGTGGAGATCCTCGACCCGAGCGTCCATATCGCCACCATCGGCGAAGGGGGCCGGCTCAAGATAGAAATGCGGGTCAAGAAGGGGCGGGGGTACATCCAGGCGGACGAGAATTTCGAGGAAGACCTGCCCTTGGGCTACATTCCCCTCGACAGCGTGCATTCGCCGATCCGGAGGGTCAATTATTCGGTCGAGGCCGCGCGGCTGGGGCAGACGACCGATTACGACAAGCTCGTGCTGGACGTCTGGACCAACGGGTGCATCCGGCCCCAGGACGCCATCGCCCATGCCGCGAAGACCGTCAAGGATCACATGGCCATCTTCATCAACTTCGAGGAGAAGCCCGAGGAGGAGGAGGAGACGGAGGACAGGGAAGGCGCGATTACGGCGGAGAACCTGAAACGCTCGGTCGAGGAACTGGAGCTTTCGGTCCGTTCCTACAACTGCCTGAAGAACGCCGACATCAAGACGATCGGCGAACTGGTCCAGAAGACCGAGGCCGAGATGTTGAAGACGAAGAACTTCGGGCGCAAGTCCCTGAACGAGATCAAGGAAATCCTTACCGGGATGAACCTGTCGTTCGGGATGAAATTTGATTTGGAAGGCAAGCCGGTTCCTGTTCCCAGGGCGGAATAACCGAAAGGCCGGAGAAGCAGATCGGAGACGGGATTCATGAGACATCGAATGGGTGGGAAGAAACTGGGACGGAAGACCGCGCACCGCGTGATGATGTTCCGCAACATGGTCACATCGCTTCTCGACAAGGAGTGCATGGTGACCACCCTGGATCGGGCCAAGGCGGTGCGCCCCATCGCGGAGAAGATGATCACGCTGGGCCGGCACGGCTCGCTGCACGACCGCAGGCAGGCGGTCGCCTTCGTCAAGGACCCGGCGGTGGTGTCGAAGCTGTTCGCGACCCTGGGACCGCGGTTTGCGGAGCGGCCGGGGGGGTACACCCGCATCATCCGCCTCGGCTTCCGCGACGGGGACGGGGCCCAGAAGGCGAGGATCGAACTGGTCGGCAGCGAATTCAAGGTCGCCGGCAAGGAAGAGGGGAAGAAGGGGAAGAAGCTTCCCAAGAAGGCCGCCGCCGAAGGCGAGAAGAAGGATAAATAGCCCGGGTTTTTCCGGGCGACTTTCCGCCGCCGGGTAGTGCGCCGCCCGACAGTACGATTGACGCGATGATTTTTGACAGAGTACCTCGAGCCCAGCTCCCCACGCAGTACGGGGAGTTTATCATCTACGGCTTCCGCGACCAGGACACGGGCGAGGAAGCCGTCGCGCTGGTCGTGGGGAACCCCGGTCCGGACGTCGTCGCCCTGGTCCGCATCCATTCCCAATGCCTTACGGGAGACGTGTTCTCCTCGCGCCGCTGCGACTGCGGGGAGCAGCTGGCCGCGGCGATGGACCTCATCGCCCGGTCGGGGACCGGTGTTCTCGTCTACCAGCAGAAGGAAGGGCGGGGGATCGGCCTGACCAACAAGATCCATGCCTACGAACTGCAGGATCAGGGGCTCGACACCGTGGCGGCGAACCTGTCGCTCGGGTTCAAGGCCGACCTGCGCGACTACCGGATGCCGGCCGAGATCCTCAAGTACCTGGGCGCCACGCGCATCCACCTGTTGTCGAACAACCCGGAAAAGGTCCAGGGGCTCGAGCAGGAGGGGATATGCGTCGAGAAGCGCGTTCCCCTGGAAATCCCCCCCAGTTCGGTTTCCCGCGGCTACCTCAAGGTCAAGAAGGAAAAGCTCGGCCACATCCTCAACAACGTCTGAACCCGCCCGCTACGGGACCGTTTTCTGGATGTCGTCCGGGGTGGAGAAGCGTCCGTCGGGCCCGGCGGAGCGGAGCAGGATGCCGCCCGATTCCGTTTTCAGGGCGGCCAGGGGCCGGCGCCAGGAATCGAGCCGGACCAGGGGAGTGACGTAGTCGGGCGTGAGCAGGTCCGAGAGCGCCACGTAGTCTTCGAACGCGGGCAGGCGCCCGTGGGTCCGCCGGTAGAGTCCGATCCCCTCGGCGACCCGGTCCAGGGTGCGGGCGGTTTCCTCGCTTTTGACCCTGTCCAGGGCCCGGGACAGGGTCTCGACCTTCTCCCACTGGCCGTGTCCCAGGCGGAGTTCGCGCACCATCCATTCCCCGTCGCGGCGTTCCATCCGGAACGCGGCCTGGAGCCGGGTTTCAACGACAGCTTCGGATCCCGAGACCTGCGTCACCTTCACGACTTCCACGTCTTCCTTCTGGAGCGCCAGCCCGGGGGTCCGGGCGATGCGGTCCGCGGCCAGGCCGGGGTTCACCTGCTTTTTGCCGCAGGCGGAAGCGACCAGGACGATGGCGCAGAGTCCCAGCGCGGCGATGGCCCGGTTCAGCCTTTTCATCCCTGCAGGATACAGCATGGCGCCGTGCGGATGCAACCGCCCCCTGCGGTCCGCCCGATTCGGCCCCGGGATTCCGGCCCCCCGGATCGCGGGCGCTTGCGCCGCCCATCGGGAGAGGGTATGCTGGAGCCTGAACCCATTACCTATGCAGACGACAGAGCCCGGCAGTCCCCGAAGCGCGGATACGCCCGTCCAGTTTCTCAAGGGGATCGGTCCGCGGCGATCCGAAATACTCGCGGCCCACGGAATCCGGACCGCCGGGGATCTGCTGCACCACATCCCCTTCCGCTATGAAGACCGGACGCGGTTCCGGTCCACCGTCGGCATCAGGCCGGAGGAATGGGTCCTTGTCCGGGGGGAGGTGTGCGGCGTTGGGGGTTCCCCGGGCCGCCGCCCGGGATTTTCGGTTTTCGAAATGCTGGTGCGGGACCAGCGGGGCACCCTGCGGGTCAAGTTCTTCAACCAGCCCTATCTCCGGCGGGTCTACCAGCCCGGGGTCCGGCTGGTGCTCTACGGCCAGGTGAAACGGGATCCCTACGCGCACGGCGCGCCGGTGCTCATGAACCCGGAGTGCGAAATCCTGGACGAGGACGGGGAGGGGATCCATTCGGGCCGCGTGGTCCCGGTCTACCGCAGGCTGGGGGACCTGAAGTCGCGCGCCCTCAGGCTGATCCTCCACGGGGTGGCCTCGGGCCTCCCCCCGGAAGTCCCGGACGGGCTCCCCTCCTGGCTGGTTGCCAAGCTCCGACTCCCCCCGAAGGCCGCGGCCATCCGGCAGCTTCATTTTCCCGTGCTCGCCTCCCGGCGTCCCGAGGAGAGGGAGAGGGAGATGGGGCTGTACAACTCCGGCACCTCCCCCGCGCACAAGCGGATGATGTTCGAGGAGCTCTTTCAACTCCAGGTCGCGATCCGGATGGTGCGCGAGGGCCGGGTGCGGCAGGTGAAGGAGCGCGCGGTCCGCCTGGATGACCGGGTCCGGACGGCGATCAAGAAAATCCTCCCCTTCCACCCCACCGAGGCCCAGAAACGGGTGCTCGGGGAGATCGCGGCCGATCTCTGCTCGCGCCATCCCATGAGCCGGCTGCTGCAGGGGGACGTGGGCTCGGGCAAGACCATCGTGGCGGCCCAGGCGGCCGTCATCGCGGTGGAGAACGGGTTCCAGGCCGCCGTGATGGCGCCGACGGAGATCCTGGCCGAGCAGCACTTCTTCTACTTCCGCCGGTTGCTGGAGCCGCTCGGCTACCGGATCGACCTTTTCAAGGGGAGCCTCCGGTCGAAGGAGAAGCGGGGAGCGCGGGAGCGGCTCGAGCGGGGGGAAACGCAGATCGCCATCGGCACCCACGCCCTGGTGCAGGAATCGGTCCGGTTCCACCGCCTGGCGCTTGCCGTCATCGACGAGCAGCACCGGTTCGGCGTGGTCGAGCGGAACCTGCTCCGGGAGAAGGGGCAGCGGCCGGACGTGCTGGTGATGACGGCGACCCCCATCCCCCGCTCCCTGGCTTTGACCCTCTACGGGGACCTGGACGTTTCGGTCATCGACGAAATGCCCCCCGGCCGCAAGCCGATCCGAACCGTCTGGCTTGACCGGGAGGAGCGCCCCCGGGCGCTCGAGGCGATCGACCGGACGGTCCGTTCGGGGCACCAGGCCTACGTGGTCTATCCCCTCGTCGAGGAGACCGAGAAGAGCGACCTGCGCGCCGCGACCGAAGCGGCGGCGGAGCTCGGCGGCACGGTTTTCCCCCAATACCGGGTCGGGCTGCTGCACGGCCGGATGAAGGGGGAGGAGAAGGAGGAGACCATGCGCGCTTTCGCCGCGGGGGAGATCCGGATCCTGGTTGCGACCACGGTCGTCGAGGTGGGGGTCGACGTCGCCAACGCCACCCTGATGGTCATCGAACACTCCGAACGTTTCGGGCTCGCGCAGCTGCATCAGCTGAGGGGGCGGGTCGGGCGCGGGGCGGCCCGGTCGGACTGCATCCTGGTCGGGGATGTCGGCCGGAGCGCCGAAGCCCGGCGGCGCATGGACATCCTGTGCGAGACCAACGACG
Organism: Acidobacteriota bacterium; assembly: GCA_016934555.1. GTDB lineage: Bacteria > Acidobacteriota > UBA6911 > UBA6911 > UBA6911 > UBA6911. The sequence continues at coordinate 11,137 of JAFGSS010000121.1, read as the reverse complement.
GCTTTCGGATCGCCGAGGTCGACCTCGAGCTGCGGGGGCCGGGGGAGATGATAGGCACCCGGCAGTCGGGAATCCCCGCCTTCCGCTACGCCAACCTCCTGCGCGACCGGCGGGCGCTCGAAATCGCCCGGATCGAAGCCGAGGGTTTCGTCACGATGTTGAGGGAGCGGCCCGACGCGGAGTGCCGCCGCGTCGCCGCCATGATCCGCGAGCAGTGGAAGGAGCATTTCGGACCGGCCCTGACCTAGGTTTTGACGCCGGGGTGGTTTACGGTTGACGACGGGCGGCCGCTGGCCGATCATTCATGGTTTACGGCCGGCGGGTCCGGCCTTTCCCCGCGCCGGGCGCGGATCGGCGGGTGTCATGCGGGTCATTGCGGGAAAATATCGCGGCAGGCGGCTCGTGGGGCCCCAGGGGCTGGAGATCCGCCCGACGGGGGACCGTCTCAAGGAGAGCCTCTTCAACATCCTGGCTCCGGTGATCCCGGGGGCCGTGGTACTCGATGCGTTCGGCGGCACCGGCGCCATCGGGATCGAGGCCCTCAGCCGGGGGGCGGGCGAAGCCGTCTTCATCGAGAAATCTCCCGCCGGCTGCCGGCTGATCCGCCGGAACCTGGACGCCTGCCGCATTGCGACCGGGTACCGCATCTTCGAACAGGACGTCTTTACCGCCCTGCGCTTTCTGGCCCGGCAGGGATTCAGCGCCGACATCCTTTATTTCGACCCCCCCTACGCCTGGGATCCCTACGGCGACCTGCTGGCGCTGGCTTTCGGCCGGGGGCTGGCAAGGGACGCCGCCTCCGTCATCGTGGAACACCGGCGCCGGACCCCCCCTCCCGAATCGGGGGACGGGTTCGCCCGCACCCGCCTGCTGCGGCAGGGGGACCACTGCCTCAGCTTTTACGCGGCGATCTCGCCGTCCGGCCCCCCCTCCGCCTGATTTCGCCCCCGTTTCCGGCCGTTCTCGCCTCGAGCGCGCGCTCGAGCCTGCGCCGCATCCTTTTCAGCCCCTGCCGGCTCCGGTGCCGGAGGGTGGAATAGGGTATCCCGTTGGCGGCGCCGACATCCCGGATGGACAGGCCGCGCTTGTCCAGAAGGGTCAGGCGGATCGCCTGGACCTGTTTTTCCGGCAGCCGACGGAGCTCCCGGCGGAGGATCTTCAGGAGGTATTCCTTCCGGGTCCGGCGTTCGCGTTCCTCCAGCAGCGCATCCGGTCCCTCCACGTGCGCCGGCCGGAGGAGCTGCTCCTGTATCGGAAGGTGCTTCCGGCGCTGCCGCATCCGGGTGTTGTAGAATTCGAGAGCCGCGTTGCCGATGGCGCGACCGAGATACATCCTGACCTGGTCCTGGCTCGGCAGCGGGCGGTTGCGCGCGAGCACCCGCCCGATGGCTTCCTGGAGGACGTCCTCGGCGTCCTCCCTGTTCTTCACGATGGTCATGATGAACCTGCGCCATTTTTCCCCGTTACGGGTGAAAAGGGCTTCCAACGAGGAGCGCAGGTTCGTTACGGAGGCGTCTTCTGGCATATTTTTTGGCTCAAACCGGCCGGAAACCGTTAATAAAGGGGCGCACGACGCTCCTATTGTTTCCCCGGACGGAAGGGTATTTCAGAAAATATGGGTGTGCCGTGACATCCAGGACCGATTGGAAATCCCCGTACGCGGAGCTGGTGCTGGCGCTGCAGTCGGCCCGCACGCGGCTTGCCGTCGCCGCCGCCGCCGGCCGCAGATCGACTCCCCCGGCGGCCACGCAACGCTATCTGGAAACGGCTGAACACATTGGACGGGTCGTGAGAAAATGGCGCGGCTCCGCGCAGAATCGGGCGATAAGTTCCTGTAGACAGGCCCGGGCGCTGGAATCGCTCCGGGCGCTCACCGCCTGCGACGACCCGGCGCAGATGGCGCGGATTCTGGGAGATATTATCGCGGAACTGGAACGATGTATTGCATTTCCGGGAAGGTTGCCACTATAATCCGGACTGTTTTACATTGACCTGAACGACTGCTATGGAAACTCGCGCCGTATATCCCGGATCCTTCGACCCCGTGACCAACGGTCATATCGACCTCATCCAGAGAAGCGCCAAGCTTTTCGACAAGGTCATCGTCGCCATCCTTAAAAACATGGAGAAAGCCCCTCTCTTTACGGTCAAGGAGCGGGCGGAGATGCTCGAGGAAGCGGTCCGGGGGCTCGACAACGTCAGTGTCGTCGCCTTTTCCGGCCTCCTGGTCGATTTTGCCGGCAAGATCGAGGCTTCGGTCATCATCCGGGGCATCCGGGCGGTATCCGATTACGAGTACGAACTGCAGATGGCCCTGATGAACCGGCGCCTTTCGGGCCAGGTCGAAACCGTGTTCATGATACCGGCGGAGTCCTACTCGTTTCTCAGTTCCAGGCTGGTCAAGGAGATAGCCCAGCACGGCGGTTCCGTCGGGGAATTCGTACCCGAGGGGGTGGAACGGCGGCTGGGCGGCAAATTCGGACTCAGGTCCTGAGCGGGTGACGGTGCGGGTTTTTTTACACAGAAGGGATGTTGTCTGATGACGGACCATCAAGGGTTGCCGGATTCGATACCGGGTTGCCGGGCCGGGAGTCGCCGCCGCCGCGCGGGATGGATCTCGCTCGTCCTGATCCTGGGACTGGCGGTCGCCGCGTGGCGTCTTCATGGAATTCACGAGCTTCGGCACGCGGCCGCCGTTGCCGCCGGGGCGAGGGAGACGGCCGCGCCCGAGCCCCCGCGCCTGAGGGAAATCGTCGGGAGTTTCAAAAAGAACCAGACAGTCAACGAGGTCCTGCTGCACCAGGGGCTCACGCCCGATACGGTGCAGCAGATCATCGAGGCCGCCCGCCCCGTGTACAACCTCGCCAGGGTCCGGGCGCAGGAGCTGTACTGGCTCTACTTCACCGAAAACGGGGAATTCAACGATTTCCGCTACCCGGTGGACCGCGACCGCTATCTCACCGTCTACCGCGACCGGACGGAAGGGCGCTTCGTGCCGGTGATAAAGCATTACCGGTTCGACACCGAGCGGGAACGCATCGACGGCACCATCGCATCCTCCCTTTTCACCGCGGTGGTGGACGCCGGGGGAGGGGTCGACCTGGCGATGGAGCTGGTGGAGATCTTCGGCTCGGACATCGATTTCAACACCGACATCCAGAAGGGGGACGCTTTCGAGCTGCTGGTGGAGAAAAAATACCTCGACGGGGAGTTCTCCCGGAACGGGCCGATTCTGGTGGCCACGATGACGACGGGGGGCAAGACCTTTACCGGGATCCGGTATGACGACGAAAACGGCAAGCCCGCCTACTACGCGCCCGACGGCAAGGCGCTCAAGCGCTCCTTTCTCAAGGCCCCGCTCAAGGTCATCCGCATCACGTCGGGATTTTCCATGGCCCGGCGCCACCCGGTGCTGAAGATCGTGCGCCCCCACCTGGGGGTCGATTACGCGGCGCCGACGGGGACCCCGGTGCAGGCGGTCGGGAGCGGGAGCGTCACCTTCGCCGGGCGCAAGGGGGGGAACGGGAACATGGTCCGGATCCGGCACGCGGGGGGGTACGAAACCGCCTACCTGCACCTGTCCAAAATCAGGGTGAAGACGGGCGCCCGCGTCAGCCAGGGGGACATCATCGGCAACGTCGGCTCCACCGGGATATCGACCGGCCCGCATCTCGACTTCCGGGTCTGGAAAAACGGCAAGGCGATTAATCCGGTCAAGGTGGCGTTCCCTCCCGGGAAGCCGGTGGCGGCCGACCGCATGGCCCGGTTCAGCGAGCACTCCGAAGCCCTGCTCGGGCAGTTGAGGCTGTCGGGCATCGACACGGAACAGGCTGCGCTCGAGCCGGCTTCCGACCGGTAGCCGTCGGGTCGGATGCGGCGCGGGCCGCGCCCGGGACGACGGCCCCGGGGCGGGTGGAAAGGGGAATGATGCTCAGACTTGCACAGATAGGGGTATCGGCGCTGGCGGCCGCCATGCTCCTGGCCGGAGCCGCACCGGCGGCCGATCTCTCCCTGTTCGTGGGGGGTGTCATGCCCGGGACGGTCGAAGTCGAGAATGTGGAAACCAGCCTGGACAACAGCCCCGTATACGGTTTCCGCTTCCGCTCCGATTTCGTTCCCTCCTTCGGGATGGAGCATACCCTGGCCTTCAGCTCCGATTACCTTTTCCCGTCGGGCGCTTCCTCGGGGGGCGACACCCGGGGGGTGGTTTATAACAGCAACCTGATCCTGGACATCCCCGTGAGGGTCCGGCGCGCGGTCCCCTTTCTCACCGCGGGGGCGGGTTTCCTCCGGCAGTACGGGGACGCGTCCAGGCCGGTCGGAACCCGGTTCGCCGTCAACTACGGCGGAGGCGTGAAGCTGCCGCGGATTTTGGGTCCCGCGGGACTGAGGTTCGACCTGCGCGGCATCCGGGCGGGGGCGGTCACGAACACGCTCGACATGCTGGAGCTTTCCGCCGGCCTGACGGTTCCCCTCGGCCGCTGATTCCTTCTCCCTCCGGCCCTGCCGTAAACAGATATTCGGGTCCACGATGAGGCTGACCATCATCGCCAACCCGGTCGCCGGGGGCGGCCGGGCATACGGGAAAATCCGCAGGAGTCTCCAGAGGTGGGAACACCCCGGCTGGGAGCCGACCCTCCTCCCGACCCGCGACCGGCTCGACGCCGGGCGGCTTGCGCGGCAACTGCTCCACGACCCCCCCGATCTCGTGGCCGTGTGCGGCGGCGACGGTACGATCAACCAAGTGGTCTCGCACCTCCCCGACCCCCCCTTCCCCCTGGCGATCCTTCCCGGCGGGACGGCCAACGTCATGGCGCGGGAACTGGGGCTCCCCCTCGATCCGGTCCAGGCCCTCCGCGTTGCGCTCGGGATGCGCGTCCGGCGGGTGGACCTCGGGGTATTGCGCCGGGGGGCCGACCGCAGGTTCCTCTTCGTCGCCGGGATCGGCTTTGACGCCTCGGCCGTCGCCCGGGCGCGCCCCCGGCTGAAGTCGGCCCTGGGGATGGGGGCCTATGTCGTGGCGGTGGCGGAGTGCCTCCGGAACTACCCGTTTCCCGAGTTTGAGGTTACGGCCGACACCGGCACCTGGCGATCGACCAGCTGCCTCGTCTGCAACGCCAGGAGCTACGGCGGGGGCCTCCATTTCTGCCCGGAGGCCGATATGGAGGACGGGTTGCTCGACCTGCTGATCATCCAGGGGGTGCACCGCGCCGGGCTGGCGGTCTTTCTCCTCCAGGCCTGGCTCGGGATGGCGGCCGGAAGGGACTGGATCCTACGGGTCCGGACCCGGAGCGCGCGGATCGAAGGCCCGGCGGCGGTCCCGGTAGAGACCGACGGCGAACTTGCCGGGCATCTCCCCCTTGAGGCCGGCCTGGCGCCGTCGGGTTTCCCGCTGGTGGTCCCGCCCGGTCCGGACGGCTTTTAAGGCTCCAGGGCGGCCAGGGGGGGATTGCGGGCGCATTGAGCTATGGTTTCGCCGGGGTCCTTTCGGTTATAGTGTGTGGATATTGAAGATTGAGCGGTTCAGCGCTTTCCCTCCGGGAAAGCCGAAAGTGTGAAGTGCCTATGTTTCAAGTTGCCATCGTCGGTCGCCCCAATGTGGGCAAATCCACCCTCTTCAACCGGCTCTGCGGTTTCCGCCGCTCCATCGTCGGGGACATGCCGGGGATCACGCGCGACCGCATCTACGGCGTGGCCCGGAGCGGGGGGAAGGCGGTTTCGGTCCTGGACACCGGGGGGCTGATCCCCGAGGCCGAGGCCCTGATCCCGGGCGGAATCCTGCGGCAGGTGGAGGCCGCCATCCTCGAATCGGCGCTGGTGCTGCTGGTGGTGGACGGCCGCATCGGGGTCACCCCCCTGGACGAGCAGCTGCTGCCGATGCTGCGCAAGACGGGCAAGCCCATTTTCACGGTCGTCAACAAGATCGACGGGCCGGAGCTGGAGGCCTACGCCGCCCCCTTCTACGCCTTCGGCACCGCGGGGGTGTTCCCGGTTTCGGCCGAGCACGCGCGCGGCCTGGGCGACCTGGTCGACGCCATCATGGCCCGGGCGGGGGAGGCGCCGGAGGAGCCGGTCGCGGAAGAGGAGATCCGGATCGCGGTGGTGGGGCGGCCCAACGTGGGGAAGTCGTCGCTCGTCAACCGGATGCTCGGGTTCGAGCGCTCGATCGTGACCGATATCCCCGGCACCACGCGGGATTCCGTGGACACCCTGGTCCGGCGGGAGGGGAAGCGCTACCGCATCGTCGACACCGCCGGGATCCGGCGCAAGGGGAAAACCGAGGGGCTGGCCGAAAAGATCAGCGTCGTCATGGCGCAGAAGAGCCTCCGGGACGCCGACGTGGCGCTGCTGCTCCTCGACGCGGAGGAGGGGGTGACCAAGCTCGACGCCGCCATCGGGGGGTATGCCCTGGAATCGGGCTGCTCGGTCATCATCGTCCTCAACAAATGGGACCTCGTCGAGGGGAAGGACACGCACACGCTCGAGACCTTCCGCGCCTCGGTGGAGCGGCGGATGAAATACCTTTCCTTCGCCCCCATCATCACGGTGTCGGCCGTTACGGGCCAGCGGGTGTCGAAGATCTTCGACCTGGTGGACCAGGCCGGCGCGGCGCGCAAGGTGAGGGTCCCGACCGGGACGCTCAACAACCTGTTCGTCCCGGACCTCGCGGAACAGTTTTCCTCCCGCAACCCGAATCTGAAGCTGGGAATCCGGTACATCACCCAGGCCCGTTCCGATCCCCCCACCTTCGTCGTTTTCTGCTCCGGGCGCGAAAAGCTCCATTTTTCGACGGAGCGGTACCTGGTGAACCGGCTCCGCGACCACTTCGGATTTTTTGCGGCCCCCGTTCGAATTCAACAACGCACCAGGGCGCCCAGGCGCCAGAATGCAAAGACCTCCCAAAATGAACAAAAGCGATCTCAGCAGAAGAATTCATGAAGCGCATGGAGGATTGTCTTACGTTGAGTCCCAGAAGATTGTAGACTTCATTCTGGAGACCATCAAAAGCCGGCTCTCGCTGAGAGAGAAGGTCCTGCTCAGCGGGTTCGGCTGCTTCAACGTGGTGCGGCGCAGAGCCAAGAAGGGGGTGAACCCCCAGACGGGGGAGCCGGTGCTCATCCCGGGCAGGAATTCGATCAAGTTCAAGCCGTCGAAAAACCTGAAATCGGTCTGAGGCCATGGAGTTCGTACCGAAGAAGCTGTACTACAAGATCGGGGAAGTGTGCGAGATCGTGGGCGTTCCCGCCCATGTCCTCCGTTTCTGGGAGACGGAGTTCCCGGCGCTGGCGCCGCCGAAGAGCCGGTCGGGCCAGCGCACCTACCGCCCCAGGGACATCGAGCTCCTGCTCGAAATCCGCAGGCTGCTCTACGACGAGGGGTTCACGATCGCGGGGGCCCGCAAACGGCTGGGTGCACGCCCCGCCTCCCCGCCGCAGGAGACCCCCGCCGCCCGTCCCGCCCCCGCGAAAGAGAGGGCCCCGAAGGGCCCGGATGCGCCCCCGGTCAGGGAGGAAAAACCGGGAGCGGCCTCCGACCGCCTCGAGCGGGTGCAGTCGGAGCTCCGGAACATATTGACTTTACTTGACCGCGAATGATACCCTCACTATCGAGTCGGGACGTAGCGCAGCCTGGTAGCGCACACGCTTGGGGTGCGTGTGGTCGGTGGTTCAAATCCACTCGTCCCGACCATTTCCTTTTTCACCATTTCCCTTTTTCGCTGTGAAATCCATTCTGCTCACCAACGACGACGGCATTGACGCGGAGGGGCTCCGGGTCCTCGAGGAAGCCCTCGGGGGGGTCGCCCATCTGACCGTGGTGGCTCCCGACCGGGAGCGGAGCGCCGTCAGCCACGGCCTTACGCTGCGCTCCCCGCTGGACTTTCACGAGATCCGCCCCGACCGCTACACCGTCGGCGGGACGCCGGCCGACTGCGTGATCTTCGCCCTCCGCCGCCTGTTCGTGCAGCTGCCCGACCTGGTGATCTCCGGGATCAACCACGGCGCCAACCTGGGCGACGACATCATGTACTCCGGGACGGTGGCCGCCGCGCGCGAGGCGGCCTGCCACGGGATCCCCGCCCTGGCGGTCTCGCAGGCGTACCAGGACGGCAAGCCGATCCGCTTCAAGGATGGGGCGGCGTTCGTGCGCCGGCTGGTGACGGCGCTCCTGGCCGACGGGCTGCGGGGCGAGATCTGCCTCAACGTGAACATCCCGATGCGGCGGATCCGGGGGATGAAGGTCACGCGGCAGGGGTGCTCGGAGCACGTGCCCCATTTCAACGCCCTCGACGGCCGCCCCGAATACGACGAAATCCCCCCGGGCCCCTGCCGCGAGCGGCCGGCGGACCTCATGTCGGACCACCAGGCCATCCTGGACCGCTACGTCTCCATCACCCCGCTGCAGCGCGACCAGACCGATTACGCCTCCGCCCGCTCCCTCATCCGCGAGGCCGCGCGCATCCTGCTGGCCGAGTAGCCCCGCCCCCGCCCCCACACCCCCCCTCCGCATCCGTCCGCACCCCCGCATCGGCCCCCGCGCCGTCCACCGCGCGGGTATTTGGCTCCCCCCCATTTATGGTTCTTGATCCCAAACCCGAATTGAGCTAGGATTTGCAGCACTTGGACGGGGCGTAGCGCAGTTTGGTAGCGCGTACGGTTCGGGACCGTAAGGTCGGAGGTTCGAATCCTCTCGCCCCGACCACTTTCTCCCGAAACCACTCAAAACAAGACACCTGCGAATTTTTCCATTCCCTTCCGCACGTCTTCGCCGTGTCCCCCATCCCGTCCTAGTGCAGCCCGGCCGGACCCGATCCAGTGATATCCCCAGTATCTACAGCAAACGTAATCCCCCGGCCGACGACGCGGATCTTCTGCCCCCCCCGGCTCCCCATCCCGTTGCTCATTAGGCAGACCGGATTTTGCCGTCTAATTCCGCAACCACCAAAATCCAAAAGGGTGTTAAGATAAGCCCCATTAGAAAGTTGAATCGGGATCACGCGGCTACCAATTACGATTTATCCAGACCGGCCACGCGGTACCAATGGTTTTATACAGAACTGTCTAAATGCCAGTTGGGCAGTAAGATGAAGGAACAAGAGCATGCCGCGTGCCGCTGACTACACGATTCAAGGCTTCTTGTATCAGTTCAACAAGACGGCTCTGGAAATCCTCAAGGCCCAGGATGATGATGCGATCACTGTCGAGGGTATAGTCGAGGACATTGAAGTCGAATCCTCGGCGTCGCTGACGGCGATCCAGTGCAAGTATCACGAGGCAAGCACATCATTCTCTCCGAGTGCGGTCTACAAACCGCTCCTCCAGATGCTGAAGCACTTCTCCGACCATACGACCTCACAGATACGCTATGTACTCTTTGCACACTTTTCGAATGTCGGCACACCGTCACCAGCAGTGGACAAGTCCACCCTGCAGGCAGCCTTGGCATCCACCGATAAGGAACTGCGGAGGCATGTCGAAGCAGTACCGTCGGGCATCGATCTCGACGACTTCCTGGCGCGATTCAAAATGGATTTCGGTCCGAGTTACGACGACCTTGCCCAAAATGTCGCCACGGAGCTAGAGGCGAATGGAATTCCTGCGGGAGATATCGAGACTCTTGCATACCCCAACACGATTCACCGTATCGCCATGCTCAGCATCAAGCACGACGCCGCGGCTCGCAAAACCACGAAGAAGCAGTTTCTCCTCCAACTGAAAACCGATCGCAGAACGGCTATCTCTCGGTGGACGCTTGCCCTCAAGTCGCGAAAGAAGCTCCTTGAGGCAAGGCGCAAGCAACTGAAGGCTCACCTCGATAAGAACGCACGCCTCCGCTACTTCGTAGTCGACCCTGGCAGCGTCGAGGACTACGAGACAGAGATTGTCCTCTTTGTCAGTGACTTCCTCGACAAGTACCACTTCAAGACTGCCCATATCGCAACGCCCGTCCTGTGTCTTTGTTCCAGCCGGGATAAGGTCCAAGACATCCAGCGCCGATTGTTTGCGAAGGGCATCGTCGCTGACGATGGCTATATTGGCGGAGCCTTCCAGGAATCTCGCCTTTTTAGAGAGCCCATATCTTCGAAGAAGGCAGGTGGCGGACTGGATCGAGAGTTCTCCCTCCGCATCCTGAGCTGGGACGACCACGGCGGGGTGCTGAACAACAAGAAGTGCGACGACCTCTTCATTATCGGTGAGCCGGACTGCGGCTCACTCGATACGGTGGACGTGAACGTCGAGCGTCTGGCAGGTGCGACGATGAAGGAAATCAAGTACGTCATGGGGGTAAGCAATGTCTACGAGTAGTATCGGCCAAGTTCTATCCTGTTCCCCGGAAGCAATTGTTGTCCTTATTGAGGACCTGAAGACATTCGAGGAACACAAAGCGGTGCTTCAAGTGGGCCGATACTTGCGGATTGCGCAGGGCAACAACGACTTCACCGTCGCTTCTATCAGGAATATGCGTGGCGTCCTTGGCCAGGACGCGGACGGTAAGCCGAAGTGGCAGTTTCACATTGAGTGCCAGGCGGTGGGAACCCTCGTTGACGACAAGACTTTCGAGCGAGCAAGTGTCCTCCTCCCCGTACCCACTGAGCCAGCGTTTCCAGCAGACAAGGACACCATGGACAAGCTCTTCGCTGAAAACGCTGACTACCAGTTCCCGCTCGGCCAATTGTCGCTGAACAAGGCGACAGCCATGAAACTCCATGGCGATCGTTTCTTCAGCAAGCACGTGGCCATCGTCGGTTCAACAGGCTCTGGCAAGTCATGCGCCGTCGCCCGGATTCTTCATGACGTGGTGGGAATCGCGGATGAGAAGAACTCAAACATCAGCACGCAGAACAACTCCCACGTGGTGATCTTCGACATCCATGATGAATACACTGCCGCGTTCAGTTTGCAGGAGGAGCAGAAGTTCACGCTGAATCGCCTCGATATCGACAGCCTTAAACTCCCCTATTGGCTCATGAACTCCGAAGAGCTTGAAAGCATGTTCATTGAGAGCAATGAGCAGAACTCCCACAACCAGGTCAGTCAGTTCAAGCAGGCCGTTAGAGCGGGATTCAGGAAACTGGACAGGGGTATAAGTGATAATCTTGCCTAACTGAGGGCCGGAAACGGCCGAGCGAAGGAGAATC
>JAFGSS010000120.1 GCA_016934555.1 Acidobacteriota bacterium | reverse complement strand
GCTGATCACTCCGATAGCGATGGAAAAGGGTTTGCGGTTCGCGATCCGCGAGGGTGGCAGGACCGTGGGCGCCGGCACCATTTCGGATATCCTGGAGTAATCCGAGGCAGCCATGCGAGACATCATCACGTTTGAGTGTACGAAGTGCAAACGCCGTAATTACACGTCGACCAAGAACAAGAAGACCACCACGGAGCGGTTGGAACTCAAGAAGTTCTGCAACCACTGCCGTGCGCATACGCCGCACAAGGAAACGCGGTGAGGCCCCGGGCGATCGGATCGGACACACAGGCCAGTAGCTCGAATTGGTAGAGCGGCGGTCTCCAAAACCGCATGTTGGGGGTTCGAGTCCCTCCTGGCCTGCCAGATCCGGTCCGGCGCTCCGAACGTCGGAGTCGTTACAGTCGGCTGAATGTCTGCGGAGTCAAGCGAATGAAACAATTTTTTGCCAGGCTTGGGAACAGGATTCGGGGCATCGTCGAGTTCCTCAAGGATACGCGGAAAGAGCTGAATAACGTTTCGTGGCCGGGGCGGCGGGAAGTGACCGGGACCACCATCGTGGTGCTCGTGTCGGTGTTTTTTTTCGGGCTCTTTCTCTTTGTCGTGGATCTTTTCGTTCGAACCGGGATGAACTACATTCTCAGTTCATCCTTCTTGTAGGGAATCCCGCCGTCAGAGGCGGAAGGACCTGCATTTTCAGTGCGCTGTCGGCACTACCTTGAAACGGATGTATGGATAGCACGAAAAAGTGGTACATCATTCACACCTACTCCGGATATGAACGCAAGGTGGCGGAAAGCCTCATGAACCGCATCCAGGCGTACGAACTTGGGGAGTGTATCGGGCAGATCCTGATTCCCACGGAAGACGTGGTGGAGATGAAGGGGGGCAAGAAGGTCATCAGCACCAAGTTGACCTTCCCCGGGTACATCCTGGTGGAAATGGACATGACCGACCAGGCCTGGCACATCGTGCGCGGAACGCCGAAGGTGACGGGTTTTATCAGTACCGGGAAGAAACCCACTCCTCTGACGGATGAGGAGATCAACGAGGTGGTCAACCGGGTTTCGATCACGGCGGAACAGCCGAAGCCGAGGTTCAGCTTCGACCGTGGCGAGGCGGTCAAGATCAACGATGGACCGTTCAAGGATTTTACGGGCGTGGTCGAGGACGTGAACCCCGAACGCAACACCCTGAAGGTGATGCTCACCATCCTCGGGCGCGCGACGCCGGTGGAGTTGGAAACCGAGCAGGTGGAAAAGGCTTGAAAAATGACGGTTTACGAATGACGAATTACGAAGGGGCGGGTCCTGTTCGTTATTCGTAAGTCGTTATTCGGAATTCGCTCGATGGAGTTGTTCGATGGCTAAAAAGATTGTGGCAAATGTCAAGTTGCAGGTCGCGGCGGGAAAGGCGACTCCCGCGCCGCCGGTAGGGTCGGCCTTGGGGCCCCACGGGCTCAATATCATGGATTTCTGCAAGGCGTTCAACGCGAAGACGGCCAAGCAGGAGGGGTTGATCATCCCCGTAGTGGTTACGGTATACGCCGACCGCACCTATTCCTTCGTGACCAAGACGCCCCCGGCGGCCATCCTGCTCAAGAAGGCGGCCAACATCGCCAAGGGATCGGGCGAGCCGAACAAGAACAAGGTGGCCAAGGTGACGATGAAGGATGTGCGGGAAATCGCGCAGCTGAAAATGCCCGACCTCAACGCCTCGGACATCGACGCCGCCGTGAAGATCGTCATGGGCACGGCCCGCAGCATGGGGGTAGAGGTCGAGGGAAATTAGCGATTTGCGGTTCGCGGTTGACGGGGCCCCGCGGGGCCATCAATCGTCGATCGTCGATCTTGAGTCGTAAATTGTTTGCGAGGTATAAAGCAATGGCTAAGGCGGGAAAGAACTATACCAAGGCTGCCGCTGCCGTGGAGAAGAAGGTTTACAGTCTGGACGAGGCGGTGACGCTGCTCAAGAAGATCTCCTTCGCCAAGTTCAACGAAACCGTCGAGGTTTCCATGAAGCTGGGGGTCGATCCGAAGCACGCGGACCAGATGGTGCGCGGCACCGTGATCCTTCCCAACGGCCTGGGGAAGAGCAAGAGGGTCGTGGTCATCGCTTCCGGGGACAAGGTGAAGGAAGCGCGGGATGCCGGAGCGGAAGAGGTCGGCGGGGACGATATCGTGGAGCGGATTTCGGGGGGCTGGATGGACTTCGACGCCGTCGTGGCCACCCCGGACATGATGCGGAGCGTCGGCAAGCTGGGGAAGGTGCTGGGCCCCCGGGGGCTGATGCCGAACCCCAAGACGGGAACCGTGACGTTTGACGTGGGCAAGGCGGTCCAGGAGATCAAGGCCGGGAAGGTGGAATTCCGGGTGGACAAGACCGGGATCATTCACGCTCCCTGCGGGAAAATCCAGTTCGAGGAAAAGAACCTGTGTGAAAACGCCAAGGCCCTGATCGATGCGGTCCTCCGGGCGAAGCCCGCCAGCAGCAAGGGGAAGTACGTCCGGAGTATCTCGATTTCCTCCACCATGAGTCCCGGTATCTGGGTGGACGAGGCTGCGCTGTAGACACATGCTAAATCGTGTCCGGCCCGTGCCGGACAAGCCTGGCGCCCGGCGGGCGCGGAGACGATCCGCGGCGCGAAAGGGCGCCCCAAAGGTCTGAGCTCATGAATAGAAACGAAAAGCAGCAGAACGTGGAATTCCTGAACGAGCAGTTCCGGTCGACCAGCAACGCCTTCCTGATCAATTACAGCGGGCTGAAGGTGGTGGAGGCGACGGAGGTCCGGCGAAAGATCAGGGCGATGGATGGAAACTACGTGGTGGTGAAGAACACCCTGGCTTTGCGGGCGGCCAAGGAGACGGCGCTCGAACAGCTGGCGCCGTATTTCCAGGGGCCGACCGCCATCGCGTTTCATCCCAATGATGTCGTGGGGTTGGCCAAACTGCTCTCCGATATCGGCAAGGGCAACCCCCACTTTGAGTTCAAGGCGGCGTTGGTCGAAGGTAAACTGGTGTCGCCGAGCGAAATCCAGGCGATAGCCTCGCTGCCTTCCAGGGAGGTGATGCTGAGCAAGTTGGTCTTCCTTCTCACGGCGCCTCTGCAGAAGCTTGCCTCGGTTCTGAACGCTCCATTACGAGATCTGGGCCTGGTTCTGAAACAGGTCCCGAAGTAGGGAGTCCAGGTACATTCGGCAATACATCTCTACCCATTCCTCACAGGAGTCTATGATGGCGATTACAAAGGTTGAAGTTTTAGAATGGATCGATCAGGCAACCATGCTGGAGATCTCCGATCTGGTCAAGAACCTCGAGGAGAAATACGGCATCAGCGCGGCGGCGGCCATGCCCATGGTTGTCGCCGGCGGCGCGGGCGGCGGCGAAGCGGCGGTGGCCGAGGAGAAGACGGAATTTGACGTCATTCTCAGCGCCGTGGGCGACAAAAAGATCAACGTGATCAAGGTCGTCCGCGAAGTCACCAGTCTCGGGCTGAAGGAAGCCAAGGACCTGGTGGAAGCCGCTCCCAAGGCGGTCAAGGAAGGCATCGCCAAGGAAGAAGCCGAGGCTGTCAAGAAGAAGTTCGAAGAAGCCGGCGCGACCGTGGAGATCAAGTAAACGTCGGGTTCCTGCCGATGCGTGCGTGCGGAGAGGGCTCCAGCAGACCTCTCCGCGCGCATTGGTTTTACCCGGTCAAGCCTGCCGGCTACGGCAGGCTTTTGCGTTGCCAACCCCATTTGAGGTCAATGTGCACAGGCCTTCAGATCCGGGGAAACTGAAAGAACAGGTCTTGCTCTCTCAGGAGGGTAGAGGCAGTGGTGTGTCTTCCGTCCTCTACCCCACAGTCCGGGCTCTCCCTAAAGGCACGTCAAAACCTAAATGAGCTTTTCGAGGTAAATTTTTCAATGACCAATATCAGCACTTCGAATGTGTATCGGGACCGCGTGGACTTCGCCAAGATCCACACCAGCATTCCCATTCCGAATTTGATCGAAGTCCAGAGAAAATCGTACCATCGGTTCCTGCAGATGGACGTCCCGTCCCCGGAACGCGAGGATGTAGGTCTGCAGGCGGTGTTCAATTCCGTTTTCCCGATCAACGATTTTCGCGGCACCTCCTCCCTGGAATTCGTCGAGTACTCCATCGGAAACTGGCAGTGCAAGTGCGGTAACCTGAAGGGCTTGAATTACCTCCGAGCGAACTGTGCCGAGTGCGGCAAGGCCATCATCAACAGCCCCTACAACCCGGACGCCGGTACCTGCCGGCACTGCGGGGCGAAGAACGAGATCGAGAACCCGCGCTGCGAATTCTGCGGCGGGACGGTGGACCTTAACGTCAAGTATTCCGTCGAGGAGTGCCAGGAACGGGGCATGACGTTTGCCGTTCCGCTGAAGGTGACGGTCCGGCTCGTCGTCTGGGACAAGGACGCCGAGACCGAAGGGAAGAGCGTGCGCGACATCAAGGAGCAGGAGGTCTATTTCGGCGACATCCCGCTCATGACCGAGAACGGCACCTTCATCGTCAACGGCACGGAACGCGTCATCGTCAGCCAGCTGCACAGGTCCCCCGGCGTGTTTTTCGAATCCAACGCCGGGCACACCTTCTTCCTGGCGAAGATCATCCCCTACCGCGGCTCCTGGGTGGAGTTCGAGTACGACCAGAAGAACCTCCTCTACGTGAGGATCGACCGCAAGCGCAAATTCCTGGCGACCACCTTCCTGCGGGCCCTCGGCCTCAGCGACGATGCCGGAATCCTCCGCACGTTCTACACGCCGGTCACGATCCGGTGGGAGGATAACGTGCTGTACCGCGGCCTCGGGCGGGACCTCGTCGGTTCCAGGGCGGCGGAAGACATCAAGGACTCGAAGGGGAAGAGCATTCTGGTCGCCAAGGGGAAGAAGATCGTCGCCGGCGCCTACAACCAGCTCGTCAAGGCGGGGATCAAGGAAATCGTCACCGACATGGACGCGCTGGAAGGCGCCCTGTCCATTTCCGAGGTGATCAACCAGGAAACGGGCGAAATCCTGGTCGAATCCAACACCGAGGTGACGTCGCGTACGATCACGGTACTTGCCGAGAACGGGATTTCGTCGCTCGAGGTGTTCTACCCGGAGCGCGAAGAGACCGGCGTGACCATCTCCCAGACGCTCAGGAAGGACCATATCAAATCGCAGTCGGACGCCCTCATCGAGATCTACCGGAAGCAGCGTCCGGGCGACCCGCCGACGATCGAGACCGCGACCGCCCTGTTCGAGGGGATGTTCTACGATCCCCGCAAGTACGATTTCTCCAAGGTCGGCAGGCTGAAGTTCAACATCAAGCTGGGACTGAACACCCCGCTCGAGCAGCGCACTCTGCAGGCCGAGGATTTCTACGCGGTGATCAGCTATGCACTGAAGCTTCCGCGTAACATCGGGACGGTCGACGACATCGATCACCTCGGAAACCGCAGGGTGCGCGCGGTGGGCGAACTGCTCGAAAACCAGTTCCGCATCGGGCTCGTGCGCATGGAGCGGGCGATCAAGGAGAAGATGTCGGTCCACCAGGAGATGACGACGGCGATGCCGCACGACCTCATCAACGCCAAGCCGGTGATGGCGTCGATCCGGGAATTTTTCGGCAGCAGCCAGCTGTCGCAGTTCATGGACCAGACCAACCCGCTTTCGGAGATCACCCACAAGCGGCGGCTGTCGGCCCTCGGGCCGGGCGGGTTGAGCCGCGAGCGGGCGGGGTTCGAGGTGCGCGACGTGCACCCGACCCACTACGGCCGCATCTGCCCGATCGAAACTCCGGAGGGTCCCAACATCGGGCTGATCTCCTCGCTCAGCTGCTACGCCCGGATCAACGAGTACGGTTTCATCGAGTCCCCCTACCGGAAGGTCAAGAACGGCAAGGTGCTGGATTTCGTTCAGATCGTGTTCCCGGGGGACACCCACCTCAAGGTGGGCGAGCAGTCGGAAAAGGAGGCCGTGGACAGGGAAAACCGGCGGTGCGAGGCCTCGGGGAAGCGGCCGGCCCAGTGGGAACCGCATTCCTTTTATCAGACCGCGTGGGAAGCCGAGGAATACAACATCGCCCAGGCGAACGCCGACATCGGCGAAGACGGGATGCTGGTCCAGGAGCGGGTCAACGCCCGCAACGAGGGGAATTTCGTGCTGGTCGAGCGCGAGGGGGTGGATTACATCGACGTTTCGCCCAAGCAGCTGGTGAGCGTGGCCGCCAGCCTGATCCCGTTTCTCGAGCATGACGACGCCAACCGCGCGCTGATGGGTTCCAACATGCAGCGCCAGGCCGTTCCGCTGCTCCGCGCGGAAGCCCCCTACATCGGAACGGGGATGGAATACATCACCGCCAAGGACTCCGGCGCCGTCGTGACCTGCAAACGCTCGGGCGTGGTCGACAGCGTCGACGCCACCCGCATCATCGTCCGCGTCGAGGGGGAGAGCGACGGGGGGAAATCCCCGACCCGGGACGCGGGGGTGGACATCTACTCGCTGACCAAGTTCAAACGCTCGAACCAGAATACCTGCATCAACCAGACCCCGCTGGTGAGCCGGGGCGAAGCCGTCGTCAGGGGTCAGGTCCTGGCCGACGGGCCGTGCACGGACAAGGGCGAGCTCGCGCTGGGGCGCAACGTGCTGGTGGCCTTCATGCCCTGGCGCGGCTACAACTTCGAGGACGCCATCCTGGTGAGTGAGAAGCTGGTGAAGGAGGACAGCTATACGTCCATCCACATCGAGGAGCTGGAAATCGAGGCCCGGGACACCAAGCTCGGCCCGGAGGAGATCACGCGCGACATCCCGAATGTCAGCGACGCCAGCCTGCGCGACCTGGACGAGAGCGGCATCATCCGGATCGGCGCCAAGGTGCGGCCCGGGGATGTGCTGGTCGGCAAGGTGACGCCGAAGGGAGAGACCCAGCTGTCCCCGGAAGAGAAGCTTTTGAGGGCCATCTTCGGCGAGAAGGCGGGAGAAGTGCGGGATGCCTCCCTGGTGACTCCCCCGGGAATCGAGGGGACGATCGTCGACGTGAAGATCTTCTCGCGCAAGGGTGTTCCGAAGGACGAGCGTGCGCGGCAGATCGAGCAGGAGCAGGTCGACAAGATGGAGAAGGATCTCAACGACGAGATCCGCATCATCAAGGAGGAGCGGAACAAGAAGCTCATCCTCATTTTCAGCGGCGAAGTCCTCCAGGAGGAGCTCGTGAACCGGTCGGGGGAGGTGGTCCTCAAGAAGAACACCAAGCTGACCCGGTCGCTGCTCCAGGGCCTCAACTCCACCGAACTCGGCAGGATCAAGAACGATTTCAAGGCCGAGAAGGAGGGGAAGGTCTACGAAAGCATCCGGAGCCTCGAGGAGAAGACGGAAAAACAGATCCAGATTCTCAAGAGCCTCCACGAGGAGCAGCTGGCCAAACTGCGGCGCGGCGACGAGCTGCCTCCCGGCGTCATCAAGATGGTGAAGGTCTACGTGGCCATGAAGCGGAAGCTTTCGGTGGGCGACAAGATGGCGGGGCGCCACGGGAACAAGGGCGTGATCGCCCGTATCCTGCCGGAAGAGGACATGCCCTACCTGCCGGACGGCACGCCGGTCGAGATCGTGCTCAACCCCCTGGGGGTCCCCTCCCGTATGAACGTCGGGCAGATTTTGGAAACCCACCTGGGATGGGCCGCGGCCGCGCTCGGGCTGCATTTCGCGACCCCGGTGTTCGACGGCGCCTCGGAATCGGAGATCAAGGAGATGCTCCGCCGCGCCGGGCTTCCGGAGACCGGCAAGATCGACCTCTACGACGGCATGACGGGGGAAAGGTTCGATCAGCAGGTGACCGTGGGGTATATCTATATCCTCAAGCTGTCCCACCTCGTCGACGACAAGATCCACGCGCGCAGTATCGGCCCTTACTCCCTCATCACACAGCAGCCCCTGGGCGGGAAGGCCCAGTTCGGAGGCCAGCGCTTCGGGGAAATGGAAGTATGGGCGCTGGAAGCCTACGGCGCCGCCAACATCCTGCAGGAACTGCTGACGGCCAAATCGGACGATATCCAGGGCCGGACCAAGATATACGAAGCCATTGTCAAGGGGGAGTCCCAGTTCACTCCGGGCATCCCCGAGTCGTTCAACGTTCTCATCCGCGAGCTGCAGAGCCTTTGCCTGGACGTGGAGCTGATCCAGAAGCAGAAGGCGCGGCACGTCGAAGTGCCGGCGGAGGAATGAAGGGCGCCGCGCGCGATCCCCGGTGAGAGCGGGAAGGGATCGCCGGACAGGGGCGAAAGGGAATTGAAGGAAACTTCATCCACGATTGGGGGAGTCCATTGAGAAGTTTTAAAGATGTGATGGAAAAATCGGATTTGAGCACGGATTTCGACAGCATCCGCATCAGTCTGGCGTCTCCGGAGAAGATAAGAGCGTGGTCGCGCGGCGAGGTCACCAAGCCGGAAACGATCAACTACCGCACCTTCAAGCCGGAGAGGGACGGGCTTTTCTGCGCGCGGATCTTCGGGCCGGTCACGGACTGGGAATGCCTGTGCGGGAAATACAAGCGCATGAAATACCGCGGCGTGGTCTGCGACAAGTGCGGCGTCGAAGTCACGCTTTCCAAGGTGCGGCGCGAGCGGCTCGGGCACATCGAGCTCGCCTCCCCCTGCTCCCACGTGTGGTTCTTCAAGGGGCTCCCCAGCCGGATCGGGCACCTGCTCGACATCAGCCTCCGGGACCTGGAACGCGTGCTCTATTTCGAGGCCTATGTCGTCGTCGACCCGGGTGAAGCGCCGATCAAGGCGGGTGAACTGCTGAACGAGGAGAGATACCGTTCACTGGTCCAGGATTTCCCGGGCAAGTTCCGGGCCATGATGGGGGCCGAGGCCATCAAGGAGCTGCTCCGGCAGGTGGACGTGGAGGTCGCCGCCGAGGAACTGCGCGCGGCCATGAAGACGGAGACCTCGCAGCTGAAGAAACTCAAATACGCCAAGCGCCTGAAGGTGGTCGACGCGTTCCGCAAATCGGGCAACAAGCCGGAGTGGATGATCCTCGACGTCATCCCCGTCATCCCGCCGGAGCTGCGCCCCCTGGTCCCGCTCGACGGCGGGCGGTTCGCCACGTCGGACCTCAACGACCTCTACCGGCGCGTGATCAACCGGAACAACCGCCTGAAGAAGCTCATGGAACTCCGCGCCCCGGAAGTCATCATCCGCAACGAGAAGCGGATGCTCCAGGAGGCGGTCGACGCCATGTTCGACAACGGCCGCAGAGGGCGCGTGCTCCGCGGCGCCAATAACCGGCCGCTGAAATCACTGAGCGACACCCTCAAGGGCAAATCGGGCCGGTTCCGCCAGAACCTGCTCGGGAAGCGCGTGGACTATTCCGGGCGCTCGGTCATCGTGGTCGGGCCGGAACTGAAGCTGCACCAGTGCGGCCTTCCCAAGAAGATGGCGCTCGAGCTGTTCAAGCCCTTCATCTACAACCGCCTGGAGAAGGATGGGCATGCGGCGACCATCAAGGGTGCCAAGGAGATGGTGGAGCGCCAGGAATCGGTGGTCTGGGACATCCTCGAGGAGGTGATCAAGGATCATCCGGTGATGCTCAACCGCGCGCCGACGCTCCACCGGCTGGGAATCCAGGCGTTCGAGCCGGTGCTGGTGGAGGGGAAAGCGATCAAGATTCCACCGCTGGTCTGCGCCGCCTTCAACGCCGATTTCGACGGCGACCAGATGGCGGTGCACATCCCGCTCTCCCCGGAGGCGCAGATCGAGGCTTCGGTCCTCATGCTGAGCAGCCACAATATCCTTTCGCCCGCGAACGGCCAGCCGATTGCCATCCCCAGCCAGGACATCGTCCTGGGGTGCTACTACCTCACCAAGGCCAAGCGAGGGACCCGGGGCGAAGGCCGGGTCTTCGGTTCGTTCGACGAGGCGATGTTCGCGCTGGAGAACGGGATGGTCGAGCGGCTGACGCCCATCCGGTATCGCTACACCGGAGCGCTGATGGACCTGACCACGCAGAATGACGATCAGGCCGTCATGCGGGCCGACGTGCGCGATGTGGACAACGAGTTCATCAACACCACCATAGGTCGCCTGATCTTCAACTCCGTCCTCCCGAAAGGCATTCCCTTCGTCAACGGGCTGATGAAGAAGAAGGGGCTGCAGCAGCTGGTCAATTACTGCTACCTGCGCTTCGGCCTGGACGCCACGGTGCCGATGCTGGACGACCTCAAAAACCTGGGATTCCTCCACGCCACCAAGGCGGGGATATCGATCGGCATCGACGACCTGATCGTGCCGGACAACAAGGGTGAACTGGTCGACGCCGCCCGCGAAGCCGTGATCGAAGTCGAGAAGCAGTACCAGGACGGGGCCATCACCGACGGCGAACGCTACAACAAGATCATCGACGTCTGGTCGGATGTGACCGAGAAGGTATCGGACGAGATGTTCCGCAAGATGGCGCAGCAGGACCAGAGCGGGTACGAGTTCAACCCGATCTACATCATGGCCGACTCCGGCGCCCGGGGCAGCAAGCAGCAGATCCGCCAGCTCGCGGGCATGCGCGGGTTGATGGCCAAGCCTTCGGGCGAAATCATCGAGACCCCCATCACGGCCAACTTCCGGGAAGGGCTGACCGTGCTGCAGTACTTCATTTCGACCCACGGCGCCCGCAAGGGGCTGGCGGATACGGCGCTGAAGACGGCCGATTCGGGGTATCTGACCCGGCGGCTGGTCGATGTCGCCCAGGACGTCATCATCTCCATGGACGACTGCAACACCCTGGACGGCATCTACGTGACCTCCATCATCGAAGGGGGGGAGATCATCGAGCCGCTGCGCGACCGCATCGTGGGCCGCGTGTCGCTCGAGAACATCAAGGACCCGCTGACGGGCGAGACGATCCTGGGTATCAACGAGGAGATCACCGAGTCCCTGGCGGCCGAGATCCAGGCCGCCGGGATCGAGAAGGTGAAGATCCGTTCGGTGCTGACGTGCAAGGCCAAGCGCGGGGTCTGCATCAAGTGCTACGGGCGCAACCTGGCCACCGGGAACCTGGTGGACCTGGGGGAGGCCGTGGGGGTGATCGCGGCGCAGTCGATCGGGGAGCCGGGAACTCAGCTGACCATGCGGACGTTCCATATCGGGGGCACGGCGAGCCGGACGCACGAGCATTCGACGGAAGAGGCGAGGAACGAGGGTATCGCCAAGTTCCTCAACGTGCTGCATGTGACGAACAAGGACGGCAACCTGGTGGTGATGAACCGCAACGGGACCCTCATCATTGCCGACGAGGCGGGACGCGAGAGGGAGCGGTATCCGGCGGCCTATGGCGCCACCCTGAAGGTGAAGGAAGGCCAGAAGGTCAAGCCGGGACAGACGCTGATCGAATGGGACCCCTACTCCTTCGCCATCCTGACCGAGTTCGGCGGCACCGTCGTCTTCAAGGACATCCATGACGGCGTGACCGTCAAGGAGGAGCGCGACGAGAACACCGGGCTGGTGCGCCAGGTGATCATGGAATCGGCCGATGAAAAATACCAGCCGCAGGTGGGCATCCGGAACGAGAAGGGGAAGATCGTCAAGAGCTACCTTCTCCCCTCCAAGGCCCATCTCTGGGTGGACAACGGCGAAGAGGTCTACCCCGGGAGCATCCTGTCCAAGATCCCGAAGGAAACGCGCAAGACCAAGGACATCACCGGCGGTCTGCCCCGCATCGTGGAGCTGTTCGAGGCCCGGAAGCCCAAGGAAACGGCCGTCATCACCGAGATCGACGGGGTCGTGCGCTACGCGGGGCAAACGCGCGGCCTGCGCAAGATCGAAGTCCACCACGAGAGCGGCATCATCAAGGAATACCTCCTGCCGCGCGGCGTGCACATCAACGTGCAGGAGGGGGAGTACGTGCGCGCAGGCGAGGCCCTGATGGACGGGCCGCGCAACCCGCACGACATCCTCCGGGTCCTGGGCGAGAAGGAACTGCAGGGGTACCTGGTCAACGAGATCCAGGAGGTCTACCGGCTGCAGGGGGTCAACATCAACGACAAGCACATCGAGGTCATCGTCCGGCAGATGATGCGGTGGATCAAGGTCGAGGAGGTAGGGGATACCGAGTTCCTGCTCGACGAACAGGTGGACAAATTCCGGTTCTACGAGGAAAACGACCGGACCGAAACTTCGGGCGGAATCCCCGCCAAGGGGCGCCCGCTGCTGCTCGGCATCACCAAGGCGTCGCTTTCCACCGACAGTTTCATCTCCGCGGCCTCCTTCCAGGAAACCACCCGCGTGCTGACCGAGGCGGCCATCAGCGGTAAGGTCGATTACCTGCGGGGGCTGAAGGAGAACGTCATCATGGGGCGCCTCATCCCCGCCGGCACCGGGATGGAGTACTACCACAACATCAAACTGACGGAAGAACTGGTCCCGATGGAGATGCCGGAGGGGAACGAGGGCGGCGAGAGCGATCTCCTCGCTTCCGGCCTGGATATCGAGATCCTCAAACCGAAGCCGGCCGACGTCGGTTAGGCCGTAGGCGTGCGACCGGCGCAGGCGCCGGTCGCACGCCCCCTCCATTCGGCCCCCCGATCCCCTGCAATCGTGCCGCCCGAAACGGCGCGCTCTAGCGGATCCGCTTGCGGGTGTAGTGCGCCTTTTCGTGGATATGCACGTGCGGCTGGATCCCCGCGCCCGCCTGCCCGAAACCGAAATCCAGGCGGATGACGTCCAGAAACGGGACGAGGAACCGGATGCCCACCCCTCCCCCCGCGATCACGTTCCGGGTGAAATCCCCCCCCTCGCTCCACGCGGTTCCCAGGTCGGCGAAGGCCGCCAGCTGCAGGCCGTAATAGAGGCTGTATTTCCGCACCCGGAACAGCCGGGGGTGGAGCAGGTCGTAGCGATACTCGACCGTGTTGATGAACTGGTTCTTTCCCTGGCGGGCGCCCGATTCCCAGCCCCGCACCGTGTTCGTGCCTCCGATGTGAAAATCGCGGTAAACGGGGATGTCGTCCCCGACCCGCCCGCTCTGCAGGGAGGCGAAGGTGAAGAGAGCCAGGCCGTGGCGGTGAGCGAGGGACTGGTAGCGCCGGAGATCGACCTGGGCCGTGATGAAATCGCCCTCCCCCCCCAGAAAGCCTCCGCTTTGCGTCACGTCGAATATGCCCCTCCAGCCGTTGCGGGGAACGGTCGCGGAATCGAGGTGGTCGTACTCGAGCATCGCTCCGAGATAGGGTGTGTGATCCCGGTTGGCGGGGGAAAGCGTGATCCCGGGGGTGTCGCTTCCGAAGGAAAGATACCCCCCCCTGGCGCTCAGCATCCAGTCGGAATGGAGGTTCACCCCGAAGCGCAGGTCCAGTTCGTGCGAATTCTCGCGGTGGACGTCATGCTTGTCCCTCCGGTCGCGGTAGTTGTACTGCACGCCGTACGATTTTTCCCCGGGCGCTTGCCACGGGGTCTCGAGCGAAACGTCCGCATGGGTCGCGCCCCCTAGCTTGAACGACCCCGAGAGGGAGATTGTGCGTCCCAGGAGGTTGGCCATCCTGACGCCCATCCCCCCGGAAGTCCCGTTGGTGTCGCTTATGGTCAGTTTGGGGAAGGGGACGAAATGGGGGAGTTCGCGGATGCTGAGGGTGAGAAAAACCTCGTCCCCGACAACCACGGGATCGGCCTGCACCGCGGCAAAAAATCCCAGGCGGTCCAGGAAGCGGCGGTCATGGTCTTCCGTCTCCTCGGTGTAGGGTTTCCCCACCTTGGATGCCAGGATCCGGATGACGGTGGATTCCTGGGTCTGCACCAGGCCCCGGATCCTGATTTCGCGCACGATTTTTCCATAGGGGACGGGAAACGCGAAATAGGATTGAGCCCCGGCAGATCCGGACAATCCGGTCAGGAAAACGACCAGGACACAGAAACTCCGGGAGAGAGCGAGAGGATCTTTCCGCATCATGCCCTATCAACATACTATTTTGGGGGGATTCTTGGGAATAGATAAATGCCGATCCGGCAGAATCGGCGGGACGCCGTCCGGGGCGGGGACTTGACATCCCTGTTAAAAATATGGACAATCGGCATGTCCAACAAGTAGACATTGCGGCTCGGGGTTTCAGCAAGGAGACCATCGCGACACGGCCGTCTGAACAGTTCATCCGGGGGGACAGGTGCGACAGGCATACGCCGGAAGGAGCGCAGCGCCGGAAGAGCCGAAAATCCGTTTTTTCCACAGCGTCCGGCAGAAGCTCCTGCTGCTGGTGACGGTGCTCACCCTGCTGCCCCTGGCGGGCCTGTCGGTCTTCTCCTATGTCGCCGGCGGGAATCAGATCCGGGCCCGCATCCGGTTTTCACTCGAAAAGATGGCCCAGGACACGGCCGACAAGATGGACCTGCTCCTGCGCGCGAAGAAGGAGGAGCTCCATTCCATGGCGACGACGTCGCCGCTGGTTTTGCGCCGCGCGAGTCCCCCCGAGTGGGATCGCATGATTCCGCTCCTGAACAATTACTGCTTCAACCACGAGGGCTACGATGCGCTGCTGGTCGTCGACGCCACGGGTGCCGTCGTCGCGATGAACACCACCGACCGGAACATGGCCCCCATCCCGCGGGCGAGGCTCGAGAGGGTCCGGGGACGGAATATTTCGGAATTTCCCGAGGAGCGGAAACTGTTCGAGGCCTCGATCAAGGGGCAGCATTCCCATGCCGACTGGTACGCGTCGGCGATTGCGGGGGTCCTCTGCGATTACGAGGACGAGGACGGAAGCTACCGGCACAACATCGCGCTCTCGGAGCCGTTTCGCGACCCCGCGACGCGCGCGATCACGGGGGTCTGGATCAACATCGTGAACTGGTCCCTCTTCCAGAACGTGCTCGACAACGTGGAGCTGGATCTGGCCGGCAGGGAGCTTCCGACCGGGTTCGGCTTCCTGACCGCCGGGGACGCCAATACCGTCATCGGCCACCGGGACCGGAAGAACCGGCCCGGGTCCGCGTCCCCCGCCGATTATTACGGGGCGCGGCTCGTGGAAGATCTCGGGGTCCCCGCCCTCGGCGATGCCGTGCGCAGCCGGGAACGCGGCGCCGGTTACCGGATGCCCGACGGAAGGCGCAGGCTCGCCGGGATCGCACCGGTCTCCGACACGGCCTTCGGCTGGAACGTGGGGGTCGAAGTGGACGAGACCGACGTCCTCCGGCCGCTCCGGAGACTGGGCCTCTGGCTGGCGCTGACCACCGGGGCCCTGGCCTTGCCGGTGGTTTTCTTCACCTGGATGACGGCGCGGGGCATCACGCTTTCCCTCAGGACCCTGATCCGTTCCGCGAGGACGATGGCCCGGGGCGACCTCCGGCAGAGGGTGCCGCTCTGTTCCTCGGATGAACTCGGGATCCTGGCGGTCACCTTCAACGAAATGGGGGACGCCCTGTCCGCCAGGGAGGTGCAACTGCAGGAATTGACGCGGAACCTGGAAGCCATGGTGCGGGAGCGCACGCTGGAGCTCGAGAATTCCCATGAAGCCCTGAAGCGGGCCTATTTCGATCTCCAGAGCGCCCAGGAGCAGCTGGTCCAGACGGAGAAGATGGCGTCCCTGGGACAGCTGGTCTCCGGGATCGCGCACGAAATCAAAAACCCGCTCAACTTCATATACGGCAACACCGGCTTTCTGGGCGAATACACCGAGAAGCTCCAGTCGCTGGTCGAGGGCCTGGACCGTCTCCCCAGCCTTTCCGAGGAGGACCGGGAGGAAATCGCCCGCCGGAAGGAAGAGATCCACTACGCCTTCATCAAGGAGGACCTGAAGATCCTGATCGGCAATTTTGCCGAGGGGGCGCGCAGGATCAACACGATCGTTTCCGACCTGCGCACCTTCTCCCGCATGGATACGGACGCCGTTTCGGACGTGGACCTGCACGCGTCGATCGAGATGTCGCTCAACCTGCTGCGCAACCAGTACAGGAACCGGATCGAGATCCACAAGGAATACGGCGACCTTCCCAGGATCCAGGGCTACGCGGGCAAGCTGAACCAGGTGATGATGAACCTCCTCTCCAACGCTTTTGCCGCCGTCAAAGAGAAGGGGGACGTCTGGATCCGCACCCGCCGGCAGGGGGACGGGGTGGAGATCGAAATCGAGGACAACGGGGTCGGCATCCCCGCGGAGAATCTCAAGCGGATCTTCGAGCCGTTCTTCACGACCAAGCCGGTCGGCCAGGGAACGGGGCTGGGCCTGAGCATCAGCTACGGCATCATCGAGCAGCACCAGGGCAAAATCGAGGTGAGCGGCGCCCCCGGGGGCGGGAGCGTCTTCACCGTGCGCCTCCCCGTCATTCAGGAGAAGTCCCGGTGACCCCGAAGAAATACGAGCTTCTGCTCGTGGACGACGAACTGGCCAACCTGCAGAAGCTCGAGCGGACCTTCATGGACCGGTACGCTGTCCACCGGGCGCGGTCGGGCGAGGAAGCGCTGGAAATTCTGGGCCGGGTGCCCGTCGACGCGATCATCACCGACCAGAAAATGCCCGGAATGACGGGCATCGAACTGCTGGAGCTGTCCCAGAAGAACCGGCCGGACATCGTCCGGATCGTGCTTACGGGGTTCACGGAGGTGGACGATCTCATCGCCGCCATCAACACCGGCAAGGTCCACAGGTACATCACCAAGCCGTGGGAGCCCGACAGCCTGAGGCTGGCGGTCCGGGACGCGCTCGAGAAGATGGAACTCGTAAGGGAAAACGAGCGCCTCGCCTCCGAACTCCAATCGGTCAACGAAAGGCTCCGGACCGAGAACATCCTCCTGCGCCGCGAAATGGAAACACAGGCCTATCCCCGGGACATCATCCACGGCAGTCCCGAGATGGACCACATCCTCGCCCTGTTGCGCCGGGTAACCGGGACGGAGACGACGGTCCTCATCCAGGGGGAGACCGGCACGGGGAAGGAGCTGATCGCCCGTTTCATCCACGCCGAGAGCAACCGGAGCAACCGGATCTTCATCCCGGTCAACTGCGGCGCCATTCCGAAGGACCTGGTGGAAAGCGAATTTTTCGGGCACGCGAAGGGGGCCTTCACCGGGGCCACCCAGGAAAGGAAGGGATACTTCGAAATGGCCGAGGGGGGCACCATTTTCCTCGACGAGATCGGCGAGGCGCCTCCGGAACTCCAGGTGAAGCTGCTGCGTGTCATCCAGGAGAACGAGATCATGCCCGTGGGCACGCACCAGCCCCGCAAGGTGGACGTCCGCCTGATCGCCTCGACCAACAGGGACCTGAAGGCCGAGGTCGAGTCCGGCCGTTTCCGCCAGGACCTTTTCTTCCGGATCAACGTCTTCTCCGTCACCATCCCCCCCCTGCGGGAGCGCACCGGGGACATTCTCCCCATCGCCGAATTTTTCCTGCGGCACTTTTCGCTCAAGCTGAACCGTCCGGCCGGGCGCTTCACGGAGGAGACCCGGCAGCGGCTTCTGGCCTACTCGTGGCCCGGCAACGTGCGGGAACTCCAGAACGAAGTGGAGCGGCTCGTGCTGATGGCCGAGGCGCTGAAGCCCATCGGCCCGGAACTGCTCGGCGACCACATCCGCCGGCGCCAGGCGCCTCCCGTGCCCGCGGGCGGAGATCTCAAATCGGCGGTCCGGAACCTGGAAGAGGCGATGATCCGCGAAACCATGGCGCGCCACAACCAGAACCGGTCCCGTACGGCCCGTGCGCTGGGAATCAGCCGCCAGTCCCTGCTGGAAAAGCTCCGGCGGATGACCTGATCTGTCCAGTTCCATTCCAATGAGTGTCCACTTATTGGACATCCCATATCTTCTGTATCTAATGCACTTGGAGATTAGGCGCGGGAAACTGTCCAAAATGTGGACACTCCGGCCAGAATCGGCGTTCGGCGCGTATTCTATAACGTATTGTAAATAAATGAATTGGGTTTCAGGCAAAGTCTGGTCCTCCATTTGCGGATAG
This sequence comes from Acidobacteriota bacterium, assembly GCA_016934555.1. Taxonomy (GTDB): domain Bacteria; phylum Acidobacteriota; class UBA6911; order UBA6911; family UBA6911; genus UBA6911. The sequence continues at coordinate 29,989 of JAFGSS010000120.1, read as the reverse complement.
AAGGGCGAGCCCGGCGATCTGTCCCCGGGCACCCGATGGAGAAATGGAGGAAGGTTATGCCGGCAATCGCAATCCAGAGAAACGAAGAAGCCAACATGGCCCTGCTTCGCCGCTGCAAATCCAACGACCCCGACGCCTGCAGCGAGCTCTTCTCGCGCTACAACCGGAGGATCTTCAATACCGCCTACCGGATTTTGGGCGAGGAGGCCTCGGCCGAAGACGCCCTGCAGGAGACCCTGATCAATGTTTTGCGGGGGATTTCCAGTTTCCGCGGGGACTCCAAAATCTCGACCTGGATCAGCCGCATCACGATCAACGTCTGCCTGGGAATGCTGCGCAAGGGGAAAAACCACCGGGAGGTGGACCTCGACGAGGATATGGCGCGCCGTCTCCCGGCGCAGCCCACGCCCTTCACCGATCCCTTGGCTTCGACTTCGCTCGCGGAGCTGCGCTCGCTGGTCGGGGAGACGTTCCGGCGCATGTCGGGCAAACAGGGGGATGTCGTACGCCTGCACGACATGGAGGGAAACACTATCCAGGAGATCGCCGAAATCCTCGCCTGTCCCGCCGGCACCGTCAAGTCGCGGCTGTTTTACGGTCGGCAGGAATTCAAGGGCATTTTCCGCTCCCTGACGAGGGGGGGCGGGCGGACTCCCGCGCCCAGCCTGAATTAGGTCCGCCGCGATCCCCCCGGTCCGCGATCGGCATTTGTGAATCGTTTTATCTTCATGATAAAATTGGTTTTTGCATGGAGCTGATCGGGGGCGTATGACCGGCGGGAAATGGGGCGATGACGAACCGGGGCGGCGGCCGGAATCCCGCGGCGATATCGACTGCCTGTACCTCTCCTCCGGGGCCGGGGACTACGTCCCCCGCTATTATGCGCAGGTGCGGATCGACTTCAGCGATGTACGGACCGGTTTCCGGGCCAGCATCGACCTGGCCAAAGCCGTGGATCTTTCCACCGGCGCAGCCGAACTGCCGTGGGTCGACGATATGACGGTCGATGTCGATCCCTCCCGGATCGGCACCTCCCTTCCCGAAGGGGCCCTTCCGCGCCCGCTTCCGGCTTTCGTGGACGCCCCGTTTCTGTCTCTCATGGAGACGCAGTGTGTCCGGTACCTCCTTCGTTCTTTCGCGGTGTGCATCTACCGGAATTCCGAGTTGGGCGTCTGGTCCGCCTCCGGCGAAGCCGTCCCGGAGTTCGTCGCCCGCTGCCTCGAGCTTGCCGAGGGGCCGATGCGGGGGGAACTGGACCGGTTGCGCGATCGCTACAACCGGAGGTTCGAGCAGCTGAGGGAAAAATACGCGCTCGCGTCCGGGTCGGAGGACCTGGCGGAGGCGCGGCTGCAATCGCGCAGCCGGGACCTCTTCTCCCGGTTTTCGGAGCGGATCGCCGGGCTCTTCCTGCGGGGGGATCTCCCCCCCCTTCCGGCGGCCGCGTCCCCCACTCGGACCGCCGGTTCGGAGCAGGAGGAGCGGCTGCGGGGGCTGGAGGGGGATGCGCGCCGCGAAGTCGCCGCGCTGCGGGCGCAATACGAGGAAAAGGCCGGCGCCCTGGACGAATACCGGCTCCATCCGAATCTGAAGGACATCCATTTTGTCCGAAGCGGCGTTTTGTGGATGCTCCGGGGGGCATGACCCATGGAAAGGGTGGCCATTGCCATGAGCGGCGGTGTGGACAGTTCGGTCGCCGCCGTCATCCTGAAGAATTCCGGCTGCGACCTGGTTGGTTTTTCCCTGAAGTTCCGGGACCAGGTCCCGGGTGTCCCCGGGGACCTGCGGGACGCCCGCGCAGTAGCCGCCCGGCTCGGGATACCGTTTCACGTGGCCGACCTGAGGGAGGAGTTCGAGCGGGAGATAGTACGCCCCTTCGTCGAGGATTACCGCAGAGGCCTGACCCCCTCCCCCTGCGTCCGCTGCAATTCCCTGATGAAATTCGACCGGCTGTTCCGGCTTGCGGGGAAAGTGGGCGCCGGGCGCATCGCCACCGGCCATTACGCGCGGTTGGGGCGCGACCCCTCGAGCGGGCGGTTCGTGCTCGCCGAGGCCCGGGACCGGAACAAGGACCAATCCTATTATCTGTTCGAACTCACCCAGGAACAGCTCTCCCGGGCCCTGTTCCCGCTCGGCGACCTGGAAAAGGAGGAGGTGCGCCGGATCGCGCGCGCCCATGATATCCCGGTCGCCGAAAAGCCGGAGAGCCAGGAGATCTGCTTCATCCCCGACGGGGACTACGCCTCCTTCGTGGAGACTCACGGCGCTCCGGGCGGCGCGGGGGAAGGACCGGAGACGCCCGGAGCCGGCCCCGTCGTGGACGTCGACGGCCGCGTCCTGGGGCGGCATCGGGGGCTGCACCGCTACACGGTCGGCCAGCGGCGGGGATTGGGCATCGCCCACCGGGAGCCGCTCTACGTCATCGAGCTGCGGCCCGGGGACAATACCGTGGTCGTGGGGGAACGGGCGCTGCTCGGTTCACGCCGCTGCCGCGTGATCCGGCCCAACTGGATCGCCATCCCTTCGCTCGATGGGCCCCTCGCCGTGCGGGCCAGGATACGGTCGCGGCACGAGGCCGCCCCGGCCGTCATCGCGCCGATCGAAGACGGCGGCGTGGAGGTGGTTTTCGATGCGCCGCAGCCGGCGGTCACCCCGGGCCAGGCGTGCGTGTTTTACCGGGACGGGGCCGTTGTCGGGGGAGGGTGGATCCGAAAGCCCGCCACCGGCGCCCGTCCGCCCGGGCCGTCAGGCGCGGCGGCGGAGGGGAGATGAAGGGGGCGGGCGCGAAATCCGCGAGGGTGCTCATCGTGGCGGGGGAGGCCTCGGCCGACCGGTACGGGGCGGAACTGGTGCGGCGCCTCGGCGCGCTTCCCGGGAACGGAGACCTCCGGTTTTACGGGGCCGGCGGGGACGCCATGCAGGCGGCCGGCGTGGAGCTGCTGTGCCACGTGCGCGAGCTGGGGCACATCGGCCCGAAGGAAGCGCTCACGGGGTTGCGCACCTACTTCAGAACCTTTAAACTGCTCCTCAGGGCATCGGCCGCGGAGCCGCCCCGGGTCGCGGTGCTCCTGGATTTTCCGGAGTTCAACCTGAGGCTGGCCAAAAGGATGAAGCGGCTCGGGGTTCCCGTTGTTTACTACATCAGCCCTCAGATCTGGGCGTGGCGCAAAGGCCGTATCCGGACCATCCGGGAGTGCGTGGACAGGATGCTGGTGATCCTCCCCTTCGAAGAGGCCTACTACCGCGAGCGCGGCGTCGAGGCCGAGTTCGTGGGCCACCCCCTGCTTGAGGGATCCCCGGGCCCGGACCGCCCCCCGGCCGTGGCCCCCGACCCGGAACGCCGGACCGTGGCCCTTCTGCCCGGGAGCCGGCGGCGGGAGGTCGACCATATCCTGCCCACCCTCCTGCTGGCCGGGTGCGAACTGATGAAGAGGATGCCGGTCCGGTTCCTGGTGTCCGTGGCGCCCACCGTCGATGCCGGGCAGGTCGAAAGGATCGTCGAAAAAACCCTCGGGGGGAGGGAGGGCAGGAGCCATTTTCACATGCTCACGGGCAGTTCCCGGGACATTGTCGCCGGGGCCGACTTCGCCTTCGTCAAGAGCGGGACGAGCACGCTAGAAGCCGCGCTGGCCGGAGTCCCTTTCCTGACCATGTACAAGATATCCCGGCTGAGCTGGCTGGTGGGATCGCTGCTGATCCGCGGCTGCACGAAGGGGCTGGTCAACCTGATCGCCGGGGAACGGATCGTCCCGGAGCTGTTCCAGGACCAGGCCAGCCCGGAGGCGCTCGCGCGGGTGGCGCTGCAATACCTGGAAAGCCCCGCGGAGAGCGCCGCGATGCGCGACCGGCTCCGCAGGGTGAGGCAGCTGCTGGGTGCGCACCGGGCATCGGAGAGAGCGGCCGCGGCCGTCAACGGCTTTCTATAAGGATGGGCTATGTATCGAATACACTCATGGGCCGCCGGGATCGTCCTGGGCCTCGTCCTGATCGTGCCGTCCGTGTCGGCGCAGGCGCCCGGCAAAGCCCCGGGCATCGATGTAAAGAACTGCGACCTCGAGGTGACGCTCCTTCCGGATGTGCATGAACTGGAGGCCGTCGCCGCGATTACGTTCCAGGCGCTCGAACAGGCGGACTACGCGGCCTTCGAACTGAGCGACAACCTGTTCGTGTCGAAGGTGCTCGGCGAGGACGGGGTCGAACTGGAATTCGACCGGAACCGGGCCGGTCCGGAGACCCTCACGGTGTATTTCCCCCGGGGGCTCGAGGCGGGGAGGGCGGCCACGATCCGGATCGAATACGATGGCGGGTTCGACAGCGACCGGTACAGCCGGATATTTTCCCGGGACCTCGGGTCGGCCTACATCGGGATGGAAGGGACCGCCCTGATGTACGCGGCGAAATGGTTTCCCCTGAACCGGTTTCTGGCCGACCGGGCGACGGGAACCCTGTCCGTGACCGTCCCCCTGGGGATGACGGTCATCGGCCCCGGGAAGCGGCTCCCCGTCGTCACCCGGGGAGCCGGCGAAACCTTCGTCTGGAAATCGGAGACCCCGATCCTGCCCGGGTCCTTCATCGCGGGGCAGTATTTCCTCCGCACGGTGCCGGCGGGGGAATTTGAAATCGAGTGTTTCGCGCGGGAAAGCAATCTCGAAGCCATGGAGCGGATGGCGGGAGAGGCGGGGAAGATTCTCTCCTGGTACGCGGCGGCGTTCGGCCCCGCGGGGGCGGGGAAGCATTTCCGCCTGGTGGAGGTGGACGAGGTGCAGGCGGGGCAGCACGGAATGTACGGAACCCTTTTGGTTACCCGGCGCGAACTGGCCCAGTCCCCCCCCGAGCCGCGCGAACTGGCCCGCCGCATCGCCGGCCAGTGGTGGCAGGAAACAGTCGGGGTCCGGGGCGTCGAGGATCTGTGGCTTGCCGACGGGATGGCGTATTACTCCGCGGCCCGGTACCTGGGGAGCGTGGGTGCCGACGCCGCCTTCAAGGAGGAGATCGACCGGCTGGCCGTGCTGGCGCTCAAGTTCGAAAAGCAGGCGGCCGTACGCTCGGGGATCGAACTGGGGTACCGGTCCGACCGGTACGAATCGGTGGTGGCCGGCAAAGGGGCATGGATTCTCCATATGCTTCAGGGGATCCTGGGGGAAGAGAAGTTCGACCGCCTGGTGCGGGAATACGGCCGCGCCGGGACCGCCGCCGGCGGGGGGGGGCGGGAGATGTTCCGGAAAATCGCCGAGGAGATCCACGGCGGGGAACTCGGGTGGTTTTTCTCCCAGTGGATCGATTCCGTCGGCATCCCCACGCTCGAGGCGGATTACGTCCTGCTCAAGACGATCGACGGCTTCCGGATTTCGGGATCGCTCCGGCAGGAGCGCGACCTGTTCCGGATGCCCGTGGAGGTCGCCGTCGTCACCAAGGACCGGGAGACCGTGCAGACCGTGGAACTGTCCGGGACCTCGACCCCCTTCGACATCGACGTCTTCACCCGGCCCGACCGGCTGGTGGTGGACCCCCGCAACAAACTGCTGCGGGATTCCGGCGAACTGAAGACCGCGGTCCAGATCTCGCTCGGCGACGACCTGAAACGGGTCCAGAATTTCGTCGAAGCGATCCGGGCCTATGAAGCGGCGCTCAAGCTGTCCCCGCGGAGGTCGCTGGCCCACTTCCGGCTCGCCGAAGTTTTCTACGAACAGTTCAGCCTGCAGTCCGCGGCCAACTCCTTCCGGGATGCCCTGAACGGGGACCTGGACCCGAAATGGATCGAGGTGTGGTGCTACATCTATCTGGGCAAGATCTACGATATCCTGGGGCAGCGGCAGAGGGCGATGGCCGAGTACACCAAGGCCCTGAACACCAACGACGACACCGACGGCGCGCAGATGGAAGCGGCCCGGTGGCTTACCACCCCCTTCACCCGCGAGCGCACCGTCATGGATGCGCCCGAGCCATAGCAGGGGAACGGGCATGAAGGGAACCCGTTCCTGGAAGAAAACGGCCCAGAGGTTCCGGGTCCCCGTCGGTACCGTCCTGGGGGTGGTGTTCCTCGCCTTCATGCACCCCTCGGTCCGGTCGCTCTGGATCGGCGGCGCGCTCGCCGTCGCCGGGGGGCTCTGGCGCCTGTGGGCCGCGGGGTACATCGAAAAGGGGCGGGTTCTGGCCCAGGGGGGGCCTTACGCCTTCTCCCGCAACCCCCTCTACGTGGGTTCCTTCGTCATGGCCCTGGGCGTCATCCTCGCCGGCCAGGGATACTGGCTCCTCCCCTTCTTTCTTGCCTTCTTCCTGGTTTTCTACCTCCCCGTCATGCGGGCCGAAGAAGGGGACCTGCAGCGTACCCACGGGGAACGGTTCCTCCGGTACGCCGACAGGGTGCCCCTGTTCTTCCCCCGCTGGTCGGGGGCCCGGGGGGACGGCTCCACCTTCCTCTGGTCGCGCGTGGTCCGCAACCGCGAGCACCGTAACAGCGCCAGCCTGCTCGTCGTGCTGGCGATCCTCGTCGGGCGGCTGTGGCTCGAGCGGTACCTGTAGGCGTGTCCGATAATTGGATGGACGCTGCCGGAAAATGCTGGTAGCTTTACGGCTGTATGGAACCGAAGCCACCGATGCGGGGGGACGGCCCGCCGCCGGACATGCCTCCGAAAAATCCCTTCCTCCGCCGGAGCGGGGGCGTACTCCTCAAGTCTGCGGCCGATGCGGCCTGGAAGGTGCTGCAGGCGGTCAACCGCACGATCCCCGAGGGGCGGCTGCCGGAGCCGAACTGGGCGCCGGGCAGAATTCCGAAGAGCCGGGAGCGTTCGGCCCCGCCGCTTGGTTTTCCCAGAGAAACCGATTCGCTCTGCCCCGTCTGCGTACCCGAAATCCGGCGCAGGGTGGTTGAAGGTGAGATGCCGCTCGAGGCGCTGCTCCGGGACCGTCCCGGGGAAATCAAGGCCCGCCTGGTCGAGGAGGACGGACGCATCCTGATCCGAAAGACCTGTCCCGTTCACGGGGATTTCGAGGACGTGATCTCCACCCGGCCGGAATTCACCCGCAGGATCGAAGGACTCTTCTTCGGCCGCGATTTCGAGTGTCCCGAGGAGGACCCCGTCCACCACCACGGCTCCTCGTCGATCCGCTACGGGCGGGGCACGGTGCTGACGGTCGATCTGACCAACCGGTGCAACATGATGTGCAACCCCTGTTTCACCAACGCCAACCAGGTGGGGTTCGTCCACGAGCCCTCCCTCGGGGAGATCCGCGCGATCCTCGACCGCGCCGTTTCCTTCAAGCCGCGCCGGCAGACCATCATCCTGTTTTCCGGGGGGGAACCCACCCTGTCGCCCCATTTTCTGGAGGCGGTCGCCTACGCCAGGAAGATCGGGTTCTATCGCATCCTGGCGGCCACCAACGGCATCCGCTTCGCCCAGAGCGCCGAATTCACCCGCCAGGCGCGGGATGCCGGGCTCGACGGCACCTACCTGCAGTTCGACGGCATCGGCAACGAACGGAACCGGCACCGCGGCGTGGGGAACCTCTTCGACGTCAAGGCGCGGGCGATCGAGAACATGGCCCGGGTCGGGATGAAGACGACGCTGGTCACCACGGTGATCCGGACTGTGAACCAGGACGCCGTCGGCTCGATCGTGGATTTCGCCATCAGGAACGCCGACAAGGTGCAGACCGTGGTCTTCCAGCCGGTCTCCTTCACCGGCCGGGACGAGACGATCGACGACGCTTCGCGCGCCGCCCGCCGCTACACCCTGACCCAGCTCGTGGAGGATCTCCAGCGGCAGCTCGGCGGCCGCCCGGAACCGATGCGCGACTGGTTCCCGCTGTCGACCTACAGTGCATTCACGACCATCATGGACATCCTCCAGGGGCCGGAAGCCCCCTGGGGCTGGAGCGCCTGCAACTGCCACCCCGACTGCGGCGTTTTCACCCTGCTGCTGGTCAACCGCCGGACCAAGGAATGGATGCCGGTGTTCCGGTTCTTCGACTACGAACGCTTCATCCGCGACGTGCACGTCATCACCAATGCCGCGCGCGGGCGCCGGCTCACCGAAGCGCAGCTCGCCCTGGCCGTCCTGCGCAACAGCCGGCCGGAACTGGCGCCCCCGGGATTCGGCGTGTCCCGCATCATCCGCCTGTTCCGGCCGAGTTCGGAGCGTTCGGACGGTGACCGGACCGATCGCATGAAAACGCGCGCGGCCGGGGACGAGTGGCGCGTGCTCTGCGTGGAGGGGATGTGGTTCCAGGACCTCTGGACCTACGACTTCCGCCGCACCGAAATGTGCGTCATCCCCTACGGCACCCAGGAAGGGGAGATCTCCTTCTGCGCCTACAACACCGGCATCGGGTGGCGGCAGATCGTCGAGAGCGTCCACCGCACCGCGGACCTGGCTGATTGGAACCGGGAGCGGGGCAGGCACGACATCTACGCCAACGGGAAGCGGGTCGAGCTGGAGACGGCGGAGCACGACCTCATCCTGCCCTGAAGCCCGACCCGCCGGGGCGTCCTTTTCGGGAAGGTATCGATGAGCTACACGATCCAGCAGCTTGCCGCGCGCCTTGGCCGCGAATTCCAGGGGGACGGCGCGCGCCTGATAACATCGGTGTCGGGCTGGGAATCCCCCGGCGCCTCCTCCCTGGTTTTCCTGGAGGGGGCCAAGGGGAGCGTGTCCCTGTCCGGGTTCGGGTGCGTCATCGCCTCCCCCGACTGCTCTCCCGCCGGCGTCAACGTGATCTACTCCCCCCGGCCCAAGCTTGATTTTGCCCGGGCCGCCGGGTGGCTCCACCCGAGGCCCGAGGGGCGGGGGACGCGCCACCCGTCGGCCGAAATCGCCCCGGACGCCGAGCTCGGCGCCCTGGTGGACGTGGGCCCCCGCGCCGTCGTGGAGCCGGGGGTCCGCATCGGTCCCGGCACCATCCTGGGCGCCGGGGTCGTGGTCGGGAGGGAGTGTGTCCTGGGCGCCGGGTGCGTGCTGCATCCCGGCGTCGTGCTCTATCCGGGGGTCCGGATCGGCAGCCGCGTCGTGCTGCACGCCGGGGCCGTCATCGGTGCGGACGGGTTCGGTTACGTGAGTGACGGCGAAGCTTACTGGAAGTTTCCGCAGGTCGGGTCGGTGGTCCTCGAGGATGACGTCGAAATCGGCGCCAACACCACCATCGACCGGGGCTCGCTCGGGACGACGCGCGTCGGCGCCGGATCGAAGATCGACAACCTGGTCCAGATCGCGCACAACGTGGAGATAGGGCGGCACGTGGTGATCGCCGCGCAGACCGGGATCTCGGGGAGCACCGTCATCGGAGACCATGCCGTGATCGGGGGGCAGGTGGGTTTCGGGGACCACGTCCGGGTCGAACCCGGTGTCGTGATCGGGTCGAAGGCCGGGGTCCTCCCCGGGAAGATCGTGCGCAGCGGGGGGGTCTACTGGGGCGTGCCGGTCCGGCCGCTCGGCGACTACAAGCGCCTGAACGCCCTTTTCGGGAGGCTGCCCGAAATGAAGGCCGAACTGGAATCCCTGAAAAAGGAAGTGGCTCGGCTCAGGGGCACCCCGGGCACGGCATGACGGGCGGCGTTCCCGCGCCGGGGGGGATTCCCGGCGAGCGGACGGACGGGATGGATCTCGAACGGTTCTGCCGCTCCGTCCTCGCAAGCTGCATCCCCGCGCTCGGGAACGCACGGGTGCACGCCCGCTTTTATCCCTACATCGGGTTGACGCACACCATCCGCCGGAACCGATCGGGGGACTGGGAGATCCGCATCAGCGACCATTGCCGCCTGGCGCCGCCGGCGGTGCTCGAGGCCGTCATCAGGATCCTGGCATGCAAGATCCTGCGCCGGAAGGCCCCCCCGAAGGCCCTGGAGGCGTATGAGGGCTTCCGCCGCCGGGAATCGGTCGTGGAATCTGTCCGGTTGCGCCGCATCGAGAAGGGGAAAAAGCGTTTCGCCCCCCATGCGGGTTTCCACCACCGCCTGCCCGACATCTACGCGGAGGTCAACCGCCGTTTTTTCAACGGCCAGGTCCAGGTCGCGCGGATCGGGTGGGGGCTGCGCCGGAGCCGCACCCGGCTGGGGCATTACGACCCGGCGCACCACACGGTCACCGTGAGCCCGGTCCTCGACTCCCCCGAAGTCCCCCGCTGCGTGCTGGAATTTATCGTGTATCATGAGATGCTGCACGCGGTCTTCGAGGGGGTGGGGGCGGCCGGCCACCACCCTCCCGAATTCCGCAGGGCGGAGAGGGCGCATCCGGATTACGGGAGCGCCCGGGGGTTTCTCCGGGAGTTTTGCCGCCGGCGGAGGCGGGAGGGGGGCGCGTGAAATGCATCCTGTGCGGCGAGAGGAAGGCGAAGCGGGAGTGCCCCGCCGGGCGGGCGCGTATCTGTCCCCAGTGCTGCGGTGAAAAGCGGGTCCTGGAGATTGCGTGCCCGGACTCCTGCCCCTTTCTCGAGGCGGGGCGAGAGCGCGATGCGCGCTCCTACCGGAAGGTGCTCGGCCGGCTTCCGGCGCGCGATCGGGAGATCCACGAGCGGGTCCTGGAGCGTTATCCGGAAGCGATCGCGCGCCTCGAATACACGCTCGCGCGCCAGAGGATCCGGCAGCGCGACCTGGCCGACCGGCACGCCCGGGATGCGGTCGACCTCCTGCTCGAAAGCTGCCGGGCCGAGGACGCGGGGATCGTGTACGAACGGACCTCCGAAGATCCGCGCGTAGAGGGGGTGCGACGCGAGATCCGGGCCGCGGTCGAGTCCGTGCGCCGTCCCCGGGAGGGAGAGGGGATGCCGGGGCTCCGGGATTCCGGCTTCCCCTCCGGCGCCGTCGTCGAGTGCCTGGCGTTCGTCCGGGCCCTTATCGACGCTTTCGGGGCCGAATACGGCGCGGATTCCGCCTATGTCGATTTTCTCGCCAGGTTCTTCCCCGGGGAAGAGACTGGCGGCGCCATCCTGGCGCCATAAGGGGGGTATGAAGCGCACCGGCTGCGATCCTGAGATTCTGATCCGTGCGGTGGGGCTCTTCCGAGGAAACGCATCCTGGTCCTGGGAGACCTGATGCTGGACCGCTTCGTTTTCGGTTCGGTTTCGCGCATCAGCGCCAACCATCAGCAGGTGTGCCGCACCGACCGGGAAGACCGCTCCCCGCTTTCCCCGGCCGCGGAACGGGATGCGGTCCGGAAGTTCCGCGGCCGGGTCCCGTCGGCGGATGCGGTCGTCGTGTCCGACTACGCCAGGGGGATGCTGATGCCGGAAGAACTGACGGCCGCCCTGCGGTCGATGCAACCGACTGCTAGGGTTTTTCGATCCTCGCCTCGTCGACCAGCATGACCGGGATGTCGTCGCGGATCGGATAGACGCGGTGGCATTCGACGCACTTGAGGCCGGTAGCGTCCGGGGTCGGTTCGACCGCCTTCCTGCAGAGCGGGCAGGCGAGGATGTCCAGTAACTCCTTGCTGATCGGCATGAATCCCTCCTTGGTCTCAGGACCGCGGCCCGGGCCGGAACCGGTTCTCGGTTCCCGCCCGGAGCCTCCGTATGTTTTCGTGATGCCGGACGATGATCAACACCGCCCCCAGTGAAGCCCAGAGAAGCACCGGGGCGGGCGCCCCGTAGAAGCAGGCGAAGAGGGGGAACAGGGCCGAGGCCGCCATCGACGCGGCTGAAATGTAGCGGGAGAGGGCGAGAACGAGCGCGAACACCACGAGGGCGGTCGCCACGGCCAGCGGGGAGAGCGCCAGAAAGGCGCCGCACCCGGTGGCGACCCCCTTTCCCCCCTTGAAGCGAAGCCAGGGGGTGAAGATGTGGCCGGCGATGGCGAAGAGCGCCGCAACCGCCTGCCACTCCATGCCCCCCCCGAGCCACCCGGCCGCCAGCACCGCCAAGGTTCCCTTGGCGGCGTCCAGGGCCAGCGTCAGGATGCCGGCCGCGCGGCTCCTCCTGTAGACGTTGGTCGCCCCGATGTTGCCGCTTCCGTACCCGCGGATGTCGGTCCCCTCGCCCAGGCGCACCAGGAGGAAGCCGAAAGGGATGGAACCGAGGAGGTAGGCCAGGAGCGGGATCCAGTATTCAGGTCGCATTTTCAATCCCCGGTCAAAGAGATGGTCTCGAGCACCGTGTACACCGCCCCCTGCGGTTTCAGGGTGCTCTGATAGATGTGAAACCGGTCCACGCGGAGGGGGGCCTCGAGCTCCGCCCCCATCTTAATGCAGTCGGCGAGGGGGGACAAATTTCTTTTTCCCATGACGCGCCCCAGCGTCAGGTGGGGGCGGAAGGGCCGATGATCCGGTGCGAACCCGAGCCGGACAGAGGCCGCTTCCACGCGCCGCTGCAGAATGTTGAGTGCGCCGGTTTCCCCGTCCAGGCCGCACCACAGGACGCGCGGGTTGCCGGGGTGGGGGAATGCGCCCAGGCCCCGCATGCGGAGGCGGAAAGGGGGGGATGTCCCCGCCTCCGACCGCAGCTCCCGGGCGAGGGCCGGAATCGCCAGGCTGTCGGCCTCCCCCAGGAACTTGAGGGTGAGGTGAATGGAGGGGACGGCCACCCATCGGACGTCGGCCCCGGTTTCCCGGAGCGGCTGCTGCATCCGGCCGAGCGTGTCCCGGCATTCGGCCGAAAGCGGGATGGCGATGAAGGTGCGCATGGTTCAGCCGTCTTCCCCGGGGCGCAGCAGGAATCGGCGCAGCCAGGAGAGGGCGAGGGCGGCCGAACGCTCCCGGATCGATTCCCGGTCTCCGGGCAGGATCCGGGAGAGGCTCTCCGTCCTCTCCCCGTCGGAGTATCCGACATGGACCAGGCCGACCGGCTTTTCCTCCGACCCGCCCCCCGGTCCCGCGATCCCGGTGATCGACAGCCCGATCGAGCTCCCGAAGGCCCGGCGCACCCCCCGGGCCAGCGCCTCCGCGGTTTCGGCGCTCACGGCGCCGTACCGCCGGAGCACTTCCTCCGGTACGGCGCAAAGATCCCGTTTGGATGGGTTGCTGTAGCAGAGGACGCCGCCCAAAAACCAGGCCGAACTCCCCGCGACGCGCGTGATCTGCATCCCCAGCATCCCGGCCGTGCACGATTCGGCCACGGCCAGGGTCCTGCCCGAACCGCCGAGCAGGCGCCCGATCACTTCCTCCATCGTTTCCCCCGCGGTGGAGAAAACGGTGTCCCCCAATTCCGCCCGGATCCGGGCGGCCAGTTCATCGAGATCCCCCGCCCCTTCTCCGGCCGGCACCCACCGGTAGAGGCGGACGGCGATATGCCGCGTGCCGGCCAGGACCGTTGTCTGCACCCGGGGATACCGCGTGTACAGGGGGGCGATCCGGGCGTCCAGTTCCGATTCGGGGATCCCGGTGACGTAAAGCGACCGGCAGACGAGCCGTTCGCCCGCGCCCGCCTCCCCGATCTTCGGCACCACCGACGCCTCGAACATGGACTCGAGCTCGCGGGGGGGGCCGGGGAGCAGAACCAGCAGGCGCCCCCTTTCCTCCAGCCACATCCCGGGCGCCGTTCCGAAGGGATTGTCGAGAACTTCGGCCCCCTCGATCACCTCCGCCTGGCGCTCGTTGTTTTTGTTCATGCGGAAACCGCGGGCGGCGAATTTCCGTTTCAGGGCCTCGAGCAGGTGAGGGTCGATCCGGATCCGGCGGCCGAGGGCGCGGGCGGCGGCCTCGCGTGTCCGGTCGTCCTCCGTCGGTCCCAGCCCGCCGCTGACGAGGATGAAGTCGGAGCGGTCCAGCGCCGCACGGAGCGCGTCGACGATCTCCCCGGGTTCGTCCCCTACCACGGTCTTGAGGTGGACGCTGCAGCCCGCTTCCCAGAGCCGCCGGGTCAGGTAGAGGGAGTTGGTGTCGATGTTGTCCGGCGTCAGCATCTCCGATCCGACGGCGATGATCTCGGCTTTCATGGCGGCGGTACGGTCTCCTATAGGACCACGTTGACGGCGTGCAGGAGCAGGTTGGCGTAGACGCCCGCCAGCACATCGTCGGCCATGACCCCGACCCCCCTCCCGAGCGATTCCAGCCTGCGGATCGGGAAGGGCTTCCAGATGTCGAACAGGCGGAAAAAGAGCGTTCCGAGAATGAGGTTGACGATCCCGAAGGGGAGGAACAGGAAGGCGATCAACTGCCCGGCAACCTCGTCGATCACCACGAACTGGGGATCCTCGATGCCGGTGGACCGGCTGATCACATCCGAGGCCAGGATGCCGGCGAAGGTGACGAGGCAGATGGCGCTGACGTGAAGTTCCGGTCGGACCCAGTGCGACGGCGCGTGGATCAGGTAAAAGGCCAGGCTCGCGGCGATGGAGGCGTAGGTTCCCGGAGCCCCGGGAATCCGCCCGATGTAAAAAACGGTTCCGATGATGAACGCCAGGCGGTTTTTCATTCCAGGCCTTCCGGAGGCGCCGGTGGATTGCCGTCCTCGTCTTCGTCCTCTTTCCCGGCGATCCGGTAGGCCCCGGTGATCCAGTTTCCCAGGTCCACCAGTTTGCAGCGCTCGCTGCAAAAGGGCCGATACGGGTTTCCCGTCATTTCCGTTTCCTTCCCGCAGCGGGGACAGCGGACTATCATTCGTTTCCTCATCTAGACGACGACGGTGCCCAGCAGGTCGTGTTCCAGGGCGCGGGTGATCCGGAGAGTCCGGAACTGGCCGGCGCGGACCTCGCCCGCCTCGGAATCGTTGATCAGGCAGACGCCGTCGATTCCGGGCGCCTGGGACTGGAGCCTTCCCTCCAGCAGCAGTTCGCTTTCCTCCGACGGCCCCTCGACCAGCACCTCCAGCCGCCTGCCGACCAGCTCCCGGTTTTTGCGCCGGGAGATTTCGGCCTGCTGCTCCATGAGGATCCGGCGCCGCCGCTCGGCCGTCCTCCGGGAGATCTTCGGCTCGAGGCCGCACGCTATCGTATCCTCTTCATCCGAATATGTGAAGACTCCCAGGCGGTCAAATTCCATTTCGCGGCAGAAATCCTTCAGTTCGAGGAAATCGGCCCGCGTCTCCCCCGGGAAACCGACGATCAGGGTCGTGCGCAGCGTGACCCCGGGAATCCCCTTGCGCAACCGCTCGATGATGCGGGTGAAGGTCGAACGGTTCCCCCCGCGCCGCATCGCCCGCAGCACCGCGCCGCTGGCGTGCTGCAGCGGCATGTCGATGTAGCGGCAGATTTTGGGGCTGGACTGGACGGCCTCGATCAACTCCCGGCTGACGCGGTCGGGGTGGATGTAAAGGAAACGGATCCAGCCGATGGAGTCGACCCGGCCGAGTTTCCGCAGGAGCCGGGCCAGCCCGTCCTTCATCCCCAGGTCGGAGCCGTAGGCGGTGGTGTCCTGGGAAACCAGCGTGATCTCGCGCACCCCGCGCGCGGCGAGCTGTTCGGCCTCTCTCACGAGCGACGGCAGGCTGCGGCTCCGGAAGCGCCCGCGTATCCTGGGGATGACGCAGAAAGCGCAGCGGTGATCGCACCCCTCGGACACCTTCATGTAGGCGGCATGGGGCGGGCCCGACAGGGTCCGGGGGGTCGTGTGGTCGTACAGGTAGAGACCGGCGTCGCGCCGGCCGAACGAGTCGGGGGGAGGCACCGGTTCCCCGGCGACCGCGCGCGCGATCAGGGGGATCTGGTTGACCCCCAGGATGGCGTCGATTTCGGGCAACTCCTCCAGGATTTCGCGCGCATACCGTTCCGGGAGGCACCCGGTGACGATCAGCCGGTGCAGGCTGCCGCCCGATTTCTTCAGCTCGCCGGCGGCGAGGACGGCGTCGATCGATTCGCGCCTGGCGTCCCCGATGAAGCTGCAGGTGTTGATGATGAGGATTTCGGCTCGCTCCGCATCCGGGGTGATCGTGTGCCCCTCCCGCTCGAGCAGACCGATCATGACCTCGCTGTCGACGAGGTTTTTGGGACACCCCAGGCTGATGAAACCGATTCTGGCCAATGCTCGATCTCCGGGAGGTGAAAGTGTAAGCCGCGCGCGGGGCGGGTTCAAGAACAATAGGGGGGGCGCTTTTTCGGCGGTCGCGCATGCGGCCGGGGCCGGCCGTGGAAGACGACGTTGCCTCCGGCGGCCGACAGGCGCAGGCGCTCGAACACGCGCTCGATGCGGGCGAGCGAGCGGGCCAGCGCCCGGTCTTCCATCAGGTTGAAGGCGGCCGTTCCGTCCGGCCGCAGGTGGTCGCAAAGCGCGCGCAGGAAAGGGAGGGCGAGGACGCCCCGGTCGAGCCGTTCGGCCCGGTAAAGGTCCACGGCGATGAAGCCGTAGCGGGCGGCGTCGGCGCGGAGAAAGACGAAGGCATCGGCCTCGACGATGCGCGTCCGATCGGGGGGCGCCCCGAAAGCGGCCGCGGCCGAGAGCATTTCGGCCGACTCGTCGACCCCGGTGATGGCCGTCGGGCCGAAGGTCCTCTCGATCAGCCGCGCCACGGTTCCGCCCCCCATGCCGAGCAGCAGGGCGCTCCCGGGCGCGCTGCCGGGGAGCATCCGGCTCCAGTACCCCGTGGCGGCGTCATCCGGGTGGACCGACTGCACGACCCCCCGGACCAGGAGCGCCCGGCGGCCGGCGTCGACGGCCTCCACCGGAGCGTCGGAGCGCCGGGACCCTTTCCCGCCAAAATCCTTTTCCACGGCAGAACCCTCCCCTCGGGACCGCGAATAATGGCACATCGGGCGATCCGGGGAGAAGGCCTTATTCCGGAGATTCCCGGTTTTTTTTCAGGGCGCTCCGGAGAGAGCGGAGCGGGGGGGCTAAATCGGGTCCGGGCTCCGGGGGGGCGGGATTCCCGAAGCGCGCGGCGTAGTAGAGGCGAGTCAGGTCGACGAGCGGGGCGGCTGCGGGATGCGGTCCGATGCTGCGGGCGAACTCCATGGGTGTCTGCCCCCGCCGGCGCCCGAACCCGCGCGCCGAAAGCAGGTCCAGGGCCTCGAGGTAGACGGCGGTGGCGCGCGGGAGTTTCCGGCGCCGGAGGCGCGCCCGGGCGCGAAGCAGGGCGTCGCGGACCGGAGGCGCCGCCAGCAGGAGGGGGAGTGCCAGCCATAATGCCCACCGCCAGGGGATCCGGGGCGGGCGGCCGGGGGAGCGCGAAAGGAGGGGGCCGGGCCAGCGGTCGCGGACCAGGCGTCCGGCCGCCGCCGCCCTGCCGCCGAGGTCTGTCATCCAGATCGACACCCGGCCGGCGGCGCGGTGCTGTCTGGAGGAATCGTAGTGGACGACGCCCGCCCACCACCAGAGGCCGACGGCGTCCCCGAAATCGGTGAGCGCCCGCATGAACGCATGACGGGCGGGGGGAGGGGGGGAGGGGGTGGGATCGAATTCGATCCAGCCGTAGGGGGGGAACCAGGCCTCGACCCAGCTGTGCGCATGCCGCTGCCGGACGGTCCAGTTGCCGCCGAAGGGGTTGTAGTCCCCGGCGCGGTACCCGTTGACGAGGCGGGAGGGGATTCCCTCCTGGCGCATCATGACGGCCAGGGCCGAGGCGAAATATTCGCAGTGGCCCGCCCCCACCTGGAACAGGAATGCGGCCAGGGGGTCGGGACCGGCAAGCCCGTCGAGTTCCAGGGAGTAGGTGTACCGGCGGCGCAGGTGCTCCTCGAGGGCGCGCGCCCGCGCGTAGCGGCCGGAGGCGGCGCGCGTCACCTCCCGGGCCCGGCGTGCGATCGCGGGGTCCAGCTCGGGCAGCTGCAGGTATTTTCTCCGGATCTCCTCCGGGACCGGGAAGAGGTCGGAGATCACCGCCGGATCGGGCTCGACGGCATCGGAGAGGACGGTGTAGCTCAACCTGGAGCCGCGGGGGCGGTGCGCGTACAGGTTGCCCGCCGCGTCGCGCCCGAGGGCGCCCGCCTCGCGGCCTATGGCCAGGGCCCGGCCGAGGAGGAAAACCACGGGGGTGTCGAGCGACTCCAGAAAGTAGGTCTGCTCGATCCACCGGGTCCCCTGCGCGGTCTCCTCCAGCTTGTAAAAGCGGCCCTGGACGGGGACGGGCCGGGCTGCGGTGTCGCTGCGGGTCCAGGCCCAGCCGTCGAAATGGTCGAACGCCAGACCCCGCCAGCGCAGCTCCCGCCGCGGGTCTCCGTCCGGCGGGTCCGTTCTCACGCGCATCACCAGGGTGTCCGAGGGCTCGAGCCGGCCGTCCCGGCCGAGCTGCACCCGGTCCGAGAACCCGGTGACGAAACGGGTCGGTCCGGCCGGCTGCCGGTAAAGTCCGAGGGTGACCCGCGGCAGCAGGAAGAAGAGGGGGACCGCCCCGGCCAGAACCAGCAGCGCGATCCCGATGAGGGCGGCGGCAAAGGCGCCGGCAGGGAAGGGGACGACGATGTCCGGTTCGGGCCGCTGCAGGGCCGGCGCGGGGACGGCGGGGGAGACCGGGGTCCGGCGGAGGCTCCTGCGGTGGCCCCGGTGCATTTCCAGGAGGATCAGGAAGGCGGTGGCCGAAGGCAGGAAAAGGAGGAACCAGAAGAGAAAGGTGAGGTTCCCCGTCAGCGTGGCGGCGGCCAGGAGCTGGCCGAGGCCGAGGAGGGCGAGGACGCCGTGGTCCCCCCCCCGCGTGCGGACGAGGAGGCGCACCGCCGTGACGAGCGGCAGCAGGTGCACCAGCGCAGCCGGCCACGAGCGCGACAGCCAGGCGCCGTCGATCGCTGCGAACGCGATGCAGAGCGGCAGGAGGCTGCCGGCGATCCAGGGCGGGAGCGACCGGCGGACCGCACCGGGGTCCACAAACCAGCTGAGGGCGAAGACGGCCGAGAAGAGCGCGACGGCGGCGGGGTGGAGGGCCCCGGTCGAGGCCAGCGCGCCGAAACCGGATCCGGCCAGGCCATAGGAGGACAGCTTGAAACAGCGCGAAAAGGTCATAGCTGGTCGAAGAAGATCACGTGCGCCGACCGCCATACGGGCGCCGGGAAGGTCCCCCTGGGGTGGGGCGTCAGGATGATCTTGTAGTGCTTGTCGGAAAAAATCTTTCCCAATTCCGGCAGCGGGGCGGCGTCCCGGAACGCCCGGGGCTCCCAGGGCCCGACGGGTTCCGCGGCAGGCGCCGCGTCCTCGGCGATCACGGCCAGCGCCCGGAGGATCCGGTCCAGATGCCGCGCGTCTCCGCCCGGGGCGATGTAGGCCGCCGGGGAGAGAAAGGAGATGGCGGTCCCCTCCTCGATGAAATGGGCCGCGATTCCGGCGGCCATGGACACGGCTTTTTCGAAGGCCTCGTCGCCCGCCGCAGTGCGCGGCGCAAGGGCGCGCGTATCCAGGATCAGGCAGAACCTGCTCTCCTCCTCGCGCGCATACTCGCGTGCCATGAGCCGGAGCGTTTTGGCGGTGGCTTTCCAGTCGATGATCCGGGCGCTTTCCCCCTCCCGGTATCGGCGTATCGAGCGGAGGTTCTCCCCCGGGCCCGGGCGGACGCTTTCCAGCGCGCCCGGGAGGAAGGGGAGGAGATGGAAGAAGGGGGAGATCGCCCGCGGCGAAGGGTAGACGAAGACTTCGCCCTCTGCGCGGGCGAGCATGGCCCGTTCGAGGAGCCCGAAAGGGAAGCGGGTGGACACGCGGAAGCCGTGAAGGGTGTACCGGCCGCGGCGGGGGAAGGACCGGGGGACCAGCGCGGTCCGGCTTTCGCCGGGCCCCACCACCGGGAAATAGGCCGGCCGGTCCATGAGGCCGTCGGGCGTTTCGGCCGCCCCCACCCGCATCCGTTGTCGCGGCAGCGCGGCGCGGAGGCGCCGGAGCAGGGAGGGTGCGCCGGGGATCCCCCGCTCCTCCACCCGGAGGGAGAAGGAGGCCAACAGCCTTTTCCGGTTTTTCACGGCGACCTTGAGGGCCACCCGTTCACCCGCGAAGACGTTTTCGGGCATCTCGAGCGAAAGCGACAGGCGCTTGAGGGAGGAGCGGGAAACAAGGCCTGAAACGGGGAGGGCTGCGAGCATGGCGGCCAGGACGATGACGAGCAGGTTGTTTCCCGTCCGGATGGCCGCCAGGGAGAGCGGCAGCAGGAGAAGGATGTACAGCGCGCCCGTCGCGGTGACGGAGAAGGAAAGGGGGAAAATTCTCCGGTCCGCGCCGTCCCCGGACGCTCCCGGGACCCCGTCACAGCGGGATTTCGATGCTCTCGAGTATTTCCGCAAGAATCGCCTCGGCCTCCCGGCTCCTTTCATGGGGAGAGGAATAGCTGGAACTGACCACCACGCGATGGGCCAGCACCGGCAGGGCCAGCCGCTTGATGTCGTCGGGGGTGCAGTAGTCGCGCCGGTCGAGAAAGGCCTCGGCCCGCGCCGCGCCGAGGAGTGCGAGCGACCCCCGGGGGCTCGCCCCCGTGAGCAGGTACTCCGACCGCCGCGTGGAGTCCACCAGGGCCAGGATGTAATCGAGCAGGGAGTCGTCGACCCGGACGCTACGGACCGCCTTCCGGCAGCGCATAAGGTCCTCGGCCGTCATCACGGGAGGGAGCGGGGGCGCGGACGGGGTGCCGTGCCCGAGGCGGAGGATCTCTTTTTCGGCGCCCGCTTCGGGGTAGCCCATCCGGATCCGGAGCAGGAAGCGGTCGAGCTGCGATTCGGGGAGGGGGTAGGTACCGTGGAACTCCACCGGGTTCTGGGTGGCGATCACCATGAACGGCTGCGGCAGGGGGTGCGTCCGGTTGTCGACGCTCACGCGCCCCTCCCCCATGGCTTCAAGCAGGGCGCTCTGGGTCTTGGGGGTGGTGCGGTTGATCTCGTCCGCGAGCACGATGTTGGCGAACAGCGGCCCCCGGCGGAAGGTGAAATCACGTTCCTCCCGGTCGAATATGGAGACGCCGATGATGTCCGAGGGGAGGAGGTCGCTCGTGAACTGGATCCGGCGGAAGGAGCAATCGACCGCGCGGGCGAGCGACTGGGCCAGGGTGGTTTTCCCGACCCCGGGGACGTCCTCGATGAGGAGGTGCCCTTCGGCGAAAAGAGAGACGAGGGCGAGCCGGACGGCGTCCGGCTTGCCGCGCACTACGGTTTCGATCGCGGCCTGCAGCCGGCGGGCCTGATCCTGCGGTTCTCCCGGTTCTGCCATGGCCCCCAGTATACTATCGATCGCCCGGCGCCGGGGAAAAACAAAAAGGGGCCGGGTGGCCCCGGCCCCTTTCGCGCGTGCCGCCGCGAGGGATCAGGCGATCCCCAAGGCGTACTTCAGCGATTTCAGGGTGTTCTTCATCAGCATGGTGATGGTCATGGGGCCGACCCCGCCGGGGACCGGCGTGATGAAGCCCGCGATTTCCTTGGCGGCGTCGAAGTCGACGTCCCCCCTGAGGATGGCCACCATCTTGCCCGTCTTTTCACTCTTCTTTTCCCCCACACGGTTGACGCCCACGTCGATGACGCACGCGCCCGGCTTGATCCATTCGGGCTTCACCAGGCCGGGGACGCCCGCGGCCACGATCAGGATGTCGGCCCGCTTGCAGTGGAAGGCCAGGTCCCTGGTGGCGGTGTGGGCGATGGTTACCGTGGAATTGGCGCCGGGGCCCTTCTGCAGCATCAGGTTGGCGATCGGCTTGCCGACGATGTTCGAACGTCCCACGACGACGACCTCCGCGCCCTTGGTTTCGATGCCGGCGCGTACGATCATCTCCTGGATTCCGGCCGGGGTGCAGGGGGGGAACTTCAGCTCCGAGCCGCCGATCATGAGGCGCCCCACGTTCACGGGATGGAAGCCGTCCACGTCCTTGTCGGGGTCGATGGCGTTGATCACCTTCTTCTCGTCGATGTGCTTGGGCAGGGGGAGCTGGACCAGGATCCCGTGGATCGACTCGTCCCGGTTGTATTTGTCGATGAGGGCCAGCAGGTCCGCCTCGGAGATGGTCTCGGGCTGGTTGTCCTGGATCTCGTGAAAGCCCAGCCTCTCCGCCGTCTGGATCTTCAGGGTGACGTAGGAGATCGAAGCCGGGTTGCTTCCCACGAGGATGGTGACCAGGCCGGGGACCTTGCCGTGCTTCGCCTTGATGTCTTTGACTTCCTGTTCGATTTCCTTCAGGATCTCCTCGCGGATCTCCGTTCCCTTGATGAGCTTTGCTGTCATATCCTGTCTCCTTTCAGGAAGCCCGGGGCCCCCTGGTTTATAATAGCGCCTGATTCCCAGGCTAGGTTCGATACCACAACCCGCGGGCCGAGATCAATCCCCTTCCTGACGGAGCCGGCGGCGGGGCCGCCGCTAGAAGAGGTTCTTCTGGTTCCCGGGCAGCGTGATCTGAAAATGCTCGTAGGCCTTCCGGGTCGCCATCCTCCCCCGGGGGGTGCGGTCGAGAAAGCCGATCTGGATGAGGTACGGCTCGTAGATGTCCTCTATGGCATCCTCGTCCTCGTTGATGGCGGCGGAAAGCGATCCCACCCCCACCGGCCCGCCGTTGTATTTTTCCAGGATCGTCAGCATCAGCTTGCGGTCGATTTCATCGAAGCCGTAGGTGTCGACGTCCATCATCTCCAGCGCCTGCATGGCCACGGGGCGGGTGATCCGGCCGTCGCTCCTTACCTCGGCGAAATCCCGCACGCGACGGAGGAGGCGGTTGGCGATGCGGGGGGTCCCCCGGCTCCGCGAGGCGATTTCCATCGCGCCCTCATGCTCGACCGGGACCCCCAGCGTCAGGGCCGACTGCTCGACGATGGTGCACAGGTCCGCGTGGGTGTAGAACTCCAGGCGGTGGATGATGCCGAAGCGCCCCCGCAGGGGGGCGGTCAGCAGGCCCGCGCGCGTGGTGGCGCCCACGAGGGTGAACCGGGGGAGCGGCATCTTGATGCTGCGGGCGCCCGGCCCCTCGCCGATCACGATGTCGATGTAAAAGTCCTCCATCGCCGGGTAGAGGATCTCCTCGATGGAAGGGTGCAGCCGGTGGATCTCGTCGATGAACAGCACGTCGCTGGCCTGCAGGTTGGTGAGGATGGCGGCGAGGTCCCCCCGCTTCTCGATGACGGGGCCGCTGGTCGTGCGGACGTTGACGTTCATCTCGCCGGCGATGATGGTCGCGAGGGTGGTTTTCCCCAGGCCCGGGGGACCGTAGAGCAGGACGTGGTCCAGCGCCTCCCGGCGCTTGAGCGCGGCCTGGATGCTGATCTCGATGTTGTCCTTGACCTTCTGCTGGCCGATGTACTGGGCCAGGGTCTGGGGCCGAAGGCTCTGCTCGTAGGTTTTCTCGTCGGAAACCGGGGTCGGGTTCAGCAGGGCGTGTGTGAAAGTGCGTTCTGTCATAGCCTAAAACCGTGTCAACCGGCAAGCCGCCGGAGCGTGTTGCGCAGGATTTCCTCGAACGTCCGCCCGCATTCGGGCTCGCGCAACGTCAGGGACAGGGCCTTCTCAGCCGCCGCCCGGGGGTAGCCCAGGTTGGTCAGCGCCGAAACGACGTCCTCTTCCAGGGCGCCGCCGGCCGTTCCCTGCCGGGCCGCCTCCGCCTGCTCGGGCAGGAAGAACGGCGTCATCTGGCTCCGGAGTTCGAGGATCATCCTCTCCGCCGTTTTGCGCCCCACGCCCGGGATGGAAGTGAGGCGGGAGACGTTCCCCTCCGCCACGGCCGCGGCCAGCTCTTCCACCCGGGCTCCGGAGAGGATCGTGATCGCGAGCTTGGGGCCGATGCCGCTCGTCGAGATCAGCTTCAGGAAAAGGCTCTTCTCGCTCCGCGACCGGAAACCGAAAAGGAGGAGCGCGTCTTCCCGCACGTGGGTGTGAATCTTGAGCGTGATCTCGTTCCCCTCGTCCGGGAGTTCGTAGAAGCTGGTGAGGGGGATGATCACTTCGTAGCCCACCCCCCCCACGTCGACCAGCAGAAGGTTCGGGCTCTTGGCCAGCAGCTTTCCTCTCAATTGACCGATCATATATCCTTTAGCGTGGCGCCACCTACCGTGGCGTGGCGTCCGGAAGCCCGCCGTCGACCGGAAGGGTGCAGCCGGTCGTGGGGGTCTGGCGCGTGGCGAAGAAAAGGACGGCCCTGCCCACGTGCCGCGCCGTGATCTTCGCCTTGAGCAGGTTCCGGTTCCGGTAATATTCCTCCAGCCCTTCCGCGCTCAGTCCCCGGGCGTTCATCCTTTCGGGGCCGACCTCCATCCACAACCCCGATTTCCGGGTGCCGTGGGAAAACACCGCGTCGGGCGCGACCATGTTCACGCGCACGTCCATCGGCGCCAGTTCCTGGCTCGCGATGCGGGCCAGCTGGTGCCCGGCGGCCTTGGTCGCGCTGTAGGCGCCGAAGTTGGCCCCCGGGGCGAAAACGTTCTTGGTCGAGACCACGACGATGTCCCCCCCGGTGTTCTGCCTCCTGAACAGGCGCGCCGATTCGGCCAGGATGAGGAGCGTCCCCTCGATGTTGATTCTTTCGGTTCTCCTGAAGGTTTCGAGGTCCATGTCCTCGATCGGGGCTACGTGGGCGATGCCCGCGCTCTGCACCACGAGGTCGATGCCGCCCCAGGCGCTGATCACGGAGCCGAAGGCGTCCGCAACCGATTGCGAGTCGGTGACGTCGAGCGCGATCCCCAGGACGCGCGGCCCGTACAGGGACTGCATCTCCTCGGTGAACTGGTGCAGCGGGTCCCCGTCCAGGTCGGTGACGGCGACGTGGCATCCCTGTTCCAGCAGTTCCTGGGTGATGCCGGCGCCGATGGCGCCCGCGGCGCCGGTGACCAGTGCCACGTGCCCGGCCAGCGGCGGAGAAGGGCGCGCGTGGAGTTTCCGGCGCTGGATCGCCCGGAACTCCATTTCGAAGAGATCCTTTTCCTCCATCCCCCGGTATTCGCCCATGGCCGCGATCTGGGCCTTGACCTCCAGCGTGTGCTCGGCGATGTCCCTGACGATGTCGGCGGAGGCCGCGCTCCCTTCCGCGGCGATCGCCCCGAGGCCGGGGAGGAGGATCACCCGGGGCAGGGAATCGGCCGCCTCGATCCCTTCCGGGCGGTTGCGCGAAAACCTGTGGACATAGGCGTCGTAGGCGGCGGCGTAATCGCGGATTCCGTGTGCCACCTTTTCGCCGAACGCCGCGGGGTCCTCGAACGGGGGATTCTCGATCCAGAGGTAGGAGGGCTTGGTCCGGATGAGATGGTCCGCCGTCAGGGGGGGCGTCGCGGCAAACTCCCGTGCGTATCCCGAATCGACGAGATCCAGGATCTTCCGGTTGATCAGTGGACGCACTATGACGCGGTCCCAGGGGTGGTCGGGATTCCCGGTGGGCCGGGCCAGCAGGCCCCGGATCACGGGGGCCGCCGCGGCCAGGCGCTGCCGGGCCAGGGGCAGGGGGGTGGCGGCCTCGGTGATCACCGGTTTCCGGGCATGCTGCTCCACGTACTTCTCTGCCCGGGAGGCCAGGGCGATGGTGGTGTCGTACGATTCCCTGGCGGTCTCCCCCCAGGTGAGAAGCCCGTGCCGCATCAGGACCATCGCCCGTGCCCCCGGGTTCCGCTCGAGTTCGGCGGCCACGGCCCTGGCCAGCGGGAACCCGGGATGGGCGTAAGGGAGGATCGAAACGCCTTCGCCCAGTGCGGCGCGCAGATGCTTTTCCCCCTCCGCCTGGTTCGTGAGCGCCAGGATGGAATCGGGGTGGGTGTGGTCGACGAATTTACCCGGGACGAAAACGTGGACGAGGGTCTCGATGGACGGGGTGGCCGCCCGCGCGTCGAGGCAATGGGTGCGGAAAGCGTTGACCATGTCCTCGTCGGACAGCTTTTCCAGGGACCGGAGTTTTTCCACGTAGTCCAGTTCCAGGCCGGTGTACCCGTCCGGTTCGATGGACGCCATGTCGTAACCGGAGGCCTTGACGAACAGGGTCCGGACGGTTTCGCCCAGGAGGTTGGTCCGGACCGTTTTCACGGAGGAGTTGCCCCCGCCGTGAAGCACCAGCCGGGTCTCAGCGCCGATCAGGGAGGCCACGTAGAGGCCGACGGCCAGATCCTCCCCGTATTTCTTGCGGTATTGTTCGATGAATTGAGCGGCCTTGTCGTCCGACCAGCGGTTGATCATGCTGTCCTCGTCTGGGTGATCCCCTCTTGGACGCGCCGGGGGCGGAGGGGCCCCGCCCGGGCCCGGCACGCCGGCTACGCCTGCCGGTTTTTCAGGTCCTGGAACAGTTCGAAAGCCTCCGCGGGCCTTGCGTTCTCATGGACCACCATCCTCACCGCCTGGATCATGGCGGCGGGGGCCTCCGACTGGAAGATGTTCCTTCCCATGTCGACTCCGGCCGCCCCCTCGCTGACGGCGCGGTAGGCCATTTCAAGGGCCTCCGGCTCGGGGAGTTTCTTCCCTCCGGCCATGATGACGGGGACGGGGCAGGAGGCGGTGACGGTTTCGAACCCGTCCGCCACGTAGTAGGTCTTCACGAAATGCGCCCCCAGTTCCGCGCATATCCTGCAGGCGAGGCGGAAATACCGGGCGTCGCGCGTCATGTTTTTCCCGACCGCGGTGACTCCGAGCACCGGGACCCCGTGCCGGTTTCCGAGGTCCACGAGGCGCGTCATGTTGTGGATGGACTGCGTTTCGAATTCCCCGCCGACGAAAACCTGCACCGCCATGGCCGCGGCGTTGAGCCGCAGTGCGTCCTCGATGTCCAGGGCGATCTGCTCGTTGGAAAGCTCCTTGAGGATGCTGGGGCCGCCGCTCGCCCGCAGCACGGTCCCCCGGGGGAAGGAGGGCGGGATGGTCGTGCGGAGGATGCCGCGGGTCAGCATGAGAGCGTCCGCGTATGGGAGCAGGGGGACGATGTTGACGTCCACCCGTTCCAGCCCCGTCGTCGGCCCCTGGAAATATCCATGATCGATGGCCAGCATCACCGTCCTGCCCGAGGAGGCGCTGAAAATCCTGGCGAGGCGGCTCTGCATGCCCCAGTCGAGCGCGCCCGAACCCTTGAGGAAGAAGGGGGTGTTGCGCGACGGAATGTCCGGGTGGAAATCCTTGGTTTCGATGCTCCCATCCATGTCAGCCATGAGCCAATATCCTTTCTGTGCCTGATTGCGCGCCGCGTCGGTGACAGTCGGCTCCGCGCCGCGCCGTCCGATTTCGGGGCCAACCCTTATGGTATATCAAGGCCCGCCGAAGGCGAAGCCAAAGATGCGGCGCGCCCCGGTTTTCCCCTTGGTTTTGGCCGGGTGCCGCGGGAGGGATTGTGTATAATATTGCCGGAACGCCGGAAGCCTCCCGGGGGTACCGGGGGTGGAATGGAGGCCCTGCGGGTTTGCGCCCGGCGGGACCGCGGCGCTGACAAAAAGAACGGATCTGGACCCTGTCTATGGAACCCTGGGACAAACTGGAAGAGGAGTGCGGCGTCTTCGGCATCGTTTCCCACCCTGAGGCCGCCAGGATTGCCTACCTGGGCATCTACGCCCTTCAGCACCGGGGTCAGGAATCCGCCGGGATCGCCACCTCGGACCGTCACAAGCTCCACATGGAAAAGGGGATGGGATACGTGGCGGACGTTTTCGACGAGAACCGGCTGGGGCGCCTGCCCGGAGATTCCGCTCTGGGGCACGTGCGCTACTCCACGGCCGGCGAGAGTGCCGCCTGGAACGCCCAGCCGATTCTGATCGACTGCTGGCGCGGGCCGATAGCGCTCGCTCACAACGGCAACCTGACCAACGCGCCGCAGTTGCGCCGGGAACTGGAGCGCGACGGCGCGATTTTCCATTCCACGAGCGACAGCGAAGTCATCCTGCACCTGATGTCCCGGTCCCGGCGGCGCACCCTCCCGGAGGCTTTCGTGGAGGCGCTCAGGATGGTCCAGGGGGCCTACTCGCTGGCGCTGCTGACACCGGAGTATCTTCTCGCGGCCCGGGACCCGCACGGCTTTCGTCCCCTGTGCCTGGGGCGCGTCAACGGTTCCTACGCCATCGCTTCCGAGACCTGCGCCTTCGACCTGATCGACGCGGAGTATGTCCGGGATGTGGAGCCCGGGGAAGTGGTGCGGATCGAGGAAAAGAGCCTGGAATCCGAGATGCCGCTGCCGAAGGAGAAGCCCGCCTTCTGCGTTTTCGAGCATATCTACTTCAGCCGCCCCGACAGCATCGTCTTCGGCAGGACGGTCAACAGCAGCCGGAGGGAGATGGGGCGGTACCTGGCCGTGGAACACCCGGTGGACGCGGATGTCGTGGTGCCGGTACCCGATTCCGGGGTGTCGGCCTCCATCGGGTTTTCCCGGGAGAGCGGCATTCCCCTGGAGTTCGGGCTGATCCGCAACCACTATGTCGGGCGCACCTTCATCGAACCCAGGCAGTCGATCCGCAATTTCGGGGTCAAGGTGAAGCTCAACCCGGTGCGCGAGATTCTCCGGGGGAAGCGCGTCATCCTGCTCGACGACTCCATCGTCAGGGGAACCACCAGCCGGAAGATCGTACAGATCGTCCGTGCCGCGGGCGCCCGCGAGATCCACATGCGGATCACCTCCCCGCCCGTCATCGCCCCCTGCTATTACGGCATCGATATCCCCACCCGGCACGAACTGATAGCCTCGATGAAATCGGTGGAGGAGATCTGCGGTTTCATCGGCGCCGATTCGCTCGGTTACCTGAGCCTCGAATCGGTGTTCCGGGCGGTCGACGACCGGAAACAGTACTGTTCGGCCTGTTTTACCGACCGCTATCCGATCGAGGTGGCGCCCGAGGAAAAGCAGAAGAGCCTGTTCGAAAGGGAAGAGGATTAAACCGAGCCCGTGGGGGTGCGCCCGACGGCGCGGAAGGAGGCGGATGGACAACAGGAGAATCGCGGTACTTCTTTCGGGCCGGGGGTCCAACTTCGTGGCCATCCACGAGGCGATTGAGCGCGGGGACCTCGAGGCCGAGATCTGCTGTGTGATCAGCAACCGTGCCGACGCCGAAGGTCTCGAGCGCGCCCGGGAGTTCGGCCTGGACGCCGTCTGCCTGCCGTCGCGCGGAATGGGGCGCGAGGAATACGACCGGCTGCTGGGGCGGGCGCTCGAGCCTTTCCGGCCCGCGCTCGTCTGCCTGGCGGGTTTCATGCGCATCGTCACTCCGGTGCTGCTGGACGCCTACCCGGGGCGCATCCTGAATATCCACCCCTCCCTGCTCCCCTCCTTTCCCGGGCTCCACGCCCAGCGCCAGGCGCTGCAGTATGGCGTGAAGATCTCGGGGTGTACGGTCCACCTGGCTGACGAGGGCGTGGACAGCGGGCCCATCCTCATGCAGCGGGCGGTGGAGGTCGAGGACGGCGACACCGAGGAAACCCTTTCCGCCCGCATCCTGGCCGAGGAGCACCAGCTTTACTGGCGAGCCATCGCCCTGATGCTCGCCAGGCTGACCTCGGCGTCATAAATCCTTTTTTCTTAATTAGATATGGATTATTCGGACGACCGTTCCGGCGGCCTCCGGGCCGCCGCAACCAAAAAAAAGAGAAGAGGATGCAAAAAATAATCACTTTGGCCTTTACAATCCCCGACCCTGCGGGTACTATTCGGATCCTCAGTCATTGAGATTGAGTTTGTGCAGCTTATTTGAAAGATTTTGCTTCACTCTCTTGACAAGCGAAACGGTTGCGGCTAATATGCAGCACGCTTCGAGACGACAAGAGATTGAAGTCGAGAGGCTGGATTCTCTCAGTCTTCTGATTGGGCAAATCCTTCGTCAATCATAGGTCGAGTGAAACTTCGGTAGCGGTTGACAAACCGGGTTGCACATACTATGATGAATAACTGCCTAGATCTTTGAAAACTAGATAGTGCGTGTCCGAAACATCCATTCCATAACACATAGTAAACCAGTAACCCGGATTTTTCGAAATCCGGGACTCTTCGAATTATAATTGGAGAGTTTGATCCTGGCTCAGAATCAACGCTGGCGGCGTGCCTAACACATGCAAGTCGAACGAGAAAGTGGGGCTTGCTCCACGAGTAAAGTGGCAAACGGGTGAGTAACACGTGAACAACCTACCCTCGAGTGGGGAATAACACCGCGAAAGCGGTGCTAATACCGCATAACATCCCGGGGTCGCATGGTCCTGGGATCAAAAGCGCAAGTTGCTTGAGGAGGGGTTCACGGCTGATTAGCTAGTTGGTGAGGTAACGGCCCACCAAGGCAACGATCAGTAGCCGGCCTGAGAGGGCGAACGGCCACACTGGAACTGAG
>JAFGSS010000119.1 GCA_016934555.1 Acidobacteriota bacterium | reverse complement strand
TGTTCCTGGCGCGAACGACGCGGGACAAGGAACAGATCCGAGAGGAAGTGACGGAACGCTTCGGGTACGATCTCTCCCGCACGCTCGCGGAGATCCGGCCCGGCTACGCCTTCGATGTTTCCTGCCAGGGGACGGTGCCGGAGGCGATCATCGCTTTCCTCGAAGCCGATTCCTATGAGGATGCCGTGCGCAATGCGGTGTCCCTCGGAGGGGACAGCGACACCCTGGCCGCGATCTCCGGCGCGATCGCGGAGGCTCATTACGGCGGGATCGGGCCGGAGCTTCTAGAAAGGGTGCGGAGGTATCTGCCCGCGGTTCTGTGGTCGATAACGGAGCGTTTCCGCCGACGGTACGTCTCCGGCGCAGGGGGGCCGTCATGACCTTGACAGTGGTCGGCGTGGTGGGGCCGGGAGAGGATCGGAGGACATCATGGGCAAAAAATCGATGGGCGAGTTGTTCCGGGTCAAGACTAAAGGGAGATTCCGGCTCGAGGATTGCGACCCGGGGTGGGACCGCATCCAGGAGATCCGCGGGATGGGCGGGGACGACGTCGGAAACAAGGCGCGCTCCTTCATGGAGAAGAGCCTGAAGACGCTGGCCGAGGCGCAGGAACTGCTCTGGGCCAGCGACACCTGCTCCATTCTGATGGTGCTGCAGGCGATGGATGCGGCGGGAAAGGACGGCGTCATCAAGCACGTCATGTCCGGCGTGAATCCGCAGGGGTGCCAGGTGTTCAGCTTCAAGGCCCCTTCGGCCGAGGAACTGGACCACACCTTTCTCTGGCGCTGCATGAAGGCGCTGCCCGAACGCGGCCGCATCGGCATCTTCAACCGGTCGCACTACGAGGAGGTCCTGGTGGTCAGGGTGCACCCGGAACTGCTCGAGCGGCAGAAACTTCCTCCGGGCAGGCGGGGCGGGTCGTTCTGGAAGGAACGCTACGAGGACATCAACGCCTTCGAGAGGCACCTGGTCCGCAACGGCACGGTCGTCGTCAAGTTCTTCCTCCACCTTTCGAAGGGGGAGCAGAAGGAGCGCTTCCTGGCGCGGCTCCGGGACCCGCGCAAGCAGTGGAAATTCTCGCACGCCGACCTGGAAGAAAGGGAACTGTGGGACGACTACCAGAAGGCCTACGATGACGCCATCCGGGCGACGAGCACCCCCTGGGCCCCCTGGTATGTCATCCCCGCCGATCGCAAGTGGGTGGCCCGTGCCGCCGTCGCCGGCATCCTCGTCGATACCATCCGGTCGATGCGTCTCTCCTTTCCCGCGGTCGGAGAGGAGCAGCGCCGGGAACTCGGCAGGGCCGAAAAACAGCTCGCAGGGGAGTGATCGATCCCCCGGCGCCCGACGGGCCGTGTGCTCCCCCGGCAAAGCGGGGGGGCGGGCGATCAACGGATGCTGACGCGCACCTCCAGGCCGAAGGTGCGCTCGAAAAGCTCCTGGTTGCGCTCGGCCCCCCATCGCTCCAGGGCGGGATCGTGGCCGCGGCGGCAGAGGGCGGTGACGGACAGCCGGCGGCCGTTGCGGCGCACATGCACGTGTTCGACCGCGGACGCGTGGGAGCGGTCCAGGCCGTCGGCGATGCGGAGCAGGGAAGAGAGCCGGGTCACGCGTTCGCGGTCCCGGGGCGACAGGAGGCGGAACCCCTCGTGCTTGACCTTCGGGAGGCTCTTGCGGTGGTAGCGGGCGATGTTGGCGACGACGGCCTTCTCGTTTTCGGTGAAGCCCGCCAACTCGGCGTTCCGGATCAGGTAGTAGGAGTGCCGGTGATGGGCGTCGTGGGAAACGAACAGGCCGATTTCGTGCAGCAGCGCGGCCGATTCGAGAAATTCCCGCTCCTCCTCGCCGAGGCCGTGCAGCCGACGCGTGCGATCGAACAGCTCCAGCGCCAGCCGGGCAACCTGGCGGGCGTGCATCTTCTCGTACCGGCAGTTTTCCGCCAGGTGCAGGGAGCTTTTCAGGCGCAGGTTGCGGAGCGGATCGGATCTCTTTCGGGGATGCATCTTTTCGATGCTGTCCAGGAGCACTCCTTCGCGGAGTCCGAAATCGGACAGGGTCAGGGCTTCCAGGCCGCATTCCTGGAAGAGGCATTCGGCCAGGATGGCTCCCGCGGGGATAATGTCGGCCCTTTTCGGGTCGAGCCCCGCGATGCCCAACCGCTCGGACGACGTGGGCTTCGCGAGGATCTCCCCGGCCACGTCGTAAAGCTCCCCGGCGGTCAGGCGGAAGCCGTTCAGGGACGCGCTGTTTTTCGGGGAGCGGCGCAGGGCGATGATGCCGGCCAGGTTCATCAGTGTTCCGGAAGTGCCGACGGCGAGGTCGTACGAGTGCGACCGGATTTCGCGCACCACCGGCCCCAGCATGCCCCGGACATATTCGCGGCATTGCCGGACCGCCTTGCGGGTGATCGCCTCCGAGGGGAAAAAGCGCTGGGTGAGGCGAACGGCCCCCAGCTTGACGCTGTTGGCGTAGAAGACACGGCGCCCTTTCCCGAGCAGGAGTTCGGTGCTCCCGCCCCCGATGTCCATCAGCAGGATGGTCTTGCGCATGACCGGCAGCGCCTGGAGCACCCCCAGGTGGATCAGGCGGGCCTCTTCCGCCCCCGAGGCGATCTCGACGCCGATCCCGGCCTCGACGCGCGCCCTGCGGATGAACTCCTCCCGGTTGAGGGCCTCGCGCACGGCGCTGGTGGCGACCGCCCGGACCGGGGCGCCGTAAGCGGCGGCCATGTCGGCGAAACGCCGAAGGACTCCGATGCCGCGTGCGATCGCCTCCTCGCCGAGGTGTTTCATGTCGGTGGCGCCGGCGCCGAGGCGCACGATTTCCTTGTCCCGTGCCAGGGTACGGAACCTTCCCGAGGCCACGTCCGCTTCGGCGACGACCAGGTGGAAGGAATTGGTGCCGATGTCAATCGCGGCGAGGTTTCTTTTCCGGCTCTTCATTTTCCAGTACGGCTAAAATGCCCTGTTTCAGTTCCCGGTGGACTTCCTCGAAGCTCCGGGCCGCCTCAACCACATGAAACCCGAACTCCCGCGTCATCCTGTCGAACTCCTTCAGCATGCGCCTCTGGTATTCGATGAAGCTGTCGTAGAAGTCCTCCCCCAGGCGGAGGTCCATCCCCGATTCATAGTAGTCCATGCCTTCGCCCGCCCCGTCTTCCCAATAGCGCTTGTGGAAGGTCTGGCTGTTGATCACGCGCGGGATGAGGTCCTCGATCTGAAGCCGCATGTAGAACACGGAGTTCGGTTCGAGCGCGAAGCCGTAGGTTTTGCGGATCCAGCGCCTGTCGGCACCGCGGATGACCGAACGGGCGAAGGCGGTGTAGATGTACCGGTCGGCGAGAACGACGAACCCCGCCCTGAGGGACGGGATGATCTCGTGTTCGAGGCGGTCGGCGAAGTCGGCGGCATAGAGCAGGCTGAAGGTGTTGATGTTCAGGGTGTGTCCCGATTTGGCCGCATCGATCGCCTTGCCCATGAGCGCGGACTGCGTCCAGCCGGTGGTGGCGACGGCGTAGCCCTCCACCTCGAGCCATCGCTTCAGCTGCTCGATTTGCGTGGTCCGGCCCACCCCGTCGGTCCCCTCGATGACGATGAGCTTGCCCGACAGCTCCGAGATATCGGTGTAGGGAAGCCCGTACCCGTAAAAAGCCTGCCTAGGCGACATAGACGTTCTCCTCCTTCTGGAGGTAAGGGGCCGGCGCGTAGTCGTGGAGCTGCCTGCGGATGATGTCGCGGATCTGCGACTGCTGTTTCCGGATCGGCAGGGTGGCATCGATCACGGTGAGATGGTACTGTTCGGCGATCCGGTCATATTGCTCGAGAATGCGCGACTGGAACAGGCGGAAACTCTCCTTCGGATCGTCGCTCAGGCCCAGGTCCATTCCCGCCTCGTGGAACTTGAGCTGGACGCGGCCGTCCAAAATGCGCTTGATGGAGACGTCGATGGGGACCTTGAAGTAGAAGCCGACGTTGGGGCGCACCGCGAAGCCGTAGAGGTTCCTCACCCAGTCCGGGTGGACGCCGCGCACGACGTCCCGGGCGAAGGCGGTGTAGATGTAGCGGTCGGCGCAGACGATCATTCCCGCCTTCAGAGGCGGGATGATCAGGTGATTCAGCCGGTCTGCGAAATCGGTGGCATGGAGCAGGGAAAAGGTGGTGGGCGTCAGGAGGTTCTTCTTCTTGCCGCGCCGGATGGTCGACTTCACGAGCGCGGAGGAGTTCCATTCGGTGAAGAAGACGCGGAATCCGGAGTTGACGAGCCACTTCTGAAGGAGCTCGAGCTGGGTTGATTTCCCCGAGCCGTCGATCCCCTCCACGATGAGGAGACGGCCGGGATAGGGGTGGTTCTGTTCGAAAAAGCGTGCCATAAACTGCCTCGCCTCGTTATGCCAGGGCTCGGATCTGCCTGGGCGTGAGAAGCCATAGAAGTCGTCCCTCGGCCTTGGGCGCCAATGCACCGGTCCGGATGCAGGCCAGCGAGCCCTTCTTGAATTCCACCAGTGGCGCCGCCGAGCCGAGGAGATACGCGGCCAGGTGTCCCAGGTCCGGCTGGTGCCCAACGAGCAGGATGCTGGAGGCCTTCCCGATCCCGGCCAGATGTTGGATCAGGCGATTCATGGAAGCCCCCGGCAGGAGTTCGGCGCAGACGTCCACCCGGCGTTCGATCGAAAAGGCCCGTGCGACTATGTCCGCCGTTTCGGCCGCTCGGCGCAAGGGGCTGGTCAGCACCAGGTCGGGCGGCGCAATCAGGCGCAGCAGTCCCTTCGCCTCCTTATTCATTTTGGCGATCCCCGCTTCGGTCAGCGGGCGGTCGTCGTCGGGGTATGCGGCCGTCCGGCGTGGCACGGCTATCGCGTGGCGCAGCAGATAGAGGAGCATGGGGGTCTCCCTGGGTGAGGGACGTCATGAAAACCCGTCGAAAGCGGGCCCTCTGCCACGGAGCAAGCGAGCGGCAGAGGGAGAGGAATCTGTCATGGCGCTCCCCCTCGAGGCGCGTGACGAGATCGAGGAGGCCCGCCGGCGGTATTTTGAGCGGCCGCTCCCGCGTCAGCGCGTTGTAGCAGCGGATCCGCTGGACATGGCGGCGCAGGAGGGGGAGGTTGACGTCCAGGTCGTGGATGCGGCCCATCGTGTCCAGGATGTCCTTGAGGGCGTCGAGGTGGCGCTCGAACGCGGGGCCGCAGGCGGGGGCGTATAACTCCATGGCGTAGCGGAGCCTTTTTCCCGTGATCCGTGCCGCATGCAGGGTCTCCGCGCACTTCTCGTCGGCGCAGGCGGGGGCGATGGCGGCGGTGAAGGAATCCAGAAGCCCTGGGAGCGTTTCGCGCGCCCGGCTGCCCAGGGTCGCGGATTCGGGATAGAGCGGGCGTTTGGTCTTCACTGGAGGGACTCCGCGATGAGGCGCTCGAAACGCCGGCGGGACGGCTCCCCCTGGAATCTTCGGACGGAGTCCTTCATGGGGCCGCGGAGCCTCTCCCTGCGCACCTCCTGCTCCGCCATGAGCCAACGGAGCGCCACGCGTTCGGCAGGGGGGGCCTCCGCGGCCAGCTTCCGCAACTCGACCTGGAACACATCGATTTCCCTCACCGGTCCCAGCGCCCGGATGAGGCGCCTCAGGTCCCGAAGGCGGCGCCGGAGGGCCCGGGCCGGGAAATTTTCCTTGTGCAGGCGCATCAAGGCCCGGAGCCTCAAAGCGGAGACCCGCATGTTGTGAAGGGCCTGGGGGTCTTTCCCCTTGAGGGTCGCCGGGGCGTAGGAGAGCGTCTGCTGCAGCCATCCCGCCAGAACCTTCCCCAGTGCAGCACGAAAGGGCTCTTCAGGATCCAGGTCCACAATCTTCCACGGTCCGGGCATACACGTCTACTTTAGACAAAAGCGGTCAAAAGGCAAAGTGAAGTTACGGTTAATATTATATCCCTTCCGGCGCGTCGATGCGAGCCGGCCCCGGCGCCTGGAAGGGTTCCGGCGCGCCGGGAGGGACCGACTCCAGGTAGAGCGAACGGCTGGGGAAGGCGAAGCCGCTCCCGGCCTCTTCGACGATCTCCTTGACCCGGTAGGCGAGCCGCTCCTTGATCTCGAGCCACTCGCCCCAGACGGTGGTGCGGGTGAAGCAGTAGAGCATGATATCGATCGAGGAATCGTTGAAGCGGTCGATGCGGACGAAGGCGGGCACCTCGGGAGGTTTGGCGAAATCCCCCGATTCCAGGATATGGCGTTCGATACCGTCGCGGATGCGGCGCAGCTGCTCCACCCGGGTCGAATAAAGGACCCCGACGGTCCAGTAGATCCGGCGATGGGTCATCGCCGAGAAATTGGTCACGACGTTGTCGGAAAGGTTGGCGTTAGGGACGAAGACGGGGGCCTTGTCGAAACGCCGCACCAGGGTGGAACGGAAGCCGATGGCCTCCACGGTTCCTTCCACCACCCCATCCACCGCGATCCAGTCGCCCGGGCTGAAGCGGCGTTCGGCGATGATGAGGATGCCCGAGATCAGGTTCTTGAACAGGTCCTGGGCCCCGAGCGCGACGGCCACGCCGAACAGTCCCAGCCCGGCCAGAAGCGGCAGGACCTGGATGCCCCAGATTTCCAGGATGGTGCCGGCGCCGATGAAGATGAAGGCGATGCGGATGCTCTTCAGGAGCCACTCGACCATGGTGGGGGAGAAGATCTCCTCGACCTGCCTGAAGAGAAAGGAGAGGGGGTGCACCAGGCGCACCAGGCTCCAGAAGAGGAACCAGACGATGAGGGAGCGCAGGAGGCGGTGGGCGATGTCGGCCAACGAGCCCGAGAAGGCCAGGTACTCCGTGGCGAAGAAGAAGCCGAGGATGACGGGGATGAAGGTGAACGGCTTTTCGAGCACGTCGACGACCTCGTCGTCGAACCGGAACCGGGTCTTTTTGGCGACGGCGGCCAGCCGGCGGATGATCATGCGGGAAATCAGGTGGCGAAAAACAAGGAAGAGGAAGAAGATGAACAGGGCGACGAGGATCCTGCCGATGTCAACGCCCCAGACTCCGTCCTGCCAGACATCCACCACCACCAGCCAGAACTGCCTGAAGTTTTCGACGATATGCTCCCAGCTCATGGCCCCTTTCCCGGTCTGATCCAAACTTCAGCCCCCCTCCCGGGGACGGTCCGACAGTGAACGGCTATCTTGCATTTACACAAGCATATAGCCTGGTCCGTCCCCATTTTTATATTGACCTATTATACATGGAGGAGTATGTTTTGTACTCAAAAGATTTGAGATGAAAATGACAAATACACTTTTTCCCGAACAGAAAATGCTCGATGACGTGCTGGTGGCCCTGCGCCGCATCGTACGTTCGATCGACCTGCATTCCAAGAAACTGATCCAGAGCCATCGCCTGACCATTCCCCAGGTGGTGCTCCTGCGCGAAATCCAGCGCCGGGGCCGCGTATCGCTGGGGGATCTGGCCCGCAGCGCCAGCCTCAGCAACGCCACCGTCACCGGGATCGTGGACCGGCTGGAGGCCCGCAGCCTGGTGCGCCGGGAGCGGGGGGACGCCGACCGGCGCCAGGTTTTCGTCGAGGTCGCCCCGGCCGGGGCTGAGGCCGTGAAGGCCCTGCCCCCGCTGCTGCAGGAAGATTTCGTCCGCAAGCTCGAGGGGCTCGAGAAGTGGGAGCAGGCGCAGATCCTCTCCTCGCTCGAACGGGTGGCCAACTTCATGGACGAGGGGAGGACGGCGGCCGAGCCGATCCTGGTTCCCCACGCCCTGACCGATACCGCCGACGACCTCGAGGGGGGGGAGGGGGCGCGATCCGGAGCCGTGAAGGGAAAGGGCCCCGGTGTGGAAAGAGGGGCAGGGCGCCGGGCGGAAGCGGTTTCGGGCCTGCGCCTGCACGTGGCGCGCTCGCTCGCGGAGTTTCCCCCGGGGGTGGACCTCGAGGGGCTGACCCGGTTTCTGCATGAGAGCCTCAAGCCCTACGAGGACGCGCCCGAGGACATCGAGCGCGGGATCATGGACGCCCTCCAGGCCGAAGGGCGGCCGGGCGGATTTCTCGTGATCGCCGAGATCGGGGGGGCGCTCGCCGGGGCCCTGGTCATGCAGGGCACGGGCATGACGGGCTATGTTCCTGAGAACCTCCTCCTCTTCGTGGCCGTCGCGCCCGAGCGGCGCGGCAGGAGCCTGGGCCGGCTGCTTGTCGAGCGGGCGGTCCGGGAGTCGGAAGGGAACATCAAGCTTCACGTCGAATACGACAACCCCGCGCGCCGTCTCTACGAACGGATCGGGTTCACGAGCAAATACGCGGAAATGAGGTACGTGAAATGAACAGGGTCCTCATCGATCTCGAGGCGCTGGGACAGAACCTGAAAATCATCGGCGGCTGGATGCGCGAGCACGGAGCTTCCTGGACGGTGGTGACCAAGGTGCTGTGCGGGCACGCCGACACCCTCCGGGCCCTGCAGGCCATGGGGGTCCGTTCGATGGGGGACTCCCGGCTCGAAAACCTGCGCGCGATCGAGCGGATCGTGCCCGATTTCGAATCGTGGTACCTCCGGATCCCGGACCTGACCGCGGTGGCGGACGTGGTGCGGCTCACCGACGTCAGCCTCAACAGCGAAATCCGCATCATCGAGGCGCTCAACGAGGAGGCACGTCGGCTCGGCCGGGTGCACGGGGTCGTGATCATGATCGAACTGGGGGACCTCCGGGAGGGGATCCTGCCGGGGTCGCTGATCGATTTCTACAAATACGTGTTCGAGCTGTCCCATATCGAGGTGAAGGGGATCGGGGCCAACCTCGGCTGCCTGGCGGGCGCCGTTCCCACGGTGGACCAGTTCATGCAGCTGGCGCTCTACCGGGAACTCCTGGAGCTGAAATTCGAGCACCCGCTCCCGCTGATATCGGCGGGGTCCTCGGCCGTGCTTCCGCTCCTCATCAGCGGCCAGCTTCCCAAGGCCATCAATCACTTCCGCATCGGGGAGGCGATCTTCCTGGGCAACGACCTGCTGGGCGGGGGACTGCTCCCCGGCCTGCGCGGGGACGCCGTCGTCCTGGAAGCCGAGATCGCCGAAATCAAGGAGAAGAGCCTGGTTCCCCTGGCCGAGACCACCTCGATCACGCCCTTCATTTCAGAGGTGAGCGACGACAGGACGCCGGGGCAGAGGGGGTACCGGGCGCTCGTCAGCGTGGGGAACCTCGACACGGAGATATCGGGACTGAGCCCCATCGAGGAACGCTATTCCATCGCGGGGGCCTCGAGCGACATCACCGTGGTCAATATCGGCGAGGACGCCGACGGGCTGAAGGTGGGCGACACGATCCGCTTCCGCCCCAACTACGCGGCGTTTCTGCGCCTGATGAGCGGCCGCTACATCCAGCGGGAGGTCGTGCCCGCGATCTCCGAATTCCAGAAGAACTACGCCCTGGACCCCTTCACCGTCGACCCCGTCCTGGAGCCGTCCGAAGACCCCGGACAGCAATAGGGGAGGATGCCGTTGTCCGACACCCTGATCATCTGGGCCATCGTCGCCGCCTACATGGCCTTCATCTTCGTGAAAGGGATCTCCAAGGCGCGCCGGATAGGGGACACCGACGATTTTCTGGTCGCCGGGCGCAACGTCGGCTGGTTCATGCTCTTCTGCACCATGGGGGCCACCGTCATCGGCGGCGGCTCCTCCATCGGCGCCATCGGCAAGACCTACGACTGGGGCGTGCTGATGCTGCTGGTCTCCACCGGCTGGTACCTGCACTTCATCTTCTCCGGCCTGGTGGTCGCCCCGCAGTTCCGCCGGGCGGAGCTGTACACGGTGGCGGGGTACTTCGGCCACCGCTTCGGCGAGGGCCCCCGCTTCGTGATGATGGTCCTGTCGCTCCTCTTTTCCGTTTTCATAGTGGCGGCGCAGATGGCGGCCTTCGGCAGCGTGCTGGCGACCCTGATGCCCCAGTTCGCCGACATGTCGCGAGTGCTGGCATGGGCGATCCTGATCGGCGGCGCCATGGTCGTCATTTACAGCACCGCCGGGGGCCTGCTGGCGGTGATCCACACCGATGTCTACCAGTTCGTCATCCTGCTGGCGGGATTCGGCGTCACCCTCCTGTTCTGCGTCCCGGACATCGCGGCCGCTTCGCTGGAGGAGGTCCCGCACTGGTTTTTCCTCCCGCAGGGGAACCGGGGTTGGCTCTTTCTCATCACCACCTTCCTGGCGTTTCTCCTGGGGGAGACCTTCGCCCCCGGCTACGCCACCCGCTACTGCGTCGGGCGCAACGTGCGCGAGACCAGGCGCGGGATCGCGGGGGTCGGGGTCTTTCTCGCCCTGGTCTTCCCCGCGGTTTTGTTCTTCATCGCCCTCTACGCGCGGGTTCACTTTCCCGACATCGACCCGCAGCAGGCCCTGCCGATGGTGATCATGCAGCTGCACAACCCCTGGGTTGCGGGGCTCATGATCGGGGCCCTGATGATGGCCGTCATGTCCTCGGCCGACTCGGCGCTGAATTCGGCGACGACGATCTTCGTCAAGGACCTGTTCGAGCACCAGCTGGGGTGGAAGGACCGGGGGGACGGCCGCATGCTCCGGCTGGCGCGGATCTGGACGGTGCTGCTGGGGTGCACGGCGATCGCCGTGGCGGTCTCATGGCCCGACATCATCGGGCTGCTCCTGTTCACCTACCACATCTGGGCGCCGGCCGTGATCCTGCCGGTCTGCGTCGGGGCGCTGGTGCGGAAGCGATCCCCGGCGCTGACGCGGAACATCTTCGTCACCATGATCGCGGCGACGGCGCTG
Source organism: Acidobacteriota bacterium (assembly GCA_016934555.1). Lineage (GTDB taxonomy): Bacteria > Acidobacteriota > UBA6911 > UBA6911 > UBA6911 > UBA6911. The sequence continues at coordinate 15,562 of JAFGSS010000119.1, read as the reverse complement.
ACGCTGGCCTACCGGGCGGTCCTCTGGGTGCAGGGGCGGGGCTGGTGGTCGCCGCTGGGGGAAAACGTCTTCGGCCTCCTCGAAAACGTGGACCCGAGCGTCTTCGGCGTCGCCGCCTCCTGCGTCGTTTTCTTCCTCCTGAGCCTCCGGGTGCGGATGCGGCGCACAGGGAGCGGCGGCTCTACGGGCGAGTGAAGGGAAGCCGCAGCAGGCGGTCGAGCGCCGGTTTGGGCCGTCCGTCCCTCCGGTAGAGCAGGGGATAGTTGGTTCTCCCCGGGACCGGATAGTCGTTCTTCCACGACATGCCGTCGTGCACCCCCCAGAAGGTGACGCGGTCGATCTTGTCGCGTCGGCCGTGGAAAATCCGGAAGAGCGTTTCGTAACGGTCCGCCAGCTGCTTCTCGACCCTTTCGGGCAGGCCGCCGGCGTACGGGTCGAGGTAGGCCTTGAGTTCCTCGAGCTGGAACTGAGCGTGGCTCATGACGCTGCCGATGATCTGCCCCTCGCGCGTCAGGGGGAGCACGTCCACGTCCAGTTCGGTGATCATCACCTTCACGCCGAGCGCCGCGTAGGCGTCGATCGCCGCTTCGACATATTCGGTCCGGGGATAATGCAGCCCCCAGTGCCCCTGCATCCCGACACCGTCGATCCGGATCCCCTCCTCCTGCAGCATCCGCACCAGCCGTACGATGCCGTCCCTTTTCGACGGACGCCAGGCGTTGAAGTCGTTGTAGTACAGTTCCGCGTCGGGAGCGTAACGGGCGGCGAACCGGAAGGCCGACTTCACCAGCAGGTCGCCGTCCCCCACCCCTTCGACCCACCGCGTCGGCCGGTAGGAGCCGTCGTCGGCGATCACCTCGTTGACCACGTCCCAGGCGTTCACCCTCCCGGCGTAGCGGCCCGCCACCGCCTCGATGTGTTCGCGCATCCGTTCGATCAGGGCCGCGCGCGTTTTCGGCTTCCCCTGGCCGTCGGTGAAGAACCAGTCGGGCGTCTGGTTGTGCCACACCAGGGTGTGCCCGACGATGAACATGGCGTTCTTTTCCGCGAACTCCACGAACGCGTCCGCCGGTGCGAAATTGTAGACGCCGGGGCGCGGGTTGACGGCTTCGGCCTTCATCGCGTTCTCGGGGGTGAGGGTGTTGAAGTGCCGCAGCACGACATCCCCCCATGCCTTGTCCCGGCCCGACGCGATGGCGTCATTGACCGCGCAGCCGACCAGGAACGCGTCGCGGTAGGCTTCCTTCAGCGTGTCACCTCCGGTGGCGCCCGAACGGGCGCCGAGGGCGCCGAGAAGCCCGAGGGCCAGCAGCAGGCCGATCCTATGCATGCAGTTCCTCCCCGTCAGCGGGCGCCGAGGGCCGCGAGCGACGGGCCCGGACGGTAGCGGATGTAGTCGAAGTCGGCGGCCCCGCCTCCGGGACCGAAGCTGAAAACGGCGATGCGCCCTCCCTTCCAGTGGCGGAAGCGGAGCTGGAAACCCGCGCCGGTTTCGACGAACGTCCGCCCGTCGAGGCTGTACAGGAGCCTCCCCCTGTCCCCCTCGTAGAGCCCCCGGAACCAGACCCGGTCGCCCCGGAGCACGGGGCCGGCGCCCCCTTCCCAGGCGATGCGGCGGGCCCCGTCGCGGCGCTCGACCCCGATCCAGCCGAAGTCGCCGCCGCTCATGAAGGCGAAACCGGCGCGCTGGCCCTCGCTCATGCGGGCGGCGTCCATCTCGACGTCCACCACCCCGGCGTCGTCCCACAGCTTCTGCGTCAGGGTGTTCGGCGCTTCCGCCAGCGACGCGGCGGGGAGCGCCGCGAGGCGCAGCCACCCGGACCGGGCCGCAAGCGACCATTGCGCCGGCACCGGGTTGTGGTTCCACTGCCAGATGGGGGAGAGGGTCCGGTCCTTGAATTCGTCGCTCGTTTCCGGGCGGCCGATGGGGTAGTCCCCGCCGACCGCGGGTTTCGGCCACCGGTCGACCGTTTTTCCCCCGTCGCCGAAGACGGGCCATCCCTCCTCCGTCCAAGTCACCGGGAGGAGGTGGCAGAGGCGTCCGAGGTGCCCGGCGGACTTGAAGCCCACGAACCAGCCCTCCCCGTTTTCGAGGGTCACCATCCCCCCCTGGTGGGGGCTCCCGGGCGGGAGGACTTCGCGCCGTTCGTAGGGTCCGTAGATGTCTTTCGAGCGCAGGACCGTCTGTCCGCCGCGCTCGACCCCCCCCTCGGGAAGGGAAATGTAATAGTATCCGCCGCGCCGGAACAGTTTGGGCCCCTCGGCCACCGGACCGCGGTAGATCCCGCGCCCCTCGTCGAGGAGGCGGGTCCCGTCCGGGCTCATCCGGTGGAGGATGAGGGGGCCCGCGCCCACCTGGCTGCGGACGAGATACGCCGTACCGTCCTCGTCCCAGAAGGGGCAGGGGTCTTCCCACCCCTCCACGGCGCGGACCGTGACTGTTTTCGACCAGGATCCCCTCATGTCCGGGGCGTGCCACATGAACAGGCCGTCCTTGGGGGTGCAGACAAAAATGTAGAAGGTCCCGTCGTGATAGCCGATGGCGGGGGCCCAGGTCCCCTGGGCGTAGCCCTTCATGGCGTCATATTTAGGATCCATATCCAGGCGGTCGAACACCTGGCCGACGACGGCCCAGTTGACGAGGTCGCGCGAATGGAGGATCTGCATGCCGACGAAGTGAAAATCGGAAGCGATGAGGTAGAAGTCGTCGCCGCGGCGGATGATGTCGGGATCGGAATAATCCGCCTTCAGGATGGGGTTGCGGTAGGTCCCGTCCCCCTGGTCTCCCCAGGGCAGGATCCTGCCGTCCCGCCCGGGGATGGCAGCGGGGAGCAGGAAGAGAGAAAGGGCGCAGACTGCCAGTCCTGTTCTCATCGGGACCTCCGTCAACGCCGCCAGAAGGCGGGGGTGAACAGGACCAGGACGGTGTAGAACTCGAGCCTCCCGGCGATCATGCAGAGGCCGAGGACCCACTTGGCCAGGGCCGGGAGATGGCCGTAATGGTCGGCCGGGCCCACGGCACCCAATCCCGGGCCGATGTTGAACATGCTGGCCGGCACCGCGCTCACGGCGGTCAGGAGGTCGACCCCGGCGGCCGTCAGCAGCAGGCAGCCGACAAAATAGACCAGGAATGTCAGGTAGACCAGGTTCAGGAGCCCCTGGATGGCGTTTTCGGGATAGGCCTCGGACCCCAGCCGGACCGCGAAGATCCCCCGGCGCTCGACCAGGCGCTTGAATTCGCGCCCGATCACCTTCAGGAGCAGGAGGATGCGCGACGCTTTCAGCCCCCCCGCGGTGGACCCGGTCGAACCCCCGATGAACATGAGCAGGAGCAGTATCTGCTGGGGGAACGGGTGCCACGCCTCGAAATCGGCCGTGACGAAGCCGGTGGTGGTGATGATGGTGGTGACCTGGAAGAGGGAACGGCGCAGGGCCTCAAACGGCGTCAGCCCGCCTCCGAGAAGGAGGGTCACCAGGATCGCGGCCGTGGCCAGGGCCACCACGCCGAGAAAGAAACGGAGTTCGATGTCGGAGAGGAAGCCTCTCACGCGGCGCTCGACCCAGAGCCGGTAGTGGAGGGTGAAGTTGACGGCCGCCAGGAGCATGAAGAGGATGAGGATCCCCTCGATTCTGGGGCTTCCGAAAGCCGCGATGCTGGCCGTTCGGGTGGAGAAGCCGCCGGTTCCCAGAGTCGAGAAGGCGTGGCAGATGGCTTCGAACGGGTTCATCCCCGCCCAGCGCAGGGCGAGATAGAGCGCGGCCGTCAGCCCGAAATAGATCTTCCAGAGGGCCAGGGCGGTCTCCCGGATGCGGGGGCGGATCTTTTCCGATTTGGCGCCGGAAAATTCGGCGCGGTAAAGCGGCATGCCGCCGATCCCCACCAGCGGCAGGACGGCGATTCCGAGCACCACGATTCCCATCCCCCCCAGCCAGTGGGAGAAGCAGCGCCAGAACTGCAGGCTGTGGGAGAGCACCTCGACGTCGGCCAGTACGGTGGCGCCGGTGGTGGTGAACCCCGAGGTGGATTCGAAAAAAGCGTCGGTGAAGGATGCGAAATGAGGGGAGAGGTAAAAGGGGAGGGAACCGAGAAGGCCCGTGGCGACCCACACCATGCCGACCAGGAGCAGCGCTTCCCGCTGGGTCAGGTCTCCCCTGGGGCGGCGGGTGGAGAAGATCAGGACCAGTCCCAGTCCCGCGGTGGCGGCGACGGCGCCGGCGAAGGGGAGGGGGGGATCGCCGATCGCCACGGCGTAGCCGAGCGGGATGCCCATGACGGCCGCCAGCGCCAGGAGAAAGCGTCCGAGGATGTGCAGCAGGGGGGCGATATGGGTCACGGCTCGGTTCAGCTCCCGGATTCGGAAAGAAAGGCCGATTCGAGCAGGGGGACGGAAGTCTCCAGGGCGAAGCAGATGATCCGGTCCCCCGCCTCGACGATGTCCTCGCCGCGGGGTACGATCACCTCCCCGCCGGGACGGACGATGGCGCCGATGATGCATTCGTGCGGCAGGTGCACGTTCTTGAGCATCTTGCCCACGACCCGGGAGCGGGAGGCGGCGATCAGTTCGATCGATTCGGCCTCCTGCTCGCGGAAGGAGGTGACGGAGATGACGCGCCCCTTGCGGACGAAGCGCAGGATCCGGTCGACGGCCGCCAGACGCGGGCTCACGGTCGTCGTGATCCCGAGGCGCTGCACCATCGGCAGATAGTTCAGGCGGTTGATCAGGGTGACCACCTTGCGCGCGCCCAGCGTGCGCGCCATCAGCGACGCCATGATATTGTCCTCGTCGTCCCCCGTGAGCGCCAGGAAAGCGCCGACCCCCTGGATGTTTTCCTCCGCGAGGGTGGATTCCTCGGTGCCGTCGGCGTGAATGACGATGCTCTTTTTCAGGATGCGCGAGATCAGTTCGCAGCGCTCGGGGTCCCGCTCGAACAGCTTGACGTCGACCCCTTTCTCCTCCAGGCGCTGGGCCAGTTCGATCCCCAGCTGCTTGCCGCCGAGGATGAACACCCGGTCGAGCTTCTGCCGGGTGGCCAGGCCCATGAATCCAAAGGCGGAATCCAGGTCCTCCGTCCGGGACATGAAATAGATGTGGTCGCCGGGGAGCAGGACCTCCCCCCCGTGGGGGATGATGGCCTGCTGGTCGCGGAAGATCATGGCGATCAGCCCCTTGCGGATCGACCGTCCCTCGTCGATCTCGTCGATGCGGCGGTGGGCGAGCCAATGGGCGTCGTCGATCGTCATCCCGAACAGCTTCACGCGCCCCTCGGCGAAGTCCAGGATGTCGCTGACGCCGGGTATGTGGATGACGCGCAGGATGCGGTCGGTGATGTCCGTTTCCGGGTGGATGATCAGGTCGATCGGGATGTTGGCCTGGCGGCAGAGGGTGCGCCAGTGCTCCACCTCGTGGGTCCGCAACCGCGCGACCCGGACCTTGGCCTGCGATTCCACGGAAGCGATCAGGCAAAAGAGCAGGTTGACCTGGTCGACGCTGGTCAGGGCGATGAGCATGTCGGCCTGGGCGATCCCCGCCTTGCGGAGCGTGGCGATGCTGGCCGCGTTCCCCTGGACGATCTTGGCGTCCAGCATCCCCTCCAGTTCCCGGCAGCGGTCGCTCTCCTGTTCCACGATGAGGACCTCGTTCCCTTCGTGGATGAGGCGGCTGGCGACGAGCGCGGAGGTCTGCCCCCCGCCGGCTATCAGGATCCTCATGGCGTTCTCTCTCTCACCGGTTTCAGGTTATCGGGTACAATACGCGCACTATCATACACGCTTTGGTTTTCGGGGGGAATCCGGCTTTTGACCTTCATCCGGGGGTACGGACATGGGAGAGATGCTGAAGGGAAGGGTGGCGGCGGTCACGGGCGCCGGCAACGGGCTGGGACGGGCCCACGCGCTCGCGTTCGCGGCCCAGGGGGCGCGCGTGGTGGTCAACGATCTGGGCACGTCGCACGACGGGTACGGCGAGTCCCCGGGCCCGGCGGACCGGACGGTGGAGGCGATCCGGGCCGAGGGGGGGACGGCGGTGGCGAACCACGCGAGCGTCGCGACCGAAGAGGGGGCGGTTTCGGTCGTGGAACAGGCGATCCGGGAGTTCGGCCGGATCGACATTCTCGTCAACAACGCGGGCGTCATCCGCCACCAGAATCTGGACGAGATCCGGACCGGGGACTGGGACCTGATGGTGCGGACCCACCTGTACGGGATGATGTTCGCGACGCGTGCGGCCGCGACGCACATGAAGGCGCGGCGCTACGGGCGCATCCTCTGCACCTCCTCCCACATCGGGTTCGGGTTCGCGGGGCAGGCGGCCTACTCCACGGTGAAGGAGGGGATCGTGGGGTTCGCGCGCACGGCGGCGCGGGAACTGGCCCCGTACGGGATCACGTGCAACGTCCTGCGCCCGATCGCCGCCTGGCGCGGCACGGCGCCGGAGATCCGCAACCCCCTGTTCGAATCGAACCGGCCCGAGGACGTGGCCGCGCTCGCGACCTACCTCGCGAGCGAAGGGGCCGACGCGATCAACGGCTGCATCTTCGAGGTCGTGGGGGGCCACGTGGGGCTCTTCGTCGACCCCCCGCCGGTGGCCCGGGCCATCCGCAGGGAGGGGGGGTGGACCGCGGAGGAGCTGGCCGTGGCCGTTCCCGCGGAACTGACCGCGGGCCGCACGCGCGAGGAGTTCCCCTTCACGCTGCCCGACATGTTCCGTCCGCTCATGGGGAAGTAGGGCGCGGGGTCAGTCCAGCCCGTATTCGCGCAGCTTGTCGTAGAGGAGGCGGCGGTGGATCCTGAGGATTTCGGCCGCCCGCGTGCGGTTGCCGCCCGACGCGGCGAGGGCGCGTTCGATCATCCCGCGCTCCAGCCGGGCGACGGCCGCGTGCAGGCCTTCCTCGATCGGGAAGCCGTTGATCGCGTCGTCCGCCGCCGGCGGCGCCTCGCTCGCCACGTGTTCGCGCCGGAGGACTCCCGACCGGCCCAGAATCAGGGCCCGCTCCAGGCAGTGCTCCAGTTCGCGCACGTTTCCGGGCCACTCCTGGCCGGCGAGATACCCGGCCGCGTCCTCCGAAAGGGTGGGGGGCTGCATCTTCAGGCGCGCCGCGGCGCGCCGGAGCAGGTGGGCCGCCAGTTCAGGGATGTCCTCGCGCCGCTGGCGCAGGGGGGGGACGGCGATGGTGACGACGTTGAGCCGGTAATAGAGGTCCTCACGGAAGCGCCCCTCGCGCACAGCCAGCTCCAGGTCGCAGTTGGTCGCGGCCAGCAGGCGCACGTCGAGCGGAATGGTGATGTTGGAGCCCAGGCGCTCGATGGAAAACTCCTGCAGCACCCGCAGCAGCTTGACCTGGGTGGAGGGGGTCAGCTCCCCGATCTCGTCGAGGAAGAGCGTGCCGCCGGCCGCGTACTCGAATTTGCCGATCCGGCGCTGGGCGGCGCCGGTGAAGGCCCCCCGCTCGTGGCCGAACATTTCCGCCTCGAGGAGCGTTTCCGGGATGGAGGCGCAGTTGACCTTGACCATTCGGCGCGAGCCGCGCAGGCTGTGGCGATGGATGGCGCGGGCGACCATCTCCTTTCCGGTCCCCGACTCCCCGCGGATCAGCACCGTGGAATCGGTGGCGGACACCTGGCCGATCAGCTTGTACAGCTTCTGCATGGCCGGGCTCCGGCCGACGATCTCGAGCCCCGTCCCGGCGTCCTCCTCGCTGCGGTAGGCCTCGAGCTCGCTGGTTTTCCGGCGGTTGTCGATGGCGCGCTCGAGCTGGATCAGCAGTTCGTCGAAATTCAGCGGCTTGGTCAGGTAATCGAACGCCCCCAGGGCCATCGCCTCGATGGCGGCCGCGCTGGTCCCGTAGGCCGTCATGATCAGGACCGCGGGGGGGGCCGGATGACGCTTCAGCTCGCGCAGCAGCTCGAGCCCGTCCCTCCCCGGCATCCGGATGTCCAAAAGCGCCGCCTCGACCGCGGACTGGGCGAGGAGGGCGGAGGCCTCGGAGCCGTCGGAGGCGCACAGTACGCGGTACCCCTCGTCCTCGAGCAGGGCCCGGAGCGCCTCGCGCGCCTGCGCCTCGTCCTCGGCGATGAGAATGGACGCCTTAGGCCGCATCCGACGCCCCTCTTTCCTCCGGCAGCGTGAGGATGAAGGTCGTGCCCGGATCCTCCGACTGGAATTGCAGGGAGCCGCCGTGGTTGGCCACGATTTCGCGGGAGACGGCCAGGCCCAGCCCGCTCCCGTTTTCCTTGGTGGTGTAGTAGGCGTCGAAAACGTGGGGCCGCACCTCGTCCGGGATGCGGCTGCCGCTGTCGGCGACCCGGATCGAGACCCGGCCGCCCTCCGTCCCGGGCCGGACCGTCACGACCCCCTCCCGGGGGGAGGCGTCGATGGCGTTCAGGAGCAGGTTGATCAGGACCTGCACGATCTGGGGCGCATCGACATCGGCCCGGAGTTCCCCGCCCGGCAGCCCGAGGTCGATGCGGACCTCCTTCTTCTGCATCGGCTCGTGCACCATCTTGACCGCCTGGGAGATGACGGGGGCGATGTCCTGCACGTGCCGGTGCGTCATCACCGGGCGGCCGAAGGCGAGGAGGCGGCCCACGATCAGGTCGAGCCGGTCGATCTCCTCGAGGCATTCGGCGACTTCGGTCGAGGCGGCCACCCCCTTCTTCAGCCGCCGCTCCAGCAGCTGCAGCGTCAGCTTGATGGAGTTGAGGGGGTTGCGGACCTCGTGGGCGACTCCGCTGACGACCTTTCCCAGGGCGGCGAGCCGGTCCTGCTGGCGCAGCTTCTGCTCGAGCGCCATGCGCCGCTCCGCCATCAGGTTGATGTCGCGGGCCACCCGGCCCAGATCGCCCCGCACCGATGGGAGGCGGAAGGAGAAGTCATCCTCCAGCCGGCGCAGCCCCTTCTGGATGGAGCGGACGCCCGAATGGAGCCGGTACCAGATGGAGACGATGCCGCCCACCCCCAGCAGGGTCGAGAACCCCAGCGCGACCAGCCACCAGCGGTGCGAGCCGATCAGGGGGTAGCGCAGTACCGGGACGCGGCGCAGGGTCCACAGGACCATGCCGCCCGACCGGACGGCGGCGCCCACGATCAGGTCGCGGTTCTCCCAGTCCGAGCCGCTGACCATGGCGTCCGCTGCCTCGGCCCGGGCGGCAAGGGTACGGATGAAGTCGGTCTCCATCCCCGAGAGGCCGGGGTGGGATTCGGCCTCCTCCGCCGCCGTGGGGTAGGCGTACCCCGAAACGGCGTCCTCGGCCGGCAGGTACATCCCCCCCTTGATCCCGGGGAAAGCCTCGAGAACGGTGGACGAAATCCCCTTGAGCGAAATCTCCAGGGCATGCCGCGGCAGTTGTTCGAGGGGATCGCCCGCATAGGCCGCGCGTTCCCGGACCTGGCTGTCGAGCTCGCGGCAGGCGGTTTCGCAGCGGCGCAGGGCGTCGCCCAGGAGCTTGGCCTCGGTCGTGAACACGACATCCCGCACGATCAGCGCCGCCAGCGCGACCACGGCCAGGGAGGCGGCCCCGATGATGAAGGCCTGCGCGCGGAAGCTGACGGGTGCGGGGAAGCGCATGGGCTCCTATCGGTAGATATGGGGATCGGGAATGGTGGCCTGCGCTATGCATTCCAGCGCAAATACGATCAGGGAGGAGGCGTCGCCCAGCAGCCGGGCGCGCTGGTATTCCCGTGCGTCGTAGGCGCCGCGCCCCTGCTGGTAGAGGCTGCGGGCCAGGGTGACGTACTGCTCCGATTTTCCGTCTTCCGTGAGGGTGGCGAAATAATCGGCCTGCCGGACCCGGAAGTAACACCCCTGGAGCACGAAGCCCGCTCCCCAGAAGTCCTTGTCCTGGGGGGTGCGCTCCGCCTTGTGCGCCCACGCGATCCGGTCGGCGGCGTCGAGCAGGCTGTTGACGGCCGCGATGAGGCGCTCGAAACGGAACTGGTTCTCCGTGGTGCGCCTGGCGCGCTCGAGGAGGTCCGTGGCCTTCGTGTGGAGCAAGGCGATCTCCGGCCCGGCCGGGCGCACCTCTTTCGCCTTTTCGAGCCGCTTGGCGGTCAGTTCCATCCAGTCCGGCTTGGGCCAGCCCTTGGCCCCGTCCGGCCAGGCCTCGGGAATCTTGGGGGCCTGGGCCGAGGCGGACGCCGACAGGAGGCAGGCCGCCAGGCCGAGCGCCAGCATCATGGTCATCTTCCGTATCTGCATCGTCTGTACCGCTTCCGGGTGCCTCCCTTTATATACCACTATAGGAGGCCGCCGGAAAGAAAAGCGGTCCCGTCCCTAGGAATTGCACAGAACGAGGTCCCGGCGTATTTCGCTGACCTGGGGCACCTGCCGGGTTTGTCTGCGGCAGCAGGCGTCGAGGATGCGCATCAGGTTGGAGGAGGAGAAGTTTTCGGCGATGTCTCGGCACGATTCCATCAACAGGCGCCGCAGCGCGGCCCGGGCCCGGCAGGCCTTCACCCTGGCCGCCTGCGGGGTGCAGCGCAGAATCGGCGCGATTTCCTCGTAGGGCAGCTGCTTCAGGTGGTGCAGCACGATGACCTCCTGGTACTCGGCCGGCAGCTGGCGGAGTACCCTCCGGAGCATCTCGCCCAGTTCCGTGCGGTTATCCTCCGCGTAGGGGTCGGGCAGGGCGCGCGGCCGGCGGGTGTCAATCGTGGATTCCTCCAGCTCCAGTTCGGCGAAGGTGTAGGCCCTGCGGCGCCGGAGGCGCCGCCGCTCGTCGAAACAGCGGTTGACGGCGATGCGCCGGAGCCAGGGGTAGAAGGGGCGGTTGACGTCGAATTTCTTCAGCGAAAAATAGACCTTGCACAGGATCAGCTGAACGATGTCCTCGGCGTCGGCCGCCGGCCCGGCGTGCCAGCACACCAGGCTGGAGAGCTGGGGCTGGTACTTGCGCATCAGCGCTTCAAAGGCGCGCTGATCCCCCTTCTGGCTTTGACGGATCAGGTGCTTGTCCTGAAGGTTCGAATGGGTCCATGTGGCTTGCTGCATAGGCTCTCCGAGAAAAGGGACCGGCGGATGCGGCGGAATCGCCGATGCCGCCCGGTCTCCGGTGTGGAGGACGCAATCGCCGTGCCAAAAGGCTTCATTGATTGTGAAGCACTTGGGAGAACGCCCGCGGACGGGGCGTGCGGTTTCTTTACGTCCCCCGTGAGGATTCAGCCCGGGCCGGACCTGAAATCTCACGAGAGAGACGGTCGTAGTCCATAAAAGATTCCGGGGGTTGCGGTCGGAATATTCTGTGATAGAATGCCGCTTATCCATAGGATAGCCTGATGATCTGTTTCCGGAAGTGGTGGCGCACGGGAGGGTTCCTGCCCCTGTTACTGGCGGTGCAGCTGTACGGCCAGGCAGCGGACACATGCATGATGTGCCACCGCAACCCCTCGCTCGGCATGAAGCGGGGCGGGCGGCAGGTGTCTCTTACTGTCGATGCGGCGAAACTCAAGGCATCCGTCCATGGCGGGCTCGCCTGCGCGCGGTGCCACACGGGGCTCGAGGCGATGAAGATCCCGCACGCGGCCGTCATCCGCCCCGTGCGGTGCGAAAGCTGCCACGAGGCCGCGGGGTACGACGGAAGCGTTCACGGCCGTCCCGCTGAAGGCGGGGGTAAGGGCCCGGCGGCCGGCTGTACACAGTGCCACGGCACCCACGACGTAATGTCCCCGGAAAACCCGAAGTCCGTCAACCACCGCCTGCGGGCGGATGTGGGTTGCGGGCGATGCCACGGGACGGTCGCGGCCCGGTACCGGGAGTCGGCCCACGGCCTGGCTCTGGGGAAGGAGGGGGCGAAATCCCCCGGCTGCCTCGAATGCCACGGCTCCCACGCCGTCCTTGCCCCCGGCGACCCGGCGGCGGCGCTCCACAAGACGAAGGAGCCCGCCTTCTGCCTGAAGTGCCACCTGGAAGACGACTCGGTGCGGACCGGGGTCGGGTTCCCGGCCGCGTTCATGGCAGGGTACCTGGAGAGCGTCCACGGTGAGGCGCTCGCGGCGGGCAACCTCGATGCGGCCTCCTGCAGCGACTGCCACGGCGCCCACGACACGCGTACGGCCAGGGACTCCGCCTCGCGCGTCAGCCGATGGAACATCGCGGACACCTGCGGGATCTGCCACGCCGACATCGCCCGGACCTACAAGGCGAGCGTGCACGGCCGGGCGGTCGGGAAGGGGGTCGGCGATTCCCCCACCTGCACCGACTGCCACGGTCAACACCACATCTACCGGGTCGGGGACCCCCGCTCCCCGGTCGCGGCCAGAAACGTCTCGGTTGAAATCTGCGCCTCCTGCCACGATTCGCTCCAGCTCACCCGGAAGTACGGCATCGACACCGACCGCTTTTCCACCTTCAACGACAGCTTCCACGGCCTGGCTTCGCGCGCCGGCTCGGTGGAGGTGGCCAACTGCGCCAGCTGCCACGGGGTCCACAACATCCTCCCCTCCTCCGACCCCGCGTCCACGGTCCACCGTTCCAACCTGGCCGCCACCTGCGGCAGCTGTCATCCGGGCGCCAACGAGAACTTTGCGAAAGGGGCGGTGCACGTCGTCGAGGCGCGCGACCCCCGGAGCGGCATCCTCTACTGGATCCGCGCCTTCTACCTCTACCTCATCGCCGTCGTCGTGGGCGGGATGTTCGTGCACAACCTCCTCGACTTCATAAAGAAAACGCGCCGCAGGCGGGTGCTGCTGCGGGGAAGGAGGGCGCCGGGGCCCCAGGCCGAGGAGATCCACTACGAAAGGATGACGCTCGGGGACCGGCTGCAGCACGGGGCGATGATGGCCAGCTTCGTCATCCTGGCCGTCACCGGCTTCATGCTCTGCTACCCGGACGCCTGGTGGGTGGCCCCGATCCGGGGGTGCTGCGAGAGCTTTTTCGACGTGCGCGGCGCGCTGCACAGGATCGCGGGGTTCGCCATGATCGCCCTGAGCCTCTGCCATGCCCTTTGCCTCGTCTTCACGAAGAAGGGAAGGAGGTTCCGGCGCGACATCTGGCCCCGGTGGAAAGACGCGCGCGACATCGCGCAGAACCTTCTCTACATGACCGGCCTGTCCCGCCACAAGCCGCTCTTCGCGCGCTTCACCTATTTCGAGAAGGCCGAATACTGGGCCCTGGTGTGGGGCGTCATGGTGATGGCGGCCACCGGCGTCGTCATGACCTTCGACGACTATTTCATGGCCATCTGGTCGAAGCTCGCGTGGGACGTGGCGCGCACCGTCCACTTCTACGAGGCGGTGCTGGCCACCCTGAGCATCATCGTCTGGCACTTCTACTTCGTCATCTTCAGCCCGACCGCCTACCCGATGAGCACCGTCTGGATCACGGGGAAGATTTCCGAGGCCGAAATGGCCGAGCACTACCCGCTGGAGCTGGAGCGGCTGAAAGCGTCGAAAGAAGAAGCGCCTGAGGGTGAGCCCCCGGGACCTGATTAGGCGTCGCCCTCGAGGATCGTGCGCACCTTCTGCGCCAGGCCCTCCATGGAAAAGGGCTTCTGCAGAAAGGCGACTCCCTCGTCCAGGATCCCCTGGTGGACGATGGAATGATCCGTGTACCCGGAGACGTACAGGATGCGGATGGCGGGGAACCGTTCCTTCATCCGGGATGCGAGCTCCTTCCCCCCCATCCGGGGCATCAGCACGTCGGTGAGCAGCATGTCGATCTTTCCCGCGTGAGCCGCGGCCCGCTCGAGTGCCTCGTCGCCGTTCGAGGCGGGGATGACGGAGTATCCCTTCCTCTCGAGGATGCGGCAGGCCAGTTCCCGCAGCGGCGCCTCGTCCTCGACGACCAGGATGGTCTCGGACCCCCCGAGTCCCGATCCGGCGCGCCCATCCGGTTCCGCCGCCTCCGCGGCGCCATCGACCCGGGGGAGATAGACCTTGAACGCCGTTCCCCGGTCCCTCTCGCTGTAGACCCAGATGAAGCCGTTGCTCTGCTTGACGATGCCGTAGACGGTCGACAGCCCCAGCCCGGTCCCTTTCCCCTTTTCCTTGGTCGTGAAGAAGGGCTCGAAGATGCGGGCCTGGGTCGCCGCGTCCATCCCGGCCCCGGTATCGCTGACGGCCAGCATCACGTACCGTCCGGGGGTCGCCGGGAAGTGGCCGCGCACGTATTCCTCGTCGAACCGCGCCTCTCCCGTTTCGATGACGAGTTTCCCCCCCTCCGGCATGGCGTCGCGGGCGTTGACCGCCAGGTTCATGATGATCTGCTGCAGCTGGACCCGGTCGGCGCTGACGGGGGGCAGATCGGCGCGGGGCAGCAGCCTCAGCTCGATGTTTTCGCCGATCAGCCGTTCGAGCATCCGGCTGGTTTCCCGGAGCACCTTGTTGATGTCCAGGATCTCGGGTTGCAGGATCTGCTTGCGGCTGAAAGCCAGGAGCTGGGAGGTGAGCGAAGCCGCCTGGCGGGCGGCGCGCAGGACCTCCTCGAGGTGCCCGCGCCCGGTCTCTCCCGCGGGCGCCTCCTCGAGCGCGAGCTCGGTGTATCCGCGGATGACGGAGAGCAGGTTGTTGAAATCGTGGGCGATGCCGCCGGCCAGCATCCCCACCGTCTCGATTTTCTGCATCTGCACGACGTTGGCTTCCAGCCGCTTCTGCTCGGAAATGTCGATCCAGGTCCCGACCGCTTCGATCCAGTCCCCCTCCTCGGCGGGCTGGTAGCGCTGTTCGTCGCGGATCCAGATCCAGGCGCCCCCCTTGTGCCGGAAGCGGTACTCGAGCAGCGTGCTCTTGCCGAAACGTTCGGTCGCCCGCGCCCGTCCCTCGAGCACCCGCGCCTTGTCCTCGGGATGGACGTTCAAGTACCACCAGGCGGGATCCCCCGATTCGGCCATGGTCCACCCCGTGATCCGCTCCAGGTTCTCGCTGATCCACTCCTGCCGCACCCGGTCCCCCTCGATGCGGAGCACGTAAAGAACGGCCGGGCTCGCCCGCAGGAAGCGCTGCAGCCGAGCGCGCAGGGCCTCCTCCATATCCTTGCGGGCGGCGATGTCCTGCGCCATCCCGATCAGGCAGGGCTCGCCGCCGATATCGATCCGCTCCACCGCGTAGAGCATCGGGACGGTTTCGCCCGACCGGCGCCGGATCCGGATCTCCATGGCCCGGACCTGCCCGTCTTCGCGCACCCGCCGCAGGACCTCCCCGCGTTCCGCAGGATCCGCCCAGAGGTTCAGTTCAACCGACGTACGGGCGAGCGCCTCCTCCCGCGAGTACCCGGTCGAGCCCACGAAGCTGTCGTTGACGTCGAGGAAACGGCCGTCGCGGAGCCGGAGGATGGCGATGGCAATGGGGCTCTTGCGGAAGACCAGGGAGAAGCGGCGGTCGGTCTCGTAGCGGGCCGCGGTGTCCCGTTCGCGTGCCCGGAGCACCCGGTAGAGAAGGAGCGCCAGCAGCACCCCCGTCACCAGCACGTAGGCCCACCCCTTCCAGATCGACCACTCGACCCTCAGCGCCGGGTCGGGCACGATTTTTGCCAGCAGCCGGTCGGAGAGGAGGATCCACAGGCCCCCGAAGAGGAGGTAGGGGACGATGATGTGCGCCATCGCCTTGAAATCGGATCTGGACATATGCATGCG
>JAFGSS010000118.1 GCA_016934555.1 Acidobacteriota bacterium | reverse complement strand
GTGGACCGCAACATCCAGGGGCGGGTCAAGCGCCAGATGGAGCGGGCGCAGAAGGAGTACTACCTCAACGAAAAGATGAAGGCGATCCAGAAGGAACTGGGCCGCAAGGACGAAAAGAGCGAACTGGACGACCTGAAGAAGCAGCTCGAGGCGGCCAAACTGCCGAAAGAGGCGCACGAAAAGGCCACCAAGGAAATCCAGCGCCTGGAGATGATGCCGCCGATGTCGGCCGAGTCGATCGTCTCCCGCACCTATCTCGACTGGCTCCTGGCGGTACCCTGGAACAAGAAATCGAAGGAGATCCGGGATATCAACTGGTCCGCCAAGGTGCTCGAGGAGGACCATTACGGCCTCGAGAAGGTCAAGGACCGCATCCTCGAATTCCTCGCCGTCCGCAGCCTGGTCAAGAAGCCGCAGGGGACCATCCTCTGCTTCGTCGGCCCTCCCGGAGTCGGCAAGACCTCGCTGGGGAAATCGATCGCGCGGGCCACGGGGAGAAAGTTCGTCCGCCTCTCTCTCGGCGGGGTGCGGGATGAAGCCGAGATCCGGGGACACCGCCGGACCTATATCGGCGCCCTCCCGGGCCAGATCATCCAGTACATGAAAAAGGCGGGGACCCGGAACCCGGTGTTCATGCTGGACGAGGTCGACAAGATGAGCATGGACTTCCGCGGGGACCCTTCGGCCGCCCTGCTCGAAGTGCTCGACCCGGAACAGAACCACATGTTCGTCGACCACTACCTCGACACCGAGTTCGATCTTTCGATGGTGATGTTCATCGCGACGGCCAACGTCCTGCACACCATTCCGCGGGCGCTGCAGGACCGGATGGAAGTCATCCAGCTTTCGGGGTACACGGAAAACGAGAAACTGGAGATCGCCAAGCGGTTCCTGGTCAAAAAGCAGGTCGAGGCCAGCGGGCTGTCGGCGGAGCAGATCCGCTTCAGCGACGACTCCCTCCTGGAGATCATCCGCAGGTACACGCGCGAATCGGGCGTCCGGAACCTGGAGCGCGAAATCGCCAACGTCTGCCGGAAGACGGCCAAGCGCATCGTCACCTCGGAGCTCGAAGCGAGCGACATCACCCCCGAAGAGGTGGAAAAGCTCCTGGGCCGGCCGAAATTCCGGATACAGGCGATCAGCGAAAACAACCAGGTCGGACTGGCCACGGGCCTGGCCTGGACCGAGGTCGGGGGGGAGGTGCTGCAGACCGAAGCGACCCTCATGGAAGGCAAGGGCCAGCTGACCCTTACGGGGAAGCTGGGAGAGGTCATGCAGGAATCGGCGCGGGCGGCCATGAGCTTCGTCCGGAGCCGGGCGGCCGAATACGGCATCGGCCGGGAGTTCCACCGGAGGATGGACCTGCACATCCACGTCCCCGAGGGGGCGATCCCGAAGGACGGTCCTTCGGCCGGGATCACCCTGGCCACCACCATCGTCTCCGCCCTGACCCGGATCCCGGTCCGCAGGGACGTCGCGATGACGGGGGAAATCACCCTGCGGGGGAAGGTGCTCCCGATCGGCGGCGTCAAGGAGAAGCTCCTGGCCGCGCACCGGGCGGGGATCAAGAACGTCCTCCTCCCGAAGGAAAACGAGAAGGACCTGGAGGACCTGCCGCCCGAGATCCTGGAAGCCCTGGATGTCCACCTGGTCGAGACGATGGACGAAGTCCTGGAAATGGCGCTGGAACGCAAGCCCGTGCCGAGCCAGGTAACCCCGATATCGGATATCGGCGGCATGCGTCCCGGCGAAAACGTAGCGCACTGACCCTTTCCCTCAAGATTCAGCGTGATCCATTCCGAATTCGTCACAAGTGCCGTATCTGAAAACGATTTCCCGGTTCCGGGAATTCCCGAGGTGGTCTTCGCGGGAAGGTCCAACGCCGGAAAGTCCAGCCTGATCAACCGGCTGACAGGCAACCGGGGGCTCGCCCGGACCAGTTCCACCCCGGGCAAGACCCAGAGTGTCAATTTTTACCGGATCAACGGATCCTTCTATTTCGTCGATCTTCCCGGCTACGGCTACGCGAAGGCGGCCAAATCGGAGATCCGGCAGTGGAGGGCCCTCATCGAGGGCTATTTCCTCCGCAGTTCCGTGATCGCGCTGGCGATCCACCTGGTCGACTCGAGGATGCCCCCGACCGACATGGACGTCCAGCTGTCTGAATGGCTCGCCGGGCTCGAGGTCCCGCGGCTCGTCGTCGCGACCAAGTCCGATAAGTTGTCCAATAACCAGAAGGGCGCTCAGTTGCGCGCCATTTCCGGTTCCCTGCAGGGGTGTTCCGTCATCATGGCTTCGGCCGAGACCGGGACGGGCTCGAAGGAAATCTGGAAACGAGTGCTGGAAGCAACCGCAGTGGTCCCATCCTCAAACGAATAACGGTTCCCCGCCCCCGGCACGGGAGGCGGTCGGAATCCATTCTCCCCCTGGAGGGAGCTCATGCCTGAAACGACGCAAAGTCGAAACGCGAACGGCCGCGAGAACGGCCACCTGGACATCCGTGAACTGAAGGAAATGAACATCGCCGCGCTGGCGGAGATCGCCAAGGGGCTCGGCGTCCCGGGCTACACCGGGATGCGCAAGCAGGAACTGATCTTCCAGATCCTGAAGGCGCAGACCGAGGCCAGCGGCCTGGTCTTCTCCGAAGGGGTCCTGGAGTGCCTCCCCGAGGGGTTCGGGTTCCTGCGGGCGCCGGACTACAACTACCTGCCGGGGCCGGACGACATCTACGTGTCCCCGTCGCAGATCCGCAAGTTCGACCTGAGGACCGGGGACACCGTTTCGGGGCAGATCCGCCACCCCAAGGAGGGGGAGCGTTACTTCGCCCTGATCAAGGTGGAGGCGGTCAACTTCGAGCACCCGGACGCCGCCAAGGACAAGATTTTCTTCGACAACCTGACCCCGCTCTATCCCAATGAACAACTGAAGCTGGAAACGGGGCCGGGGAACCTCTCCGGCCGGGTCATGGACATGCTCGCCCCCATCGGCAAGGGGCAGCGCGGCCTGATCGTCTCCCCTCCCCGGACGGGGAAGACCATGCTGCTGCAGTCGATCGCCAACTCGATCTCCAAGAACCACCCCGAGGTGGACCTGCTCGTGCTCCTGATCGACGAGCGCCCGGAAGAGGTCACCGACATGCAGCGGTCGGTGAAGGGGGAGGTTGTCGCCTCCACCTTTGACGAACCGGCCTCGCGCCACGTGCAGGTGGCCGAGATGGTGCTGGAAAAGGCCAAGCGCTTCGTCGAGCACAAGCGGGACGTGGTCATCCTGCTCGACAGCATCACGCGCCTGGCCCGGGCTTACAACACCATCGTGCCCCCGAGCGGGAAGGTCCTGTCGGGCGGCGTGGACAGCAACGCGCTGCAGCGGCCGAAGCGCTTCTTCGGCGCCGCGCGCAACATCGAGGAGGGGGGGAGCATCACCATCATCGCTACGGCCCTGGTAGACACGGGGAGCCGCATGGACGACGTGATCTTCGAGGAATTCAAGGGGACCGGCAACATGGAGCTCCACCTGGAACGCAAGCTGGTCGACAAGCGCGTCTTCCCCGCCATCGACATCAACAAGTCGGGGACCCGCAAGGAGGAACTGCTCGTCGATTCGGCCGACCTCGCCCGTATCTGGGTCCTGCGCAAGGTGCTCAACCCTCTCTCTCCCGTCGAAAGCATGGAGCTGCTCCTGGAAAAACTCTCCAAGACCAAAACGAACAGCGATTTCCTGAACTCGCTCTCCGGAGGGAGAAACTGAAGTCCGGCAACGCGCCGGTTCAGCCCGCGGCCCCGATTCGGGTATAATGGGGGAGGGGGGAACCATGCGCCTGCCGAAAACCACCGTTTTTCTTTTTGTCCTGATGATGGCGGCCGGGCCGGCGGCAACGGCCCAGCTGCGCAACCACAGCCCTTACGACCACGACGGGATCCAGAGGGAACGGACCGGGTTCCTTCTCCACGAGGGGGGGAAGGCCGAGTTCACCTGGACCTCCTACTGGACCCAGATGACGGCCCAGTCCTTCCCCGACCGGGCGGCCATCTTCATCTGGCACTTCGGGGACGGCACGAAGGCCTATTCGCGCCAGGGGGAATTCATCGGCGACCTGGGAAGGCTCACCGGCTACCTGGTGAGCCAGCAGGCGCCCGAGCTCGAGGACCGCGACGGCCGGAAGATCCAGCCGCTCTCGAAGGCCAACTTCCCGACGCGGGTGGAACTCTGGATCGGTGAGGCGGGGGAAGCGACCGGCTACGTCCCCGAGACGCAGGGGGACCACGCCTGCTTCGGCGCCGCATCGATCGAGGTCGGCCGTTTCTACCCTTTCTCGGAATGCCCCTGAGGCGACCGCCGGGAGCTAGCGGGCGTCCATGACGCTTGCCTCGGCGTACTTGCGGCTGAAATCGGGGATCCCGGCCAGCTCGATATACCGGGTGCGCTCTGCGATCCGCTCCGCCTCCAGCCGCTGACCGCGGGACATCAGGGCGAGCCGGGCGCCCGTCCCCGCCGCGTTCCCCACCTGCCGGTACCGCTCGAGGGGCAGAGGCGGGAGCATCCCGATGGCGACGGCGCTCTCCACGTCGATGAAGGTCCCGAATGCCCCGGCGATGAGGACGTGCCCGATCGCCCCCTCCTGGAGCCCCTCCGCTTCGCACAGGGCCCGGATCCCCAGGCGGATGGCCGCCTTGGCCAGCTGCAGTTCCCGGACGTCCTTCTGGGACACCGTGATCGCTTCCTCCGCCTCGCGCTCTACGAGCACGAACTCGCGCGAGCCGTCCATTGGACGCACCAGGGGGTGCGGCAGCATCCTGCCGCTGGAGTCCAGAATATCATGGAGCCGCAGCTGGGCCACCACGTCGAGCAGGCCCGAGCCGCAGATGCCGATCGGGGGCTTGTTCCCGATGGTCTGAACCTGCAGCCCGGCGGCGGATAACCGTACATGCTCGATCGCCCCCGGGGCCGCGCGCATGCCGTGCCGGATATGGGCCCCTTCGAAAGCGGGGCCCGAGGCACAGGAGACGCTGGCCATGCGGCCGTGGACATTCAGGCAGATCTCGGTATTGGTGCCGATGTCGATGGCCAGGTTGACCCCCTCCATCTCCGCCAGGCCTGTCGCCAGGAGCATGGAGACATGGTCCGCGCCGCAGAACCCGGCGATGTTGGGAAGCAGGTGCACCCAGGCTCCGGGCGCGAGCTCCATCCCTAGGTCGCGGGCCTTGACGTCCAGGGCGGAACTCAGGGCGGGCACGTAGGGCGACCTTCCCAGCTGCAGCACCGGAAGCCGGAGGAAGAGGTGGTGGATGGCGGTGTTCCCCACGATCACGGCATCGACCACTTCCGACCGGACGGCCCCCGTCTCTTCGCAAAGCGATCCCAGGGCCTTGTCGAGCGCCTGCACGAGCAGGTCCTGAAGCTTCTCGGCGTTTTCGGGCCCCTTCCCCGCGGCGTAGATGCGCGCGATCACGTCCTCGCCGTAGGCGATCTGCGGGTTCATCAGCCCCCTGGAGCCGAGGGTCTTTCCCGTCTGCATATCCACCAGGTAACAGGCGATCTTGGTGGTCCCGATATCCGCCGCCAGGCCCAGCCAGCGGGTCGCGGGCGCCCCCAGCGCCACGACTTCATTCCCGCGCACTGCGGCCGACAGTTTCCACCCCCATTCCCGGATCTTCGGAAAACCCTCCTGAAGGACGCCAAGATCCACAATCCCGGCACGGACACCGTGCTGCCCCTCGAGGGCCTTTTTCAGGTTCCGTTCGTCCGATGCGGGCTCCTCGAGCGTGGGGGGGGTGAGCCGCACCTCGAACCCCCGCACGAGCGGCTCCGGTTCGATCTCGACCTCCAGCCCCTCCACCTGGGTACGCTGGGGGGCCGACAGCGACTCGGGCGGGATATGCACCTTGACGTCCCCCTGCGGCCAGGTGCGGCAGGCCAGGCGGCAGTTCCGTCCCCGTTCCTGCTCCGAGAAGGCCTCCGCCTCTTCCGGCGTCCTCCCGCTGACGGGGCCGGAGATGACCTGCACCCGGCACTGGTGGCAGATGCCCATGCCGCCGCAGATGCTGACGATGTCCACGTTCAGGCGGCGGCCGCATTCCAGCAGCGACTCCCCATCGGGGCACTTCCCGCGCCGGCCCACAGGCTCAAAATCGATCGTATGCACTGGCAGACCTCCCTGAACCCCTTCCCCCGGGAACCCGGCGGGGCGCACCGGCACAACCTGACAATCAGGCGCCGGTCCCCGCGAGCCACCGGCAGAACGCGCCGACCCGGGCCGGAAGCCCCGCGGCGTCCCCCCCCTTTTCCATCTCGGCAACGAGGGCGCTCCCCACGACCGCGCCGTCGGCGATCTCCCACACCGACCGGACCTGCTCCGGCGCCGAGATCCCGAAACCGACCGCGATCGGCAGCGCCGTGTGCGCCCGGACCCGCTCGACGGTCGGTCTGACGGTGCCGGAAAGCTCCTGGCGCGCCCCCGTGACCCCGGCCCGCGAAACCACGTAGATGAAACCGGTCGAGCACTCGGCGATCCGCCGGACCCGCTCGGACCCGCTGGTCGGGGCGGCCAGGAAGATGCAGTCCAGATCGTGGCGCCGCATGCAGTCCCGGTATTCGGCCCCCTCCTCGGGGGTGATGTCCGTAATCAGGGCGCCGTCGGCCCCCGCCGCGCGCGCCTCGCGCGCCAGCCGCTCCAACCCGTACTGCAGCACCGGGTTCAGGTAGCTGAAGAGCATGAGGGGGACGTCGCTCACCTTCCGGATATCCGCGATGGCCCCGAGGTAGTCCCCGAGCGCGTACGCGTGCCGCAGCGCGCGCATGCCGGCGCGCTGGATGACGGGGCCGTCCGCCACCGGGTCGGAAAACGGGATCCCCAGCTCCACGATGTGGGAGCCCGCCCGCTCCAGTTCCGGGACGATCCGGACGGTGGTCTCCAGGTCCGGGTCCCCGGCCATGATGAAGGGGATGAAGGCCTTTTCCCCCCGCGCCCGCAGCCGGTTGAACATTTTTCCTATGCGCCGGGTCCCCGTCTCTCCCTGCTCAAGCATCCGTTCCCCCTTCCCCGCTCCTGTCTTCCAGAATCCGGGCGACCTGCGCGACGTCCTTGTCCCCGCGCCCCGACAGGTTCAGCACCACCAGCGAGTCCTTGCCGAGGCCGGGGGCCATGCGGACCAGCTCCGCCACGGCGTGGGCGCTCTCGAGCGCCGGGATGATGCCTTCCTGCCGGGCGAGGAGCTGGAAGGCCTCCAGGGCCAGCTCGTCCGTGACCGAGGTGTAGGTGACCCGGCCGCTGTCGTGGAGGCACGCGTGTTCCGGGCCCACACTGGCGTAATCGAGCCCGGCGGACACGGAATGGGTCGCGGCGATCTGGCCGTTGTCGTCCTGAAGGACATAGCTGTAGGTCCCCTGCAGGACCCCCAGGCGCCCCCCGCTGAAGCGGGCGGCGTGCTCCCCCAGCGCCGTGCCGCGCCCCCCGGCCTCCACCCCGACCATGCGCACCCCGGGGTCGCCGAGGAAATCGTAAAAGAGCCCCATGGCGTTGCTCCCCCCCCCCACGCACGCGATCAGCAGGTCGGGGAGCCTCCCCTCGGCCGCGAGGACCTGGGCGCGGGCCTCGCGCCCGATCACGGACTGGAAATCGCGCACGATCCAGGGATAGGGGTGGGCGCCCAGCACCGACCCGAGCAGGTAGTGGGTGTCGGCGACGTTGGTCACCCAGTCGCGCATCGCCTCGTTGATGGCGTCCTTGAGGGTGCGGGTGCCGCCGTCGACGGGGTGGACCCGGGCCCCCAGGAGCCGCATCCGGAAGACGTTCAGCTCCTGCCGACGCATGTCCTCCGTCCCCATGTAGATCCCGCACTCCATCCCGAACAGGGCGGCCACGGTCGCCGTCGCCACGCCGTGCTGCCCGGCCCCCGTTTCCGCGATGAGGCGCCGCTTCCCCATGCGCCGGGCCAGAAGCGCCTGGCCGACGGCGTTGTTGATCTTGTGGGCGCCCGTATGGGTCAGGTCCTCGCGCTTGAGATAGACGCGCCCCGGCCCCAGGAGGCGTTCGAGGCGCCGGGCCCTGGTGAGCGGGGTGGGGCGCCCGACGTAGGATGCGAGCAGCCCTTCGAGCTCCCTCCGGAAACCGGGATCCGCCGAAGCCTCGCGATAGGCCTCCTCGAGCTCCTCGAGCGGCCCCACCAGGGTTTCGGGCACGAAGCGCCCCCCGTACGCGCCGTAGCGCCCCCGCTGGTCAGGGCCGGTGATCGGACTGTCTGGCATCTCTCACCTCTTTCATGAATTGCGCGATCCTGCGGGCGTCCTTCACGCCGGGGGCCGTTTCCACCCCGCTGCAGACATCGACCGCGTAGGGCCGGGCGACGCGGATGGCCTCGGAGACGTTTTCGGCCCGGAGCCCCCCCGCCAGGATGACGGGCCGCACGCGCGAGACGGCGCGGGCCAGGGTCCAGTCGAACGTCTTCCCGGTGCCGCCGTAGAGCGCCTCGTCCCGGGCGTCGAGCAGAAAAGCCGCGACCGGGTACGTCTCCAGGTCCCCGGGAACCCCCTCCCCCCCGATCCGCAGCGCCTTGAGCAGCGGCCACCGGGCCAGGGCGCGGCACGTTTCGGGGGTCTCGTCTCCGTGCAGCTGCACCACCCCCACGCCCGAGGCTTCGGCCGCGAGCGCCACATCCCCGGCCGGAAGGTTGACGAAGACCCCCACGGTCACGGCGAAGGGGGGGAGGCGCCGGATGATGGCCGCCGCCGCGCCGGGCCGGATGTACCGGGGGCTCGCGGGGTGGAAATTGAAGCCGAGGGCGTCCGCCCCCAGTTCGAGCGCCGTCACCGCGTCCCCGTACCCCGTGATCCCGCACACCTTCACTCTCGTCATGACCCCTCCCCCGCCTCTACCCGAGCAGGCGCCGGAGCGCCGCCCCGGGGGACGGGGAGCGCATCAGGCTCTCCCCCACCAGGAAACCGCGGTACCCGGCGTCCCGGAGCCGGCGGATATCCTCCGCGGTGCGGATGCCGCTCTCCGCAACGGCCGTGACCTCCTTCGGCAGGAGCCGGGCCAGCCGCAGGGACACGTCGAGCGACACCTCGAGGGTCGCGAGGTTCCGGTTGTTGACGCCGACGAGGGTGGCCCCGCTCGCGAGCGCCTTTTCCAGCTCCGGTTCGTTGTGCACCTCCACCAGCGCCTCCATCCCGTGAGTCTCCGCCGCGCGGCGGAGGCCCTCGAGGGAGGGAGCGTCGAGGAGGGCGGCGATGAGGAGGACCGCGTCCGCCCCCGCGTGCCGCGCCTCCAGGACCTGGTAAGGGTCGACGATGAAGTCCTTGCGCAGCAGGGGCAGCTTCGAATGCCACCGCACGCGGGCCAGCGTCTCCAGCCCGCCGAGGAAATGATGCACCTCGGTGAGGACCGAGAGCGCCGCCGCGCCCGCGTCGGCGTATTCCGCGGCCACCGCGAGCGGATCGAAATCCTCCCGGATCACCCCCGCCGACGGGGACGCCTTCTTGATTTCCGCGATGACGGCGGGAGGGTGCGCCAGGAGGGCTTTGCGGAAGGGGCGGATGTCCGGGGCCCGGTCGAGGACCTCCTCGAGCGAGCGGGCCGGGAGCTTCGCCTTCGACCCGGCCAGTTCCCGCGCCTTGGCGCGCATGATCTTTTCGAGGATGGTCCCCCGGAGGGCGTCCGGGAGCGCGTACTCGATCGAACCTTCGGGCATCATCCCCCCTTTCAAGGGTTCACGAAATTGGCCAGCAGCCGCATGCCGGCGTCGGTCAGGATCGACTCGGGGTGAAACTGCACCCCTTCCACCCGGAGCGAACGGTGGCGCAGCCCCATGATCACCCCGTCGGCCGTGCGGGCGGAAATCTCCAGGCAGTCGGGCAGCCCGTCGGGGGACACCACCAGCGAGTGGTAGCGCGTCGCCCGGAAGGGGTTGTCCAGGTCCCGGTACAGGGTGCGGCCGTCGTGGTGGATCTCGCTCGTCTTGCCGTGCATGATCTCGGGCGCCCGCACCACCCGGCCGCCGAAGGCGGCCCCGATCGCCTGGTGCCCGAGGCAGACCCCGAGGATCGGGATTCTTCCGGCGAAGCGCCGGACCGTTTCGATGATGATGCCCGAGTTCTCCGGGCGCCCCGGCCCGGGGGAGATGAGGATGAAGGCCGGGGCCAGCGCCTCGATATCCCCGACGGAGACGGCGTCGTTGCGGACGACGCGGAGCTGCTGCCCCAGCTCGCCGAGGTACTGCACGAGGTTGAAGGTAAAGGAGTCGTAATTGTCGATGACCAGAATCATGGCCGCCTTCCCTGTCCGCCGTCGCCGCCGACGGTTCCCCTGAAGCCCTCGTGGGCGAATTTCACGGCGCGGACGAGGGCCCTGGCCTTGTTGATCGATTCCTCCCGCTCCCGCACCGGGTCGGAATCGGCCACGATCCCTCCGCCGGCCTGGATATAGGCCGTCCCGTCCTTGATGAGGAGTGTCCGCAGGGCGATGCAGGTGTCCAGGTTCCCGGAAAAATCGACATAGCCGACGGCCCCTCCGTAGATCCCCCTGCGGCAGGGTTCCATCGATTCGATGATGTCCATGGCCCGCACCTTGGGGGCGCCCGAGACGGTCCCCGCCGGGAGGCACGATTCCAGGGCGTCGAAGCAGTCCAGCCCCGGGCGGAGGGTCCCCTCGACGCTGCTGACCAGGTGCATGACGTGGCTGTATTTTTCGATCCGCATCAGGTCGGTGACCCTGACCGAGCCGTACTCGCACACCCGCCCCAGGTCGTTCCGCCCCAGGTCCACCAGCATGATGTGCTCGGCCCTCTCCTTGGCGTCCGCCGCGAGTTCGCGCGCCAGGCGTTCGTCCTCCCCCGGCGTCGCCCCCCTGGGGCGGGTGCCTGCAATGGGGCCGTATTCCACCCTGCGGCCGCTCACCTTCACCAGCATCTCGGGGGAGGCCCCGACGACGACGAGGTCGTCCATCCTGAGAAAAAACATGTAGGGGGAGGGGTTGATGAAACGGAGCGCGCGGTAGATGTCGAACGGATCGCACGTCACGGGCATGGTGAAGCGCTGCGACAGCACCACCTGGAAGATATCGCCCGCCCGGATATGTTCCCGGGCCTTTTCGACGTTGCGGTAGTACTCCTCCACGCCGACGTTCGACACCGGCTCGGGGATCTCCTCGCGCACGGGCGGGGACGGCAGGGAGATGGGGACGGAGAGGCGCTTTTCGACCTGTTCGATCCGCAGGACCGCGTCCCGGTATTTGGGCTCCAGGCCCGCGCCGCCCCGGTCGTCGACGATGTTGGCGATGATGTGGATCCGGTGCCGCAGGTGGTCGAAGGCCAGGATGGTGGAAAAATACATCACCCCGTAATCGTCCAGGCCCAGGTCATCCGCTGCGAGTTCGGGCAGGCGTTCAAAGCGGCGGACCAGGTCGTAGGCGAAATACCCGACCCCTCCCCCCAAAAACGGGGGGAGGTCGCCGACCGTGACGGGGCGGAAGCCCCGGCCGATCTCCCGCAACTTTTCGAGCCCCCGGCCCGGCTCCCGGACGATCTCCCCCTGGCGCTCGACCGAGACCTCACCCCCCCGGGAGCGGACGGTGATGAAGGGGTCCCACCCGATGAATGAATAGCGGGCCAGGCGCTCCCCCCCCTCGACGCTCTCCAGGAGGAACACCCTGCTCCGGCCGTGGGCCACCCGCAGATACGCCGCGGCCGGGGTGAGGAGATCCCCCATGATGTCCTTCGACACCGGGATCACGTTCCCCTGCCCCGCGAGTTCTTTCACCTGTTCCAGTGACGGCTGAATCATGTCGGACCCTCAAAACGGGTACGCAAAAAAAAACCGTGAACGTCCTGAGTCGCTCACGGCTTCCTCACCCCTTGGTACGGCAACGGTCAGGGGACTGGGGACCAAACGACCCAGGCGGACTTGGGCCGGCGTCGCCAACACCATAAACTGACCGGATCGGAAAATGTCCCTTTCATCGCCTCTATAACCCGAATATGCGCCATTATTACCACAGATCCCGGGCGGCGCGCAACAGGAGAAATCGGCAAGCACCGCCTCCCGCCCGGGCGGGTGTGTCATAATTGCCACGGCCGGGAGGGAGCTCCAGGGAAGCGGGGCGGCCTCGATTTACATAAAGTTATTATTTTCCATGCATTGCATGAACGCCAGCCATCCCGCCACCATTGGAATGGATCTTGCTAGCAGAGCTTCCGCCCGACCGGGGGCGATCGATGGAGGATGAGGCATGTTCAGGTATCAGCGAACCTTGAAGGAAAAAGTCGAGTTCGAGGGAGTGGGGCTGCACACCGGGTACCCGGTCCGGCTCGCGATCCTGCCCGCCCCGCCCGACTCGGGCATCCGCTTCCGGCGCACCGATCTCCGGGACTTCGAAATCGAAGCCCTGCGCGCGTACGTGGCGAAGGTCAGTTACGCCACGACCCTCATGAAGAAGGGGGTGATGATCGCGACCGTGGAGCACGTCCTCGCCACCCTCTACGGCCTCGGCATCGACAATGCGCGCCTGGACCTCGACTCCATGGAAGTCCCCATCCTCGACGGGTCGTGCGCCCCTTTCACCGACGCCCTCCTCGCGGCGGGCATCGTCGGGCAGGAGGCGGCGCGCCGGTACCTGGTCATCGAGCGCCCGATCGAGGTGCGCCAGGGGGACAAGGTGGCGGGCGTCTACCCGGACCGCACGCCGCGGGTGAGCTACGCCATCGACTTCGACCATCCCGCCATCGGGAGCCAGCGGATCGAGCTGGAGTTGACGCCCGAAGCCTTCCGCCGGGAGATCTCCCGCGCCCGGACCTTCGGATTCGTCTCCGACATCGAGTACCTGAAGGGCCTCGGCCTGATCCGCGGCGGATCGCTCGAAAACGCCGTGGTCCTCGACCCCGAGGGGATCCTCAACACCGGGCTCCGCTACCCGGACGAGTTCGTCCGCCACAAGCTGCTCGACCTGCTCGGGGATATCGCGCTCTGCGGGCTTCCCATCATCGGCCGCCTGGCGGCGGAACGGGCCGGGCACGCCCTCCACACCGACCTGGCCGCCCTCATCTCGAAAAGGCGCGACTGCTGCCGGATCCTCACGGCGGACGAGGTGGAGCCCGTCCTGGCGGACGCGGGCTAGGAGGTTCGGCGCCTCAACACGGCCCGGACCGGGGAGCCGTCCGATCCCGCGATCTTCAGGGGCAGACAGATCAGTTCGTAATCCCCGGGCGGGACCCCCCCCAGGCAGAGGTTTTCGAGAATGGCGACTCCGCCCCCCAACAGGATCCGGTGGGCGGAAAGGTCTGCGCTGCCGGGCGCATCCACGCCCGGGGCGTCGGTCCCGACCAGGCGCAATCCCTTTCCCGCGAGGTACCGGGCGGCATCGTCGTGAAGAAACCCGTGGCCGCCCGCGCAGTCTCCCGGGCCCGGGGCCCCCCATCGGAAGAGCGCCCTCTCCACCCCCCTCCAGTCGAGGCCCGCGAGGTCGGCCGCCCGGACCCCCCCCGCAGAGTCGAACCCGAAAACGCGCGCGGGCCCGATGAAATCCCCGACCGGCAGGCGGGCGACATCGCTCCCGGCGTCATCGACGTGAAGGGGGGCATCCAGGTGGGTCCCGGTATGCACCCCCAGGTGGAGGGCGGACACGTTCGCCGGCGCCCCGCCCCGGATGCGCGCGACCCACTCCCTCCGGAACTCCGGGTCCCCGGGCCAGACCTCCATCCCTTCCTCGAGGATCCGGGAGATGTCGTAGAACTCGGGCATGGCCGTTCCCCTATTTGGAAGGCTCGGGCCGGGAGAAGAACTCGTCCCGGAGATCGTTGTTGTAGGTGATTTTGGTGATGAACTGCTGGAACTCACGCCGCCCGCCGGCGTACCCGTCGATCCGCAGCGGGGTGTTCACCCCCTGGATCACGTGCCACTGGCTGTATTCGCTCGTGAGGCGTTCCCGGACCCCGCGGTCGTCCCGCCGGCGGGTTTCGAGCTTCACCGGCAGCCTGGAAACCCGGTCGAAATAGATGACGGTCTCGTCGTTTTCCGGGTCGATCATCTTCACCATTTCCAGGCGCGAGTCCTTCCCCTCCCCCGCCCCCAGGTAGAAAAGCTTGTTTCGGGGGTCGCGGTAACGGAAACGGAAGATGTTGTCCAGGCTGTGGTTGGCCGCGGCCCGGAAGTCCTGCATCTCCTCGGCCGTGGCCGTGCGCGTCTCCTTCTGCCCCTCGAGGATCCAGCCCTCGTCCTTTTCCAGGTTGAAGACGGTGATGTCGAGCTCCTTCTTCCGGTTCCCCAGTTCGAACCGGCTCTTGTCCGGGAGCTTGGTGTAGTCGGCGAACAGGATCAGTCCCGAGGAATTTCCATAGCGGTCGAACTGGAAATAGCGCCCCTCGGAAACCATGTCCTTCACCCCCAGGTAGGAATCCCCCCCCATGGCGGCGATGGCGCCCTCGAACAGGCGCCGCACGTTCTCTTCGTCCCCCCCGGAAGCGGGGGTGCAAAGGACCGCGGACAGGATCAGGACCGCCCCCCATCCCCCGGACCTTCCCGGATATCGCTTCATCGTCTGGCCTCCCGTCACCTCAGAATAGCAGAATTCCCGCCCCGGGCGGAGACTTAGCCCCCGGCGGACCGCGGGCGGATGCTATAATGTCCCCCTTCATAATAGGAAAGGACCAGACGAATGGACAAGAAAGAACTGGAACAAACCCTCGTGCTTCTCAAGCCTGACGCCCTCAAAAACTCATTGACGGGATACCTGCTCTCGCAGCTGTCCGAATTCCACTCCGGCCTGCATTTCGCGGGGGCCAGGATCGTGGCCGTCAACCGGATCCTGGCGGAGGAGCATTACGCGGAGCACCGCGGGAAGGCTTTTTACGAATCGCTCCTGGACTACATCACCGGGCGCCTCCACTGGGAGGACGAGCCCTGGAAGCGGCGGGTGGTCGCCATCGTCTACCAGGGCGCCGACGCCATCCGCAAGATCCGCGATATCGCCGGCCCCACCAACCCCCATGTCGCCAGGGAGGACAAGCCGGGATGCATCCGCGCCCTGGGGACCCTGGTCCCGATCAAGGACACCGCGGGACGCGTGATCAGCGACCGGATGGACAACCTGATCCACGCCTCGGCCAACCCCGCGGACGCCGAGCGGGAAATCAAGCTCTGGTTCACCCCCGGGGACATCCCTCCCATGATGCACGCTTACGAGACCGAGATCTGCGACGCGTGGCACGGCTACGCCGACGGCCGGCTGTTCACGCAATCGGAGCCGGGCGCCATCTGCCTGTTCGCCCCCGGGGACGTCGCGTGGAGATCGGACCTGGAAACGCTCCGGCGGCTCGCCGGGGGGCTCGAGACGGCCGAATCCCTGAACTACGTCGCGGCCAAGTACCTCATCAACGACGCCCGCATCCGGTAGGGTCCGAGGGCCGGGGCGCGCCGCGTCCCGGCCCGGGCCTGAATGTCGTTGACTCCGGGTCGCATTCGGTTAAAATTTGTTAGTACCCGTCATCCTTCCGAGCAGACCTGATTCGCCATGACCCGAGACATGTTCACGACCAAAGAGGTTGCAGAATATCTCAGCATCAACGAGAAACAGGTGTACCGGCTGATCAAGGAGAAGAAGATCCCCGCCACGCGGATCACGGGCAAATGGCTTTTCCCCAAGAACCTGATCGAGGAATGGGTGGTCGCGAGCGCCCGGGAAAGCGTCACCCCCTCCCCCCACCCGGGCCCCGGACACCAGGTCGTCATCGCGGGGAGCAACGATCTGGCCCTGGAACTGCTGGTCAAGAACGCCAACCTGCAGAACCCGGACTATACCATTTCCATCTCCAACGTGGGGAGCCTGGCGGGACTGATCGCGCTCGAGCACGGAACCTGCCACGTGGCCGCCACCCACCTGCTGGACCAGGAGACGGGGGAGTACAACAGCTCGTTCATCAAAAAGCACTTCCCGGAAATGAAGGTGATCCTGCTCAACGTGGCGCACCGGGAGCAGGGGCTGATCGTCAGGAAGGGGAACCCCCTGGGCATCAAGAACCTCAAGCACCTGGCGGCCAAAAAGATCAAGTTCATCAACCGGCAGGAGGGGAGCGGGACCCGCGTGCTGCTCGATTACGGGCTCCGGGACCTGGGCATCGATTCCGGGTCGATCGACGGCTACGGCCGCACGGCCTACACCCACATGGAGGTGGCGCTGGAGGTTTTCAGCGGCGGCGCCGACGCCGGCATCGGCATCATGGCCGCCGCCCGGATGCTGGGGCTCGATTTCGTGCCCCTGGCCAGGGAGCGGTTCGACCTGGCGATCCCGACCGCCAGTTTTTCAACCGACGCGGTCCAGGCGCTCTGCGCCGTCCTCCGTTCCGACGATTTCAAGTCCAATATCGTCGAGATGGGGGGGTACGAGGTCCGGGACACCGGGAAGGTGGTCTACGAAAGGGACTGACCGGTCCGGGCGGGACCGTCATTCGGGTTTTCTCATGCACACCATCCTCTTCAGAACGGTCTTGGAATGCCTTCTCCCCCTGCTGCTGGCCACGGCCGCCGTGGCGGGGGACACGCCGCGGCTGCGCTTTGCCACGACCACCTCCGTGCAGGATTCGGGCCTGCTCCCCTTCCTCCTCCCGCGGTTCGAGGAACGGTACCGCTGCCGCGTCCACGTCATCGCGGTCGGGACCGGGCAGGCGCTGAGGCTCGCATCCAGCGGCGATGTCGACCTGGTCCTGGTCCATGCCCCGGACGCGGAGCTCGAATTCGTGAAACAGGGTTATGGCATCAACCGGAAGACGCTGATGGTCAACGATTTCGTCATCCTCGGCCCCCCGGCCGACCCGGCCCGCATCCGGGGGATGAAGAGCGCCTCCGAAGCGCTGGCCGCCATCGCCGGGCGGGGGGCCGTTTTCGTCTCCAGGGGGGACGATTCCGGCACCCACCACAAGGAGCGGGCGATCTGGAAAAAGGCGGGCATCACCCCCTCGGGCCCCCGGTATCTCGAAATCGGCCAGGGGATGGGGGCCGCGCTGACGATGGCGGGCGAAAAGGGGGCCTATACGATTTCCGACCGGGCCACCTATCTCGGGCGGCGCGAACGGCGGAAGCTCGAGGTCCTGTCCGAGGGGGATCCGGACCTCCTCAACCATTATTCGGCCATCCAGGTCAACCCCGCGCGCTTCCCCACCGTCAACGCCCCCCTGGCGCGCGAGCTCGTCCACTGGCTCTGTTCCCCCGAAGGGCAGAAGCTCATCGGGGATTTTCGCCCGGACGGGCACGCACTGTTCCAACCGGTCTGCGAGCCGGGGAAGTGACCGCTTGAACGACCTGGCCCAGGCATCGAAGGAGGCGCTGCGCCTCATCCTCACGGCGGACGCCGAGGTCACCACCATCGTGGTGGCCTCCCTGCGCTTTTCGCTCGCCAGTACCCTCATCGCCTCCGTCGTCGGGGTTCCCCTGGGGGTGGCGCTGGCCAACTCCCGGTTCCGCTTCAAGCGGTTCGTGGAGGACCTGCTCAACACCCTGCTGGCCGTCCCCACGGTGGTGGTCGGCCTTTTCGTCTACACCCTGGTCTTCAGCCAGGGCCCCCTGGGACGGCTCGGGCTCCTGTTCACCCCCGCCGCCATCATCCTGGGGCAGACGGTGCTGATCCTCCCCCTGATCGCCTCCCTCTCCTCGAGCGCCATTTCGGTGGTCAGCCCCGTGGTCCGGGAGACCGCCTTCACCCTGGGAGCCGGAAGGATGCGCACCCTCGTCACGGTGGCGGAGGAGGCGCGCCCCGCCCTGCTCGTGGCCTGCATCACCGCCTTCGGGAGGGTGATCGGGGAGGTCGGGATCTCCATCATCCTCGGGGGCAACATCCTCGGGTACACCCGCACCATCACCACCGCCATTTCGCTCGAGACCAGCAGGGGCGAGTTCGCCCTGGGGCTGGCCCTGGGGATGGTCCTGCTCGTCGTCGCCTTCGGTGTCAACATCGGCGCCCGGCTCCTGCGGAGGAAAGCGGCATGAAGGGCACCGACGCCTACTCCATCCGCGGCCTGCGCCACGCGTACGGGGACCGGACCATCCTGGACATCCCCGCGCTCGACATCCCCGCGGGGGGGATCTCGACCTTCATGGGCCCCAACGGCTGCGGCAAGACCACCCTCCTCTCGATCCTCGCCCTGCTCCGCACCCCCTCGGAAGGAAGCGTGCGTCTCGGGGGGGTGGAAACGGTCCGCAACCGGGACCGGGAGCTGCGCCGACGGGTCACACTCGTCCACCAGAAACCGGTCCTTTTCTCCGCCACGGTCCGGAAAAACATCGCCTACGGCCTCCGGGTGCGGGGGCTCCCGCACCGGGAGATCCGGGACCGCACGGAGGGGATCGCGCGCGCTCTGGGCCTCGCCGAGATCCTGGACAAGCACTCGCACCTCCTCTCCGGGGGGGAGGCGCAGCGGGTGGCACTGGCGCGCGCCCTGGTCGTCGAGACCCCGATCGTGCTCCTGGACGAACCCACCAATTCGCTCGACGACGCTTCCCGGCCGATTCTGGCGCAACTGTTACATCACGCCGTCCGGAGTCGTAATATAACCGTGATCATGGCAACCCACGATCCCGACATCGTGTCCGCCCTCTCGAGCCGGGTCTTCCGCCTCGAGGGAGGGACTATTGCCCCGTCCTGCGGCTAGACAAGACCGCGGAGCCCTCCCGCAGGCGGATTCCGATGGATGTTTTAAGTCCGATCGTTTATATGGAGCAGCACACAAGGAGGATTTCATGAAAAAACTGGCATTGGTTGTGGCTATGTTTCTGGTGGCCGGACTGGCGTTCGGGGCGGACGTGGACGGGAAGTGGACCACGGAACTCCCGGGCATGGACGGCGCCCCGATGAAGATCGCTTACACGTTCAAGGCGGAGGGAACGACCCTGACCGGCTCCACGACGGGGCCGGACGGCACGCAGACCCCGATCAAGGACGGTAAGATCGACGGCAACAACATCTCGTTTGCGGTGGTCCTCGATTTCGGCGGCCAGGAAATGAAGATGGATTACAAGGGCGTGGTTTCTCCCGGAGAAATCAAGCTCACCATGGACATGATGGGACAGCCGATGGAAATGGTCCTGAAAAAGACCCAGTAACTCGCTTTGCCCTGAAGAAGCGGATGACGGGAGGGTTCCGGCCTCGGCCGGCTCCCTCCCGTTTTTGTTTGCGCCCGGCAC
>JAFGSS010000117.1 GCA_016934555.1 Acidobacteriota bacterium | reverse complement strand
CCGCGATGGAGATGGGGATGACGACGGTGATGGTGGGGGGGGACGGGACCGACGGGGCGCATTACCACATCGAGCTGATTACGGAGCTCGCCCGCCTCCTCCCGGAACTGATCTAGTTCATTCGGTCCGGGCGGGGAGGTAGCCTCCATGCCGCCCGAAATCGAGGTCACGCCCGAGGCTAGGCCTGGCGGGCGGGGAGGTAGCGGACGAACTCGGGGGGCGGGCCGGTCTCGAACCGGACCGGCTCTCCCGTGACCGGGTGGCGGAACCCGAGCCGGAAAGCGTGCAGTCCAAGCCGTTTGAGAGGATCACGGGTGCTGCCGTAGGCCCGGTCCCCCGCGATCGGGTGCCCCATTTCCGACAGGTGGGCGCGGATCTGGTTCTTCCGGCCGGTCTCCAGGGTGACTTCCAGCACGGTCAGTTCCCGCAGGCGGCCCAGGACGCGGTAGTGCGTAATCGCCTCCTTCCCCCGGGTTGCATCCTCGGTCGAATGCATGCGCAGGGAGCGGTCCTGGACGAGGCGGCTCCGGATCGTCCCCTGGTTCTGTTTCACCGACCCCTCTACGATGGCCCAGTACTTCCGCTCGATGTCGTGCCGGCTGAAGATCTCCTGGAGCGCCGACTGCACCGGCTCCGATTTGGCGAAGACGAGGATCCCGCTGGCGAACTTGTCCAGGCGGTGGACGATATAGAGCCGGCGGCGCGGCTCGCGCGCCTTGACGTAGGCGCGCAGGTAGGCGTACGCGGTGCGTTCCTTCTCGTGGAGGGTGGCGACGGTCAGAAGCCCCGTCGGCTTGCGGATGACGAGCAGGGCGTCGTCTTCGTGGAGGATTTCAAGTCCCCGGGGGAGGATCGAGGGGGCCGTGCGGCCGCCGATTTCGATGGTGTCGCCGGGGGAGAGCGGGTGCGCGGCGAGCCGGCGGATTTCGCCGTTGACGCTGACCCGTCCCTGCGCCAGCATCTGCCGCAGGGTGCGCCGGGAGGCGCCGGGGACCAGGCGCTCCAGGTCCTCGAGGAGGGAACTCGGTCCGGGGACTACGGCTTTCATCGCGGCCGGGCCGGTCAGCTCTGGTTGCAGACGAGGAGCCGGGTGCTGTCGGCGAAGCGCACGGTGATCTTGTTGGGGGGCACGAACGCCTGGACGCACCCCCGCCCGAAGGTGGCGTGCTCGATCCAGTCCCCCTCGGCGAAGTTCCCCGACATGCTGTATTTCTTGTGGGGCTTGGCACTCGCTTCCTGCATGACCTCTTCCCACGTCTGCCGGGTCTTCTTGGCCGCCGTCTTCCTGGGGGCCTTTGGCTTCTTGGCCGCGGGGTCCTTGGCCGCCGCGCTCTTCGACACGGGCTTCTCGGCGCGGTAGTTGTGTTCCCCGTTGCAGGTATTGCACTTGACGCGGCGGGGTTTGGCCCCCTGCATCGTCACGACCGTGTGATCCAGGACCAGTTTGCACTTGGTGCAGTATGCCTCGACTTCCGAACCCACATCTGTTTTGCTCATTCGATTATTTTATCACAATGCACGCAAATGGTTAACCAGAATTTGAGTCCCCGGGGGCGGCGTATTTCATCCGGTACCACAAAATCCCCAGGATCGTCTTCGCGTCCTCGATCTCCCCGGTCTCCATCATTTCAAGGCACTCGGCCAGGGTGCGGGGTTCGACCGTGATGTGCTCCCCCTCCTCGAGCCGCTGCCCTGTCGGGGCCAGATCGCGGGCCACAAAAAGGTGGATCGACTCGTCGCAGAAGCCGGGGGAGGTGTAGAAGGTGCATTCGTGCGTCAGGCTCCCCGCCGCGCGGCCGATCTCCTCCTCCAGTTCGCGCAGGACAGTGTCCTGCGGGCTCTGGCCGCTGTCGAGCTTCCCGGCCGGCAGCTCGAAGATGAATTTCCCCAGTGGATAGCGGAACTGGCGGATGAGCAGGATCCGGCCGTCGGCGAGCACCGGGACCGCGGTTACGCCCCCGGGGTGGCGCACCACTTCGCGGATCGTTTCGGTCCCCGAAGCCTGCCGGATGGTGTCGACATGAAGATCGACGATTCTGCCGCTGTAGACCTCCCGGTGATCCAGGATATCCGCTTCCGGGTTCCCGTGCTCCATATTCCCTCCTCGCCGTGCAAGCATACCGCAGGGCGGGCCGGAAGCCCCAGCCAAATTGGAGCCGGGCGGCCCGTGCGGGCACTCTTTTTTCTCCCCGGCCCCGGGCCCTTTGCTACACTGTGTGTTTCGAATTCGGGCGGAGAGAGACAGTGTCCACGGAAATTGAGGAGATCCTGGGGCCGGGGGGCGCCGTTGCCCGGTGCCTTCCATGCTACGAGAACCGCCCGGGCCAGGTCCGGATGGCGCAGGCGGTGGGCGCCGCCATCGAGGAGAACCGGCACCTCTGCGTGGAGGCGGGGACCGGGACGGGGAAGACCCTCGCCTACCTCATTCCCGCCATCTTCTCCGGCAAGCGGGTGGTGATCTCCACGGCGACCAAGAACCTCCAGGAGCAGCTCTTTTTCAAGGATGTCCCCTTCCTGGAAAAGGCGCTGGGGCGGACTCTGTCGGTCTGCTACATGAAGGGGCGCGCGAACTACCTCTGCCTCAGCAAGCTCGACGAGATCGACAAGGAAGCCTATCTCTTCACCCCCCACGACCCCGAATACATCAAGGCCATCAAGGCCTGGGCGCGCACGACCGGGACCGGCGACCGCGCCGAACTCCGTGACCTGCCCGAGGACCTGCCGTTGTGGCGGCTGCTCGACGCGCGGCGCGAAACCTGCGCGGGCCAGAAGTGCCGCAATTTCGAGAACTGCTTCGTCACCCTGGTCCGGCAGCTGGCGCTGGAGTCGGACATCGTCATCGTCAACCACCATCTCTTCTTTGCCGACCTGTCGCTGCGCCAGGGGGATTTCGGCGCCGTGCTCCCCGACTACGCGGTCCTGGTCTTCGACGAGGCGCACGAGATCGAGGACGTGGCGACCCAGTACTTCGGGACGATGGTCAGCAACTACCGGATCGAGGAGCTGGTGCGCGACGCCGAG
This sequence comes from Acidobacteriota bacterium, assembly GCA_016934555.1. Classification (GTDB taxonomy): domain Bacteria; phylum Acidobacteriota; class UBA6911; order UBA6911; family UBA6911; genus UBA6911. The sequence continues at coordinate 8,880 of JAFGSS010000117.1, read as the reverse complement.
CGGGCGCTCGTCGAGACCGGGAGCGGCACGGCCTATCTCTCGGCGCAGCTCGCGCGGCTGTCGGAACGCTCGGCGGCCTTCTTCTCCTGTTTCCTCCGCCGGGAGGGGCGTTTCGCCCTGGAGCCGCTGGGGGACGGGGCCGGGCCCCGGCGGGGGCCGGGGCGCAGCGAAACCCTGGGCGAGGCCTACCGGGGTCTCCTGCTGCAGCTGGACGCGGTGAAGAAGGGGCTCGCCGACCTCCCGGTGGCGAGCGAAAGCCTGGAAGCGCTGGTGCGCCGGGCGCGGGAGCTGGAGCACGAACTCGCCGAGATCATGGAATCGGATTCGGACGAGCATGTCTACTGGTGCGAAATCCGGGGGAGGGGGGTCTTTCTCTGGGCCTCGCCCATCGATATCGCCCCGCTGCTCGGGGAGCGGCTCTTCTCTCAGGTGAACTCGGCCATTCTGACCAGCGCCACCCTGTCGACGGGGGGGAATTTCTCCTTCATGAAATCGCGCCTCGGGCTCGGGGACGCCGAGGAGCTCCTCATCCCCTCCCACTTCGACTTCACGCGGCAGGCCATTCTTTACGTGCCGCGGGCGCTGCCGGAACCGCGGGAGGAAGGGTGGGTGCGCGAAGCCTCCCGGGAACTGGAGCGGATCCTCGAGGCCAGCCGGGGGCGCGCCTTCGTGCTTTTCACCAGCTACGCGCAGATGGAGCAGGTCTACCGCTCGCTCCAGAGCCGGCTCCGGTTCCCGATGATGATCCAGGGGGAGAAGAGCAAATCGGGGCTGCTGGATGCGTTCCGCTCCACCCCCAACGCGGTCCTGTTCGCCACGAGCAGCTTCTGGCAGGGGGTGGACGTGCAGGGGGAGCAGCTGAGCTCGGTCATCATCGACAAGCTCCCCTTTTCCGTTCCCAGCGACCCGGTGGTCGCGGCGCGGATCGCGCGCATCAACGCCGCGGGCGGCAACGCCTTTTACCAGTACCAGATCCCCGCGGCGACGATTCTGCTGAAGCAGGGGATGGGGCGGCTGATCCGGAGCCGAGCCGACCGGGGCATCCTGGCGCTCCTGGACAAGCGGGTGCTTACCAAGAGCTACGGGAAGATGTTCCTGAAGAGTCTCCCCCCGGCGCCCCTGACGCACGATCCCGCGACGATGGAGGCTTTCCTGCGCGAGGGGTCCGACCCCTAGTCCGCGGCCTGGTCGGGCTCCTCGAAAAACTCCTCGGCGCGGCGGCAGCCGACGTCGGCGAGGTTCTGCAGGGCCTCCAGGGCCGATTCGGCGACCACGGTCTCACGGGCCGAGGTCAGGCGGTAGATCTTCTGGATGGTGACGTCGGCGACCTCGTTGGGCCGGTGCCAGTAGGAGCCCGAGAGGGAGGAGACGGCCAGGGCCCGGATTTCGGCGTCGTCGTGGTCCAGCAGTTCGACCAGGGCCTTCAGGGACCGCTTCCCCCCCTGCTGGGCGATGGCGCCCAGGGATTCGATGATCCACTGGCTCAACCCGCCGGCGTTCCCGCCCCCGCTTTTCCTGTCGCCCGGCTGCTTCCGGCCGCCGCAGCTCCGGAGCGCGGAAAGGAAGAAATCGACCGCCGCGTCGTCCCCGATGGTGCCGATCGACTCGATAATGGCGACCTGCAGCTCCCGGGCGCCGCTCCCCTTGAGCAGCCGGGCCTCGGCAAACGCCTTCTTGAGCGGCTCCAGCGCGCTCTTGTCTCTGAGCGCCCCGATGGCGTAGGCGGCGAATTCCCGGCGCCTGACATCCTTGTGGGCGAGCAGGGCGAGGATCGGCTTTTTGAACCGGGTATCCCGTAAAACACCGATCCGGGGGAGGATCTGGAAAAGGTCCTCGATGTCCCCCGATTCGATGACGGCCAGGCAGTCTCGGATCATCTCTTCGGAGTACCGGGCTTTTTTCTTGGGTCTCGATCTGTCTGTATTGGTCACTTTGGGTTGGACCTCGTCCAGGAGTCTGAGTGCCACAGGGCCGGAAGCCATTATACGATGGGCCAACCCCTTTGCAACCATGAAAAAGTCGGGCCGCAAACTCCCGGCGCAAAAGCCCGGCGTTTCAGTGAAAAGGGGATACGGAGTCTCAGCGGCCGGTCGGGATCTCCCCGGTCCGGGCCCCTGCCAGGAATTTCCCTTTGCACTCCTCCGAGCAGAAGAAAAAGGTTTCCCCCCCCTCCTCGAGCCGGACGGCAAGCCTGCAATCCATGTACATGCCGCAGACCGGATCCTTGACCATGGTGTTGCCCGGCTTGGCCGGAGCCCGTCCCGCTCCGGGCTTTTTCGACATCATGGACAGGAGCAGGCGCCGGAGGAGCCAGATCCCCAGGACGATCATCAGAATGCGGGATAGGAGTGCGACCATCGGCTAGCCTGCTCCTCCGGCCGGTTGCGGTCCGGCCGATTGCCTGAGCTGGAGAATCCGCTCGCGCAGTTCCTCCCTGTGCGGGTATCCGGGGTCCGTTCGCAGGAGTTCCTCCCAGGTCGCGATCGCCCCCCGGACATCCTTTTTACCGTTGAGCAGCACGATTCCCTTGTTGAACTTCGCCTGGGAGAAGCCGGGTTGGCGCTCGAGGAGAGTGCCCAGGACCTCGAGGGCCCTGTCGTGCTCCCCCAGGTAATGATAGCAGGTCGCCAGGTCGGTTTCGACGTTCGGGTCCCCGGGGCGCAGCCCCAGGCTCTTTTCGTAGTAGGCCGCGGCCTCGTGAAACCGTCCCAGATCGTAATGGAGGTTGGCGATCCGGGTGAGGGTGTCGGGATTACGGGGGTCTTCCGCGGCGAGACGCTCAAGCTCGGCGAGCCTTGCGGCCGAGGTGTCGGCCGTTGGTGGAGCCGAGGAGGCGGACCGGGCCCTTTCCGGGTGTCGCCTCCGCTCCTCGAGGCGTCGATATCCCGCCGTGAGCGCCGTCAGCACGAGCAGGGCGGTGATGGCGGCAAAGACCAGGTTCGTTCGAAACTTCGCGGAAGCCATAGGCCATAATCTTACGGAGTCGGGTGCGGCGGAATCAAGAGGTATCGGCCGCCGGTGTGGCCCTTTCGGGGATTGAAATTCCGGGGAAATGGAAACAGAATCAGTGCATGAGAGCGGTGGTGCAGAGGGTGAGCCGGGCGGAGGTGATCGTGGGCGGCGGCGCCGTGGGCCGCATCGGCCCGGGCCTCGTGGCGCTCGTGGCGATTGCGCGCGACGACGCTGAGGGAGATCTGGAGTGGATGGCCCGGAAGATCGTGGAGCTGAGGATTTTCAACGACGGCGAGGGGAAGATGAACCTCGGCCTCGGGGAGGTCGGCGGGCAGCTGCTCGTGGTGTCGCAGTTCACGCTCTACGGCGACTGCCGCAAGGGGCGGCGCCCCTCCTATTCCGAAGCCGCCCCTCCCGACCGGGCCGAGGCGCTCTACCGGCGCTTCGTGGAAATCGTGCGCGGGTATGTCCCCGATGTCGAGACGGGGCGGTTCCAGGCCGCCATGCGGGTGGAACTCGTCAACGAGGGCCCGATCACCCTGATTCTCGACAGCCGCAGCCGCGACGGCCGGCGTGATTGACAGGGCGAGCGGGCGCGGTGTATAGTAACGCGGTTTCGACGAGGACTTGGATGCTATACGGGTACCACAACCGGGACAGGATACAGTGCCGAGCGCGGGCGGCGCTGCGCAAGCGCCTGCCGCTGCCGCTGCCGGTCCGGCCCATGGCCTCTCCCTGTCGCGGCGGCGCGGAGGGGAGAGACAGGTGAATCCCGAACTTCGGAACCTGATCACCCTCCAGGACATCGAGCTGAAATCGGCCGAACTGCATAAACAACTCTCCGACATCCCCCGCCAGATCCAGGACCTCAACGACGAGCTCGAGCGCCTCACCTCCGCCCACGAAGAGCGGGTGGCGATCGCGAAGGAGCTGGCCAACCGCCGCCGTACGCTCGAGGGGCAGGTGGACATGCTCCAGACGAAGCTTTCGCGCCTCAAGGACCAGCTGATGACGGTGAAGACCAACAAGGAATACACCGCCATGCTGCACGAAATCCAGACGGCGGAGGGGCAGATCCGTGAGGAGGAGGACCGGATCCTGGAAGTGATGGAGGAGATGGAAGCCCGGGATCAGGACATCGAGGCCGCCCGGCAGGAACTCGGCACGGAGTCGGCGGGGCTCCGGGACTCCATCCGCGCCGCGGGCGATTCGGTTCCCGGGCTCGAAGAGCAGCTGGCGCGCCTGGGGGCGGAGAAGGAGGCGGTCGAAGCCCTCGTCGACAGGGAACTGCTCGCCCGCTACCGGCAGATCGCGGCGGCGCGCAAGGGGGTGGCCCTGGCCGAGGCCAAGGACGAACTCTGCAGCTGCTGCCACGTCCGCATCCGGCCGCAGATGTACGCCGACCTGCTCCGCACCGACGCCATCCTCTACTGCGACAGCTGCTCCCGCATCCTCTTTACCCGGGAAGAGTCATAACTCCATCCCGGTTTCAGTCCCTTGCGGTGTATAGTTTCTTCATGAGACCTCTTTCCGCCCCGATCGGACGATGCATCCATCCGACCATCCTCTCCCTTGCCCTGGCCTGGATGGCCTGGGGCCCGGCCCCCCGCCCGTCTCCGGCGCAGGACGGGCGCGCCACCATACGGGCCGAGGTGGCTCTGGTGAACCTGGTGTTCACGGCGACCGACCGGAAGGGACAGGTGGTCGAGGGGCTCGGGCCGGAGGATTTCGAACTCTTCGAGGACGGGAAGACGCAGAAGATCGAGTATTTCAGCGATCCCGGCAAGGGATCGGACATTCCCCTGACGATCGCGCTCCTCGTCGACACGAGCGGGAGCGTGCGGCAGAGGCTCGAATACGAGAAGGAGGCGGCCGCGCGGTTTTTCCGCGAGATCCTCCGGCCCGACCGGGACCTGGCGCTCGTGATCCAGTTCGATTCGGAGGTGAACCTGGTCCAGGACTTCACCCAGGACCCCGAGGCCCTCTACCGGGCGCTGGACTCCCTGCGCGCCGGGAACAACACGGCCCTCTACGACGCCGTCTACCTGGCGGCCGAGGAAAAACTCAAGGCTGAAGCGGGCCGGAAGGTCGTCGTCGTCATCACAGACGGCGCCGACACCTCGAGCATCGTCAAGAAGGAGACGGCGATCGAGGCGGCCCAGAAAAACGACATCCTGATCTACGGCATCGGGGTGCAGAGTGACCGTTTCCGCACCGATTTCGGGGTGCTGCAGAAATTCGCCCGGGAGACGGGGGGGGAGTTCTTTTCGCCCAAGGCGAGCGTCGAGGAGATCCGCGACGCCTTCCGCTCGATCCAGCGCGACATCCGGGGGCACTACAGCCTCGGCTACACCCCCTCCAACCGCCTGCGCGACGGCGCCTTCCGGAAGGTCGAACTCCGTTCGAAGCGGCCGGGAGTGCGCGTCCGCACCCGCTCGGGCTACTACGCCCCCCGGCCTTCCCCCAGCCGGTAAGGGCCGCTTACTGGTACAGGTTCCTGGACCAGGTCATGAGCCGGAAGGGGCGCTGGATCAGGTTCTCCTGCAGGCAGCCCTCGTCGAAGTGGACTTCCGGCCCTCCCTGAATGGTCACCTCCCTGCCGATGAAGGAGCCGAAGAACGCGGAGTCGCCCACCATCTTGAGCGGCGCGTTGGGCGCATAGACCTCCACAAACGCCTCCGGTCCCCCGTGGATCTTCATTTCCTCGGTGCCGGAGTAGAAGATGTTCAACCGGGTGGGGTTCCCGCTGGGGTTGGTGATCCCCTGCGCGCTCAGGTCCACCGTGGTTTTCACGAAAATGGTGGTGGTTTGGTTGGGATCGGTGTTGGTCAGCCGCACCTCCCCCCCCGCAATGATCGAATCGAAGTAGTAGACTCCCGGTTCGAGGGCCAGCGTCCCACCGCTTTTGACGTTGATATCCCCGTACGATCCCGGGCTGATGGTCGTTATCTCCTTGTTCTGAACCGTCACAGGGTCGGTTCCCACGGTAAAATCGGGGATGGGGGGGAAGGTGCGCGGGGTGGGGAGTTGGATGAGGTCGCCGGTGATGGCATCCAGCGGGCCGACGAAGCTCCCGTCGGGTCCATAGGCGGCGTCGCCGTGCACCTGCACCGTCCCGTTGATGGTGATTTCCCCGTTGGAGCCGATCGCCCCGTTATCCCCGATATTCGTCCCCCCGTAGGGGCCGAGGGCGGGGTCGTAGCTGTCGATCAGCACCGTCCCCCCCAGGTCGAGGGAATCGATCCCCCAGAGCGCCCGGTCGAACAGGGCGTTGCCGCTGTTTTCGATGACGGCCGTGATCTCCGCCCTGCCGAGGGGGGTGTTCGGGTTGCCCCAGGTTCCGGTGCTCTCGATCCGCCAGCGCTCCATGGCCGACGGGTAGGTCTCGAACGTCGCCATGTTGATGAAACTGGCCGGGGAGTATTTGAGCAGGGTCGCGCCGACGCTGTAGGTGCCCGAGTTCTGCCCGTCGGCCTGGAGCGCGACGTCGTGGAAAGCCGAGGTGAAGGAGGAGGCCACCCCGCTGACCGGGAAATTGGCTCCCTGTCCGGCGAGCCGGACCGGCTGGCTGGAGTAGGTGATGGGGACCGTCGACAGGTCCGAGTAGACCCCGACCGCGGGGGTGTAGTTGGATCCGTCGCCGAACCACTGGATCGCTTTCCTCACCCCCGCGTCGGCCACATAGAAGGCCTGCTGGCCGTACTTGTAGGAACTGCTGGTCTTCATCTCGTTCTGGACGGTGAAGACCAGGGCCGTGGAGAGGACGCTCATGGCCATCAGCAGGATCAGCGTCGCCACCAGGGCCGTACCCTCTTCGCCCGCAATCCATTGTCTGTTTTTCATTGGTTTATCCACTGGGTGACCTGCGGGGGAGTCGCAGGAAGTCGGTTGAACCCGCCATGGAGCTGGTTTTCGAACAGGAGGGCGGATGCCGCCATCATGCTCGGGATCAGGATCCTGGAGGAGAGAGTGGTCTCCTCCAGCTTGCCGCCGCTCTCCACGTTGTTCTGCACCGTCATCTCGACCCGGACCGAGGTCGGCACCCCCCTGGCGTCGGTGTTCAGGATGAAGCGGGCCGAGTTGGGGCGGATGTTGCGCACCAGGGGGAAGGCCGTGTTCAGGGTCGACTGGGTGACCGGGGTGATGGAGCGGGTGATCTGGCCCCCCGCGCTGTCGTAAATGTATTCCACGTACTGCACGCTCGAATCGCTGTTGATGTCCCCGTAGAAGCGCAGCGTCGTGACGGGGGTCGAGGCGTCGGCCCCCATGCCCGAAGGGGTGACGACCCCCGTGGTGTAGGGGAGCGCGAAGAGGCGGACCGGGGTGCCGGAGGCGTGAGACACCCGGAAGATCCCGCTGAAGCTGCCCGTGCCGACGGCCGTTACCTCCACGGTCTCCTGGTTCGCCCCGGTGTCGACGGTGACGAAATCCCCCACGGTAAGCCCAGCCGCCGATGCCACCGCGGCCGCCTGGGCGACGGTGGAACTCCCGACGGCCGAGGTCAGGGTAGTGTACACGTCGCCGTGGGACCCCGCCTGGCCGATCTCGGTCGTCATCATCTCGAGCGCCGTGCGGGCTTCCTGGTTGGCGTCGATGCTGCTCTGTTCGGCCGCATGCTGATGCGCCGCGTCGGAAAAAACGCCGACGGCGGCCCCCATGATCGGCAGGAGGATGAGGATGGAGACCAGCAGCTCCATCATCGAGAAGCCCTCCTGCGGTGCGATCGCCAGAGTCTGTTTCATTGTCCGCTCCGTTTGACGTGCATGTTCAGGGCGTCTTTTGGGTCACCAGGACCGTCGAAGGGGGGGTCCCGAAATTAAAGCTCTTGTTGCTTCTTACGGATACGATGATCTTCTTCCTGGTTGCGGTTTCGTCGATCACCTGCCACTGGCGGGTGTAGGCGATGTCGGAAGCCGATGCCGTCCTCGCGCCGGTGACATCCAGGGTGTCCGAGTACCCGTCCACCGGGTCGGCGGGATAGATGCTCCCTCCGGGCACCAGGCCGGTGCCGTCGGCGCCGTAGGGGGGGTCCTCTGCCAGATTCGTCGTCGTGTCGCTGAACGGGAGGCCGACCAGTTCCTCCATCTTGTCGTGGGCGGCCGCCGTCGCCAGCCCCGAATCCCTGCCGAATGTCTTGCTCGCGACTACGCTGAAGGCGATCGCCTGGGCCAGTGCCAGCAGTCCGAAAAGGAGGATGAGGATGGCGATCATCGACTCGACCAGCGTCATCCCGGATTCGTTTTTCAAGGCGCTCTTCATCGGCTCACTCATTGCATGTTCCACCCATCTGTCTGGTGACGCCAGAATTGAACCTTCCCGGTCAGGGATACGGTGACGGCGTAATCTTCCTTCTCGTTGGAAATGTAGATGACGCGGGCCCCTTCCACGGGAATGCCCCTGGAATTGAACGTGACGATGTTTGCGGACGAGGTGGGGAAGCCCGCCGGCCCGCCGTCGGAACTGGCCTTGAAGGTGATTCCGCTGCCCGCCACTCCTTCGGAGAGGGCGTTGGCCGATTGCTCGATTTCATAATCATTGGTGGCGCGGTTGAGCTTCGACAGGCTCCATTCGTTGCCGTCCAGGTCGAACGTCATCCGGTAGCACGTCATCTGCGACGCCGCGCTCATCCTGGCGTAATTGACGGTCGTGGCGATGTTTTTGGCGTCGGCCATCATCCTCATGTCCCGCATCGAGGAGGTGAGCATCGGGACCGAGAAGGCGGCGAGCACCGCCATCATGGCCATCAGGATGAGGAGTTCCACCAGGGAAAAACCCCGGTCGGTTTTCAGGTGGTTTCCGTGCATAAGCTCCCCAGTGTGAACTTCGCCGTCCGTGGCAATCGGGTCCCGAATCGGAAAGAATCCGCTCTCCTTATCGTTCCGGAGAAAGGATATCTTTAGCCCGATTTCGGTCCGTCCCGAGCGGGGG
>JAFGSS010000116.1 GCA_016934555.1 Acidobacteriota bacterium | reverse complement strand
TCGCGGGCGCCCTGCGGGGGATATGGCTCTGGCCGGCGGCGCTCGCGGCGGCGGCGGTGCTGTCGATGCGGGCGGCGCTGGCGCTGCGGTTCGGTCATCCCCTCTGGTCGGTTCTCCTGCACCCGCTCGCGGAATCGGTCCTGCTGGCCCTGGGGATCGCTTCCTGGCGCGCCTGCCAGGGGGGCCGGGGGGTGGAATGGAAGGGGAGGCGATACCGGACCGGCGCGGGAGCCGGGGAAGGGAGGAGCGCGTGAGCCCGGAAAAAATGGAGGCGTGCGTCATCGGGGCGGGCCTCGGGGGCATGGCGACCGCGTTGCGGCTGGCGGTGCGCGGCTGGCACGTAACCGTTTTCGAGAACGGCCCGACGCTCGGGGGAAAGATGAACCGGTGGGAGTGCGGCGGCTTCCGGTTCGACACCGGGCCCACGCTGATCACCATGCCCTCCGTGTTCGGGGAGCTGTTCGCGGCGGCGGGCGAAAGGATGGAGGATTACGTCCGGTTGCAGCCGGTGAACCCGCTGGCGCGCTATTGCTTCGCCGACGGCGCCACCCTCGAGGTGGAAGAGTCGCTCCCCCGGTGGCTGGAAACCCTGCGCAGGGTCGAACCGGGAGGGGACGTCCGCTTCCTGGAACTGATGCACCTGGGGGCGCGGCTGTTCGAGCTCTCGCGGCACACTTTCTTCCGCCGGGCGCCCTCCGAGCCGCCGGACGGGGAAACGTTCGGGGCGCTGCGCCATCTGCCGCTCGGCCGCGGCTGGGGCAGCTATCGCAAAGCCGTGCACCGCGCCTTCCAAAGCCCCCGCCTGCGGCAGATCTACGAGCGGTTCCCGACCTACGTCGGCTCCTCCCCGGCGCGCATCCCCGCCACCCTGATGCTGATCCCCTATCTCGAGCACGCTTTCGGCGCCTGGCACGTCGAGGGCGGCCTCTACACGGTCGTCGAAAGGCTGCGCGACCTGGGCCAGAAGCACGGGGTCCGTTTTCAGACCGGCAGCCGCGTGGTCGGAATCGGCACCTCCTCCCGGAAAGTCGAACGGGTCGAACTGGCCGACGGGACGGTCTGCCCCTGTTCCGTAGCGGTCATGAACGGCGACGCCTCGACGCTGCCGGGACTGCTCGGGGAGCCGGCCGCCGCCCCGATGCCCGAGGCCGACCGGTCCCTCTCGGGGCTGGTCCTGCTCTTCGGCCTGCGAAAGAGGCTTCCGACGGCGGCGCACCACACGGTCTGTTTTTCGGCCGACTATGAAAACGAGTTCGAAGACCTCTTTGCGCGGCGGCGCTTGCCCGACGACCCGACCGTGTACGTCTGCATCCCCAGCCGGGACGATCCGGGGCTGGCCCCGGAGGGCGGGGAGACGCTGTTCGTCATGGCGAATGCTCCGGCCAACGACGGCGATTCCTGGGACCCGGGCATGGTCCGGGCGGCCAGGGGCCGTATCCTGGAGCGCCTGGCCGGGGGAGGGTTCCCCGCGTTTGAAGACGATATCGCGGTCCAGGAGGTGGTGACGCCGCGACAGCTGGCGGACCGTTACCTGATGCCCGGGGGCGCGATCTACGGCACCCATTCCCACGGCTGGCGGAAGGCGTTCTTCCGCCCGCCGAACCGGCACGCGCGTATCGGCGGGCTGTACTGTGTCGGGGGGAGCAGTCATCCTGGGGGCGGGACCCCGACGGTGCTGATGTCGGCCCGGATTGTCAGCGACCTGGTGCTGAAATATGAAGGTCGCTGATAGGGTTCCGGTGGCGCTCTGGGCGGGGTACGCCCTCCTCTGGTGCGGAGGCGTGGCGAGCTACCTGCTGCTGGGCGGGCCGCCGGCCGGGAGCGGGTGGACGGCCCCCGCCTTCCTCTTCATCTGTGCGCTCCTGACGCTCAGCCTGACCCCGGCGGGGTGGCGTTGGCCGTTGGCCGTGGCGGGCCTCGCCGGCATGGCGGCCGAGTATGCGGGTTTGAGGTGGGGCGTCCCCTTCGGAACGTATGCGTACACGGAGGTCCTCGCCCCCTCGGTACTGGGGGTCCCGGTCGCCATCGGTTGCGCCTGGCTGGTCCTGTTCGCCTACGTGAGGCAGATGCTTGCGTGGTTCGAGGTGCGCGCCTGGCTGCGCGTGATCGTCGGCGCGGCGTGGATGACGGCCCTGGACCTGGTGATCGATCCGCTCGCGGCCGGGCCGCTGGGTTACTGGACCTGGGAAGAAGGGGGGCGGTATTACGGCGTGGCGGGCGGCAATTTTGCCGGGTGGTTCGGCGTCAGCGTCCTCCTGTTCCTGATCTTTGGCCGCTCCCCCGGCAAAAACCGCGGGGTCGCCATGGCGGGTTTCAGCATCCTCCTGTTTTTCACCCTCCTCGCCGCCGGGCACCGGATGGCCGGACCGTTGCTGGCGGGCACCATCCTTATGGGAGTGCATGCGGCGGCCCTTCTGGTGGATACGGGACGGCGGCGCCCGTAAACCGTCACCCGGCCGCCGATCCGGGTTTCAGCGGCCGCGGCGCCCCGCGTTGTGGTAGATTTTGCGGGATGAACATCTGGCACATCATCCGGCGGCTCCTTCCCTTTGTCCGGCCCTACCGCAAAATGATCGTGGCGTCGCTGGTTCTGACCACCATCGGCGCCTTTGCGGCCCAGGTCAATCCCCTCGTGCTCCGGTACACCGTGGACACGGTGGAGCGGCTGCTCGGGGAGGGGGTCGGCGCCCGCCGGAGCACCTCGCTGCTGCTGTTCGTTTCCATGGTCCTGTTTCTCAAGGAATTCGGCAACATCGCCGTCAAATACGGCCAGAGCATGGTGGGGGAAAGGCTGCGGGTCAACCTGACCGGAGCGCTCGCGCAGCACGCCGTCGAGCGCATCCTGACCTACAGATACGCCTTCTACACCTCGGAGGAGAACGCGACCGGCAAGCTCCAGACCCGGATCGACCGGGGCGTGGAGAGCCTGACGGGTTTCGTCCAGAACATCTTCATCGAGCTGATGCCGCTGTTCGCGAACTCCGCCCTGGCCCTCGTGCTGATGTTTCACGCCAACGTCTATGTCGGCCTGATCGCCTTCGTCGTCCTGCCGGGGTATTTCCTGCTGAGCTGGCGGCAGGCCTTCATGCTCCGGGGGGTGAGGCGCGGCCTGCGGGCGCTGCGCGAGGCCAAGATCAACGGGCTGTTCAACATCATCGAATCGATCGTCGTCATCAAATCCTTCGTCCGGGAGGAATACGAGGCCGGCAAGCAGTACGAGCTGCAGCAGAACCTGATCCGGTCCCAGCTGAAGCTGCGGCGCACCAACTACACCTTCGACGCCCTGAAGTCGTTCGTGGAGCAGGTGGGCGTCACCCTCGTCATCATCCTCACCGCCTACCTGGTGCTCGACCGGCAGATGACGATCGGCTCCATCATGTTTCACATCCTGCTCTTCAACAACGTGTCAGCCCCGATCCGCCAGCTGCACCGCATCTACGACCAGCTGAACGAAACGCTGACCTACGCCGAGGGTTTCTTCGAAATCCTCGACGCCGACGGTGCGGTGGAGAAGAGCGGCCTGTTCAGGGCGGAAAAGCCGCGCGGCGAATTCGTCCTCGAGCATGTCGACTTCAGCTATCCCAACGGCACCCGGGCCATCCGGGACGTCACCATGACCATTCCCGCGGGAAAGACCGTTGCTTTCGTCGGCCTCTCCGGGGCGGGCAAAACCACACTCATCAACCTGCTCTGCAAGCTGTACCCCCCGGGAGAGGGGCGGATCCTGCTCGACGGGAGAGACCTCGGGCAGTTCGACACCCACGCGCTCCGGAAAAACATCGGCCTGGTGCTGCAGAAGAACCACATCTTCAGGGGGTCCGTCGAGGAGAACATCCGCTACGGCAAAATGGAGGCCACGCAGGGTGAGGTCGTGACCGCCGCGAAGCAGGCCTACCTGCACGAACAGATCGTCGCACTGCCCGACGGGTACGCCAGCGAGGCGCAGCTGCTCTCGGGAGGGCAGCAGCAGCGGATCGCCATCGCGAGGCTGTTCCTCAAGGACCCCCCGATCATCTTCCTCGACGAGCCCACGGCCAGCCTGGACGCCATCGCGACCGAGCAGATCAAGAACAGCCTGGACGCCGTCAAGGAAAACCGGACGGTCGTCGTCATCTCGCACAGCATTTCCCAGATCATCGATTCCGACGTGATCTATGTCCTGAAAGAAGGGTGCCTCGTGGAAACGGGCACCCACGAGGAGCTGTACGCGAAAGGGGGGGCCTATTTCGAGATTTTCAACGCCTCCGCCCGCAGCCTCAACCTCGAGAAGATCTCCGGCACCCTGGGCCGCTTCCAGTAACGGCGCCCCGCGCGGCGGTTTGCATTCTCAGGGAAGATTCCGCATACTGACGCTTCCGATGAAAGCCATGAAACAGCAACCCCCATTATGGACCCCCGGTTTCCTGAACGTCTGCATCGCCAATTTCCTGATGGCGTGCTCGTTCAACCTCCTGATGCCGTCCATCCCGCTCTACATCACCGAGCAGCTGGGGGTGCCGCAGACGCAGACGGGGATCGTGCTGGCCTCCTACGCCCTGGCCGTTTTCTTCATCCGCCCCTTTTCGGGGTTCCTGGTCGACCTCTATTCACGCAAGAGCATCCTGCTCGTCAGCTTCATCTGCTACGTGGCGATCTTCACCGGGTATTTTTTCGCCACCACGGTCCTCTTCTTCGTGGTCATCCGCTTTTTTCACGGCCTTGCCTGGGGCGGCTCCACCGTTTCCTCGAGCACCCTGGCGATCGACGTCGTCCCCGCCGAACGGCGCGCCGAGGGGATCGGCTATTACGGCACCTTCATGAACGTGGCGATGGCGGTGGGGCCCTTCATCGCCATCCACATCTACCAGACGGCGGGGTTCCAGACGCTGCTCGGGTATGCCATGGGGATGGGGGGCCTGGGGATCGTCGCCGTTCTGCTGATCAAGGCGCCGGCGCGGCCCAGGGTGACCAGGGAGAAAATTTCGCTCGACCGCTTCTTCCTGCTCCCGGCCTGGCCGATCTTCCTCAACCAGCTCCTCCTCTGCTTCGCCTGGGGCACCATCGGCGCCTTCGTCGCCCAGTACGGCAAGAGGATCGAAATCCCGAACGCGGGAATCTTTTTCCTCTTCTGGGCGGGCGGCATCATGGTGTCCCGCATCTTCTCGGGGCGCCTGGTGGACAGGGGGCACATCCACCTGGTGAACGCGGTCGCGATGGCCATCGTCTCGGTCGCCTTCCTCGTTTTCGCCACCTTTCACAACATCTACGCCTTCTGCCTGTCGGGGCTCTCGATCGGCGTCGGCTTCGGGATGATGTTCCCGGCGCTGCAGACGCTCTACATCAACATGGGGGAGCACAGCCAGCGCGGGACGGCCAACTCCACCTACCTGGTCGGGTTCGACCTGGGGCTGTCGCTCGGGATGCTGGTCGGCGGCTACATTTCGGGCACCTGGTCCTTCGAGGCGATGTATCGGACCGCTTCCGCCCTGTGCGTCCTGAGCATCCCCGTCTACTGGACCGTCTCCCGCCCCCGCTTCGAGAAAATGCGGTTGCGCTGACCCCAGGGCGCGGCCCGTCCCCTCAGACCGCCGGAATTCTCACGAACTTGACGTTGGAGAACTCCCGTAGCCCTTCCCGGGAGCGGGTGCGCCCGACGCCGCTCTCCCTGGCCCCGCCCCAGGGCGCGCCGAGCGGGGGGACGCCGTGGGCGTTCCATCCCACCACGCCGACATCGAGCCGGGAAGCGATGGCGCGCGCCAGGGGGGCGTCGTTCGTCCAGATCGAGGCGGTCAGCCCGTAACGGGTGGCGTTGGCCAGGCGCACCGCCTCTTCCCAGTCGTCGACGGGCGCGACCGGGAGGAGCGGCCCGAAGGGCTCGTGGTTCATGAGGTCCATTTCGGGGGTGACGTCGGCAAGGACCGTGGGGGGGAAGAAGAAGCCCCGGCGCTCGAGGCGCCGGCCCCCGGTGAGCACCCGTGCCCCCCTGCGGAGGGCGTCGGCCAGGGCGGCTTCGACCTTCTCGATCTGGAACCGGCCGGCCAGCGGACCCATGTCCACGTCGTCCCGAGGGTCTCCGACCCGCACCCTCCCCGCTTCCGCCGCCGCCTCCTCGAGGAAGCGGGCGTACGCCGGGCGCTCGACGTAGACCCGCTTGATGGAGCAGCAGATCTGGCCGCTGTTGGCGCAGTGGATGCGCACGATCTTCCGGGCGACGGCGGGGATGTCGGCGTCCTGCAGCACGATCGCCGCATCGAGCCCCCCCAGTTCCAGCGAAACCCGCTTGAGCCCGCCGGCGCACGTCTTCATGATCTCCTTCCCCGCCGCCGTCGACCCGACCAGGGCCACCATCGCCACGTCCGATTCGACGACGGCGCGGCCGTGGTCCTTTCCTCCCGCGACCAGCCCGACCAGCCCGCCGGGAAGCCCGCGAAGCTCCCCGATATGGCGCCCGAGCGCCAACCCGGTGCGCAGGCTGTGTTCGGAGGGCTTGTAGAGCGCTCCGTTGCCGGGGAGCAGGGCGGAGAGCAGGCTGACGGTCGACAGCCAGAGGGGGCCGTTCCAGGGGGTGATGACGCCCACCACCCCCAGCGGGGCGAACTCCGTGTAACCCTCTTCGGGTCCCGCGTCCGTGACCTCGGGGGCCAGCCACTCCGGCGCCATCCGGCACAGGTAGCGGATCCCGCCGGCCGTGCGCAGGGCCTCCTTGCACCCGGCGGCCAGCGGCTTGCCCATGTCTTCGGCCATCAGCCGGGCCAGCTCCTCCTTGTTCGCCTCCAGGGCGTCCGCCAGCGGGAGCAGCGCGGCGGCGCGTTCGGCCGCCGGCATGAGGCCCCAGGGTCCCGCGGCCTCCCGGGCGAGCCCGAGCAGCCCGGGGATGGCGCCCATGGGGGTCTCGGGGATTTCGGAGATCTCTTCGGTGGTGGGGTCGACGACTTGCATGAAGCCTCCTTCAGGATGATTGTGCGCCCGGGTTCCATGGGGCGAACCATGAATTCCCGCCTTCCGGACGATGTCTGCGGCGCGCTCCGGGTCGGCCCGGTCGATCCAGTGCAGGGGAATGCCGCGGCGCTCCATCCCCCGGAACCAGGTCTCCTGGCGTTTCGCCAGCTGGTGGATCGCGCGGCGCAGGTTCTGCTCCATCTCCTGGCGGGAAACGGTTCCGTCGAGGTAGGCGGCGACGTGGCGGTACTCCATGCCGAAGAGGTCGAACCGTTCGCGCCGGATGCCGCTCCGCAGGATTTGGTCCACTTCTTCGATCATGCCGCAGGCCAGGCGCTCCCGGAGCCGCCGGTCGATCCGGGCGTGAAGCTGCTGCCGCGGCCAGCGGACGGCCAGGACCAGGGGCTCGATCGGGGGCGGGTTCTCCTCGCTCCATTCGATTTCGTGCCCGCGGGCGTACAGCGCGATCTCGAGCGCGCGCACCACCCGCTTCTTGCTGCTGCGATCGGTGCCGCGGTACAGCCCGGGATCGAGTTCCCGGAGTCGCAGGAGCAGTTCATCGGTGCCGGAGCGCATCAGCGCTTCCCTCAATTCCGGGTCTTCCGGGACGTTGGGGATGCGGTAATGCCGGAGCACCGCTTCGATGTAGAGCCCGGTGCCGCCGACCGCGACCGGCAGGCGGGACCGGGCGCGGATGTCGCGGAAGGCGGCGTAAAAGTCGCGCTGGTAGTGGTGGAGGGTGTAGATCTCCTCCGGCGCGCTGATGTCGATCAGGTGATGGGGAACGGCTCCGCGGGGAGTGTCGTATTCGTCGAGGTCTTTCCCGGTCCCGATGTCCATCCCACGGTAGACCTGCCTGGAGTCGGCGGAGAGGATTTCGCCCCCGAATTCCAGGGCCAGGGCGACGCCCAAGGCCGTCTTTCCCGACGCGGTGGGGCCGCAGACGACGAGGCAGTTTTTGGCCGGTGACGCCATGACGCTCAGTCCTTTGTAAACGCGTTCCTGAGACGGCGGTCGTGTTCCCCGATCTCCTCCGCCGTATTCGCGGCGATGAAGAACCCGTGCCGCAGGGGGCGATATCGGGTCCCTCCCGCGGCATAGGAGAGGGGTGTAAAGAGCAGGATACCGGTTCCGCGCGCGGGGTCGAAGGCATATTTTCCCAGGCGCCGGCGCCAGGAGGCGTAATCGGTCAGGGCGGGGTAGCGGCGGCGCGGCGCAAAAAGGAGGAGGCAGGGTCTGCCGGGCGCCAGCCGGTCGCGCAGGGTGTAGGCGAGGAGGCTCATCGGCTGCCGGGCGTTGACATCGACCAGGGCGCAGCGTTCCGTGCCGTCGGTCGCGTGGACGACCCAGTCGAGTCCCGCCGGGCCGAAATACCCGGCAGCGTGCAGTTCCCCCGCGACGATTGTCGCTCCCTCCTCCATTCTGCGCCGCCACCGGGCCACGAGCGGGTCTTCCGGAAGGAGCTGGTTCCCGAAATAAACCCCCGCCCGGTTGATCAGGGCGCGGTGGTGGGTGAGGGCGACGATCCGGCCCGAGCCGTCCAGTTCCATCCTGGAGGAGAGGTCGGCCGAACGATCGACCCAGGGCTCGATGACGGCCGACGAGCCCGGACGCGCATAGATCCGGTCGACGGTGTCGGCCTCCCCGGGCGAGCCGACGAGGACGAGGCCGATCCCGGCGTTTCCGTGCACCGGCTTGAGGACCAGGGGGAAGGTACGGGAAGCGCGGATATGGGCCCGGGCTTCCGCGGCCGAGGCGTACAGGGCCGATCCCTCGAGGCCCAGACCGTGGCCCCGTGCCGTCTCGTGGCAGAAGCGGCGGTGGTTGACGGCCCGGACGGCCTCGAGCGGCGGGTGGCGGAGATCGGCGCCGTGCCGCCTGAAACGGTCGATGGCCGACCGGCTCCACCCCCAGGGGAAAGCGGTGTGGCCCGCGAGGACCTCTCCCCCGGAGCACTCCCGGGGCAGGCCGAGGCCGAGCCCGGACAGGTAGGACCGGTAGGATTCGGGCGTGGCGGCGTCGAGCAGGATCCTGTCGTCCGGGCCGCCGCAGGGGAGGAAGTAGAAGCGGGCGTCGAGGCACGACTGCCGCTGCCGGGCCGACCGGCCCCGGGCCAGGTCGGTGTCGACGTCGACGTTGCAGAAGAGAAGTTTCGGTTTCACGGCCGGCCTGAAGTGTCCTGAACGTCAAGGTGTAGGAAACCCAATCATACACGAAGCGGCGCCCGGCGACAGGAAATCGGGAGAAAACTTATCCGGTTCTGCCGGGCGTTCGGAGAGCCCTCGCGGTTGTCCGGCCGGATCAGCCAGGGAACGGGGACCCAAAAAGTCCGAATACTCTTTTCTCTTGCATCGATCGGATCCCGGGATAATCATTCTGT
>JAFGSS010000115.1 GCA_016934555.1 Acidobacteriota bacterium | reverse complement strand
CGTTCCCGTTCCCGTTCCCGTTTTCGCGGTACGCCGTCGGCCCCTGGTCACGGACCCGCAGCGTGCGTTTGACGACCTCGACTTCCGGCGTCTCATAGCCGCTCAGCCGCTGCAGCCATCCGGTCCACGC
This sequence comes from Acidobacteriota bacterium, assembly GCA_016934555.1. Taxonomy (GTDB): domain Bacteria; phylum Acidobacteriota; class UBA6911; order UBA6911; family UBA6911; genus UBA6911. Next base: position 3,784 of record JAFGSS010000115.1, on the reverse strand, counting down.
TGCGGCGTTCTCTATCCGGGTGGCGTAGCCGAGGGCCCCCGGCGCGGGACGCCGGCCGTCCGGCGTGGCCATCCACCGCATCATCGTGATGCTGATCTGCGACCCGAACCCGGCCGCGAGGCGCAGGATGTAGCGCACCGGGTAAGAGCCCCCCCTGGAAAGGTTGAGATACCCGAGTTCGGGGTCGACCTCCTTGAAGTTGGGGACGGGAGGGACGATCCCGGTTTCCAGGATCTTGGCCGAAACCACGTCCTCGAACCCCACGGCCATCGGGTGGCCCGTCGCCCCCTTTGTGTTGGCGATGAGGATCCGGTCGGTCGCGTTCCCGTAGCAGTGGCGCAGGGCGAAAACCTCGGCCGATGCGCTGCCCCCCCGGGCGGGAGTGTAGGTCTCGTGGGAAACGAAAACCGTTTCCGGGGCGATCTGGTACCGGTCGATCCCGTGCTCGCCTTCCACCTGGGAAATCAGCTTATCCATGACGTGGCGGATGTGGTTGACGTCGAGGCGCGACCCGTGGAAGGCGCTGTTGGCCACGACGGTCCCGAGCACCTGGCAGATCGGGCGGATGCCGCGTTCGCGCGCGGCATCGGCGCTCTCGAGTACGAGGGCCGATGCCCCCATCCCCACGATCAGCCCGTGGCGCCGCCGGTCGAACGGGATCGCCTCTTCCTCCACGACTTCCCCCGTGGCCGCCGACCCGGAGGCCAGGAAGCCGGAACCGAACCAGCCGAACAGGTTGTCGGAAGTGATGTCGTCGGCCGAGAGGATGATCACTCGCCGGCAGCGACCCGTGCGGATCCAGTCGCTCGCGATCCCCAGGGCCTGCGTGCCGCTCGAACAGGCCCCGTTGGTCGACGTGTTCGGTCCCCGCGCCCCGATGTACTCGGCGAACTGGGAATGCCCCATGGAGAGGACCCGGAACAGGAAGCGCCGGTCGAAATGATACGTCTTCTCCTCGATCTCCTTTTTGAGCGCCGCGATGCGCCGTTCGAGCTCCCCGGAGAGCGTTTCACCGGCCCCGCCCGAGGCGCGCAGGTTTTCGAGCTCCGCGAGCCGCCGGCGCCGTTCGCGGTCCTCGTAGAAACCGGCCATGATTTCGGCGTAGGAATCGTATCCCGGAAACGCGGAGGCGAACAGCACCCCGGTATCGTCCCGGATTTCATCCGGGAGCATCCAGCGGTCGGGCAGTTTGGTCCCCTTGGTGGTGGTCTTGTACCGCATCACCAGCGGGATTCCCGCGTCTCTCAGCGCATCGATACCCGCGCCGATGGCCAGCTTGGTCACGCGGTCGAGCGCCGCCAACCGCTCCTCGGGAAACCCGAAATCGCGGACGATGTCGAACTCCTCCGAACGGGCCGCGAGCTTGATCACGTCGGCCGTGCTCTGGATGTATTCGAACCGGCCCTCACCCCCTTCCGTCTTCAGGAGCCGGGTGATGTTCTTCTCGACCATCTGCCGCCGCAGCTCCTCGGGGATCGGGCGGATGAACACGTCCCCGCGCAGCATGCGCTCCACGTTGTCGTCGCTGAAGACGCCGTCCACGCCCGGAAGGCCGAGGGCCGCACCGGTGATGCAAAGGTCGACCGGCGGCGCCTGCCCCTTTTTCCCCCCGGCGTGGATCGCCATCCCGCGATCCAGGAATTCCGCGAACAGCCGTCCCAGTTCGGTGATGCGGTCCGCCTCCTCCGCGGGTTGCGCGGCCGCGGGGGTGGGACGCGGCTCCGGCGCCATGGCCGGGGCCTCCGCGTGAAACGGCGCCATGGCCGCAGGCGCGGTCAGGACCGCCCTTTCTTCCCGGACGGCCCGCCCGACCCCCAGCCCCGCGGCGTAGAGTCCGCACAGGGCCAGGTTCAGGGACGCCGCATCTCCGATCCTCGGGTGGTTGGTGAAGAGCGAGACCACCCCTTCACGGTCGCCCAGCACGTCCTCCACGAAACCGTAGAGGATGCGCTTGGGCCCCATTTCCACGAAGACGCGGGCCCCGGCGTCGTAGAGGGTGTTGAGCCCCTTGATGAACTGGACCGGGGAAGAGACCTGTCTCCCCAGCAGGCCGATCATCTCCGGGACCACCCCCGGTCCCATGGGGTAGAATTCGCCGGTGACGTTGGTGACAATGGGGGTAACCGGGGGCTGGATGTTCATCGTCCCCAGGATCCGGGCCAGGCTCTCGCCCGCCGGGGCGACGATCCGGGTGTGGAAGGCATGGCTCACCTGCAGCACGCGCGCGACGTAGCCCGCCTGCTTGAGTGCCTCCACCGCCTTTTCAACCCCGGTGGTGCTGCCGCCGATGACGGCCTCCTTGGTGCTGTTGATGTTGGCGATGACGACGTAATCCTCGACCGTTTCGAGCACCTTCTGGATTTCACCGATGGGACCGAAGGCGGCGGCCATCAGGCCGTTGTCTTCCATGGCGCACTTGGTCATTTCGTTGCCGCGGGCGCTGACGGCCTTGAGCGCGTTCTCGAAGGTGATGGCCCCGGCCGCCACCAGCGCGCCGTACTCTCCGAGGCTGTGCCCCATGACCATGTCGGGAGCAATCCCGTAGGCGCCGATCAGCCGTGCCAGGGCCGTCTCGGTGGCCAGCACCGCCGGCTGCGTGATCGCCGTCTGCTTCAGGCCGTTTTCGGCCTCCTGCACCGCCGCCTCGTCCGATTCGTCAAGGTAGATGCAGCTCGTAAGGCTGCGGCCGAGCAGCGGCGCCATCGTGCGGTCGGCCTCCGCGAACACCTCCGTCACGATCGGCTCGGTTTCCCGGAGCGTCCGCAGCATATTGACATACTGCGACCCCTGCCCCGTGAACAGGAAAGCGACCTTCGGCGCCGGCCCCTTCCCGAAATAGATCCCCTTGGGACGGAGCGCCTTCCATCGCGCGGGCTGGTTTTCCTCGAACGCCTTGAGTGCCCGCCCGAGCTTGTCGGCGAGCTCCGCGGCGTCGCCGTAGTCAACCGCCAGGCGCAGCGGGGCCCGCAGATCGGCCTCCATCGGGGGCGCAGGCTCCGGCGCCCGTCCCGCGGCGGCCTCCTCAAGGGCGGCCCTTGCCCGCTCCACGAGGGTGCCTTCGGAATCCGCCCCCAGGACCAGGGCCCCCCGCAGGGGAGCCTTCAGGTCCCTCTTCGGGGGCGCCTCCCCGTAATTGCGGGGGACCGCAACCCGGGGCTTCGGCTCGCCCGCGATCCGGCCCGGGACGTATTCCTCCATGACCATGTGGAAGTTGGTTCCCCCGAAACCGAAGGCGCTCACGCCCGCGCGCCGCACCTGCCCCGGGGCGACTTCCCACGCTTTGAGCGCGGTGTTGACCTGAAACGGGGCCTTGTCGAAATCGATGTGCGGATTGGGGCGGTCAAAGTTCAGGCTGGGAGGGATCTGTTTCTCCTTCAAGCAGAGCGCGGCCTTCAGGATACCGGCGGCGCCGGCCCCCCCCTTGAGGTGGCCGAGGTTGGATTTCACCGAACCGAGGTCCAGGGCGCCGCGCGCCAGGCCGAATTCGTTCAGGATTTCCACCAGAGATTCCAGTTCGGCGGCATCCCCCACGCTCGTACTGGTCCCGTGTCCCTCGATCAGGTCCCCGGGGACGGGCCGGAGACCCGCGTTATCCCAGGCCCGGCGCACGCACAGCTTCTGGCCGACCGGGTTAGGGGCCGTGATCCCCTTCCCCTTTCCGTCGCTCGAGGCGCCCATGGAGCGCACCACGGCGTAAATCTTGTCGCCGTCGCGCTCGGCGTCGGCCAGCCGCTTCATCAGGAGCGTCACCCCCCCTTCGCCCATGACGAAGCCGTCGGCGCCT
>JAFGSS010000114.1 GCA_016934555.1 Acidobacteriota bacterium | reverse complement strand
GGTTGTGCGTTATTATTCGGCGCCTTTGATCAGGTGGGGTCGTAGTTCAGTTGGTTAGAACGCCGGCCTGTCACGCCGGAGGTCGCGAGTTCGAGTCTCGTCGGCCCCGCCACTTCAAGGGCAGGAAAACGTGACAGGGAGGCCCGCGGGCCTCCCTTTTTTATTGCCTCGCCGGCGGGAGGGCAGGATATGAAAATCTCCGATCTGTTCGATGTCAGCGGCTACGGCGCCATCGTCACCGGGGGAGCCAGCGGCATCGGGCTCGGCTATGCCGAGGTTCTGGCCGCCGGCGGCGCGCGCGTGACGCTCCTGGACCTGGACGCCGCGCGCCTGGAGGCCGAAACCCGCCGCCTGTGCCGGGAGGGCTTCGATGTCCGCGCCTGCCTCGCCGACGTCACCGACCACGGCGCCCTCGACGCCGCCTTCGACGAGGCGGCCGCGCTCTACGGCGGGCTCGACGCCGCTTTCGCCAACGCCGGGATCGACCCCGGGGCCGGCTTCGTCGGGGCCTGGGCCGGGTCGGAACGTCCCCGCCTCCCCGGGGGGGCGATCGAAAACTACACCGACGAACGCTGGAACCGCGTGATCGACGTCAACCTCAACGGCATTTTCGCGACCGTGCGCGCCGCCGCCCGCCACATGAAACCGCAGAGGAGAGGGCGCATCGTCGTCACCACCTCGCTGGCGAGCACCCGCATCGAACCCGCCATCGGCGCGGCCTACATGACGGCCAAGGCGGGGGCCGCGCAGTTCATGAAGACGGCGGCCCTGGAGCTTGCGGCCTACGGCATCACCGTCAACGCCATCGCCCCCGGCTACATCGTCACCAACATCGGCGGGGGGCACGCGCACGACCCGGAGGAACAGGCGGCGGTCGCCCGGGCGATCCCGATGCGCCGGGTGGGATTCCCGCGCGACCTGTACGGGCTGGCGCTGTTTCTGGTTTCACCCGCCTCGGACTACGTCACCGGCCAGGAGATCGTCGTCGACGGCGGCTGGGGCCTGGGCGCCGCGGACTGACCGGGCGCCCTCAGGCCCGCTCCCGCGGACCGAGCAGGACGGCGATCCGCTCGGTGTCCGGGTGGCTCTTGAGCGCGATGAGGATGGTCATCGTCAGCGGGATGGATAGGAAGATGCCCATGGGGCCCAGGACCCACCCCCAGAAGAGCATCGACAGGAACACCAGCAGCGTGGGCATGCCGAGTTCCCTTCCCAGGAAACGGGGCTCCAGGAGGGTTCCCAGCAGGAGGTTGAGCGCCAGGTAGCCCAGGGCGACGAGCAGCGCGCTCCCCCACCCGAGCTGGATCAGGGCCAGCAGCACCACGGGGATCCCCGCCAGGATCGATCCGATGGTGGGGGCGTAATTGAGCAGAAAGGCCAAAAGCCCCCACAGGACGGGGAAATCGACCCCGAGAAACCATAACCAGGCGGCCGCGCAGATGCCGGTGGCGAGGCTGATGACGGTCTTGATGGCCAGGTAGCGGTAGAGGTTGGCCGTGAACGCGCCGAACCAGGCGAAGCGGGTCTCCTCCATCGCGTAGGCCTTGTGGATCCTGCCCGGGAGTTCGGCCCCTTCGATCAGCATCAGCATCGCGACGAGCAGGATCAGGAAGGCATTCGCCAGGGCGCTCCCGAATTCCCTGAGGAGGTCGGCCGCGACCGCAATCGCCGCCCCGGGGTCGATCAGGCCGAGGATCCCCTTTTCCGGAATGTCGAACCCCCGCCCCTGCGCCCAGTGGATCACCGCCGCCGTTTCGCTCCTGAGGCGCTCCGCGTAGAACGGGATCCTCCGGACGAGGGCGTCGAACGCCCCGGCGGCCACGATCCCCGTGACGACGCCCAGCACCACGATGACGGCCAGCACCGCCAGGATCGCGAGGACCCTGGGCACCCGGCGGCGCGTGAGCCACCCGACCAGGGGGGAGAGCGCGATGGCGGCGAAAAGGCTGAGCATGACGGGGGCCACGATCACGCGTGCGGCCTTCATCCCCGCGACGATGACGACCAGGGCGGCGCAGAGGACGATGACCCTGAAAACAGCGTCCCCTCGCTGGCGTTCTTCCGGCATGGGATCCCTCCCCCGTTTGTCCCCTTGTCCCATAGATAGGACACCCGGAGGATTTATACAAGGCCGAATCGATCCCGGTTCCTATCCCGAAACGGGGGCGGACGCCGGGATCCGCGGCGCTTTCAGTTGGAACACCACGGTCAGGACCAGGATCAGCCCCCCCGCGGCCAGGTACATCGGCCGGTAGCCGGCGACGTCCGACACCCACCCGAAAAGGGGGGACCCGAGCCCCATCCCGACGTCGAACAGCGACAGGTACAGGCCCAGGGCGAAACCCTTGTTTTCCCTCCCCATGAAGTCGATGACGTAGGTGCTCAGCGCGGGGAAGATCAGCCCCTGCCCGAAGCCGGCGACGAAGCCGCTGACGATGAAGGCGCCGGAGGAATGGACCGAGGCGATCCAGAACATGTTCAGGCCGATCAAGAGCGCCGCGGGGAGGATCACCCGCTTGCGCCCGTAGCGGTCCGAAATGTCCCCGATCCCCAGCCGGGTGAGGATGGCCGCCAGCGAGAAGGCCATGAAGAAGGGGCCGATCCGGCCGAGTCCCTCGCCCGAGGCGTAGAGCGCGATGAAGTTGACGACCGAGCCCCGGACCGCCCCGTGGGCCACCGGCATGGCGGCGATGACCAGGAGGACGGCCAGGGAGGGGCCGATCGGCAGCCGGAACCGTTGCGCCCACGCCGGCGCGCTCGCCGGCGCCCTCGCCGGCGCCCTCTCGGGCCGCGCGGCCCGGATCGCCTGCACGCACGCCGACGTGGCGGCCAGCATCAGGAAACTCGCGGTGAAGACGGCGTCGAAGTCGAAGCGCCGCACCAGTTCCTCCGCCAGGGCCGGTCCGGCCGCCCCCGCCACGATCCCGGCCGAGCCGAGGATGCCGAGCGAATGCGCCATCCGCTCCGGGGGGGAGCATTCGGAGCTGATGGCCATGATGGCGGTGGTCGCCACCCCCCAGCCGATCCCGTTCAGCGCCCGCAGCAGGAGCACCGGCCACCCCGCGCTCCCGATCAGGTAGAAGCCGGGGATCGACAGCATCATCAGCAGCACCCCCCCGAGCGCCACCGCGCGCCCCCCCTTTTCGTCGAGCAGGCGGCCGAACAGGGGGCGCACCAGGATGGCGGTGACGCTGTGGATCCCCATGACGAGGCCCACGCGCGCCTTGGACGCCCCGAAGTGCTCGAGATGGAGGGGAAAGAGGTAGAAGACGGCGCCGGCCATGAAGACGAAGAAATAGGCGAGCGAGGCGAGCACGAAATTCCTGCCGAGCAGCGGCGTCCGGCCCGCACCCCTGCCCCCCTGACCGCCCCCCCCGTCCATTCCCGTCCCGCCTCCGCAAGAGAGAAAGGGTACCGCCTGGCCGCCGTCGGTTTCAAGGAGCAGATGGGCCGCCTCCCCCGGTGGGGCCGGCCGGAGCCGCTACCTCCCCTTCCCGCCGAAGACGATCTGGCCTCCGGCGCGCCCGAGCAGGGTGATGACGGGCAGGAGCAGGACGTACAGCGCGATCACGCCCCAGTGGAGCGCGTCCGGGGAGAGGGTGCCGGCGGAAAAGTGGAGCAGGACGCCCGCCCCCGCCAGCACCAGGAGCAGGACCGACAGCGCGATCTTCAATTTGAAGACCGGGCGCGCTTTTCCGCCGTACTTGTACCACCAGTGGACGAGGCCCGTAAGGGCCCCCGGGAAGGCCATCAGGAACCCGGCCGAGAGGGTGTGAAACGCGGTGCGCTCGAACCCGGGATTCCCGCTGACATAAAAGAGCATGAGAAAAACCGGGGCGAAGACGAAAAACGCCTGGGGAAAGTGGGCCGAAATGGGGTGCGAATGAAGGGCGATCAGTTTTTCCGCCCACGCAGGCAGCTCGCGCGCCGGCTCCGCTTTGCCCGCCTCCCGCTCGACGAGCCGCCCCGCCTCCCGGACGCGCTCGAACACCTCCTCGCCGTGCGGCGCGTCGGCGAGTTCCGCGGTGAGATCGGCCCCGGCCTGGTGCGCCCCCATGTGCCGCCCCCCCTTCCAGAGGGCGCTCCCCCCGACGTCGTAGACCCGCCCGTGGGCCGCCACCAGCGCCCCCCGCCCCTCCTGCCCGTCTTCCTTTTCCAGCTCCTCGAGAGTCCTATCCGCCATGGTCCGCCCCTCCCCTTCCGCCGTTGGTTCCGCCCGTATATCCGCCTGCGGGGATTATACAACGGCGCCCCCCGCGCCGTCAGCCCGGGCGTAACGGGACGGGGATGACTATTACCATTGGAACTATCACAACCAAACTCGATAGCTATCGCCCAGTCGCAAGACCGGATCCGGATCGTGCACCGCTACACCCTCGACGGGGAGATGGGAGCGGTCACCCAGAAGTTCTCTTTCGACGGCAGCCGCTGCCTCAATGTCGGCTCCGACAGCCCCGGCGAGTTCTCCTCCCGCTCGGAATGGGAAAAGAAAAAGTTCCTGACCGCGGGGATCGAGACGATCGTGACCGGGCACGCGAGGGCGGAGCACAACGTCCGGGAGCAGTTGTCCCTCTCCCGGGACCGGAAGACCCTGATCGCGCCCCCCGTGGGGATGGTCAAGCTGAAGCAGGTTTTCGCGCCCGATCGGCAGCCATGAGCCACACCCATTTCCGGGAGCGAACAACCCTGCAGGCAGGAATGGTTCGGTTCCCTACCCGTGATCTCTCAGCAGGCCATTGACCGATAGATCTTCATCAATCAAGGCCCAGTGAATCCCGTATCCACCGGGAGACAGCTCGGCATTCATGCGTTCCTTTTCCGTGGCGGCTGTCAGTCTCTTTGAGCATTTTTCCCAGGGGATTCGAACCGTGCGATTGCCAACCAACAATACCAAGCCCTCTGGCGTTGTCTCGATAGCTGCCGCCGTGATCGTCTCCGTTGCCAGCATTTCCTTAGCCTCCAAATGCATTGTGCCATTCTCCCACGATCAGATCAAAGTGGTCAAAAATGATTTTGCGCACCTCACGCCTCGGTCGCGGCGTCAGATTGTGAGACCAGCCTTCCTCGATTTCATAAGAGTCCGGCCTCAGCCAATACTTGCATTCTCAATCGCCTTTGCGGGCATGAACGTGAATCGGTTCATTTCCTTCGTTCATGTAGAAGAAGAACCGCCACCCCAAAACCATAGGTATCGTGGGCATGCAATCAATGCTCCTTTGGCTGGTTTTTCTCATTGGGCCAAAATAGAACGACCGGCTCCGAATGCGCAGACCGTGTATTACACTACAGATCGGAAGCCCATGTAGTGCGGGGCCGCATATGAGAGGTTCCGCAACAACGCCATCACCACAGACCCGGGCAGCATCATTTGAGTGCGCTGGATGTTCTTGCACGTCTATTGCCTGGATATAAACCATGCCCGGCCTGTTCCTGGCTGCTATTTAAGGCCAATTCCAAGCATGAGTTCCCTTTTTGCCTTTTAGGATATCTTCACTTTATAGCACATCGTTTGGAATAGATCATGAGACACGCATATATAGTGAATATCGCTTTTTGACGTTTTCCGGCGGTATTTATTGCAGCCGCTAAATGAAAACCGACAACATTCCCTATGCTTCCGGCATCAGAGATTTTGAGGACCTTTGCGACCGGCGGCCAGTGTACAGCACTTCTGCAAATCAATAAACTCCGGGAGCAATCACAGGCGCAGGGTGTGCAGCGGCGCCTGAACCGAGGTAGAGACGCATTCAACTCGGATCCTTGACACGGCCCAGGAACAGAACGGCGCCGGTCTGATTGTCGCGGATCATGTAGATAAAGGGCCGGTCTATGGTGATCTCGATCGGGTCCGGATCTGGAGAATAGGTCATCACCACTGCCGTGGCGGCGGCGGCTTCCGTTCCGGCTTCATCCACCGTGACGGACGCCTGGTGAATCACCTTGTCGAGAAACAGGCTCAGCCCCCCGTCCATGCCGGAAAAATCGGCGCTGCCGGGGATAAAAGCATCCGGCATTCCCATCCCGGAAAGCGTATCGGACAGTTGAACTCTGGTTTCATATCCGAATTTCGGCATCTTCAGATTCACATCCTGTTTGGACAGTCCGCCTGTAATCTGCTCCATCATCGCGGCATTCATATCCTGTTCGAATGCTGAAAAGGTTCCTGCATCCGGAATCACAATGAGCATGGAAAAATCATCGCCGTAATAGGGCAGCTGCACCGCCTGGTACCCGGGGCCTTCGGCTGCGGCATAATTTTCGCCGTTTTCCCCGCTGCCCGGCGCCGGAATCATCATGGACACGGGAACATCCGTTCCATCCTCACAATGGAAAACGCCGGAATATGTTTGGTCGGGATCGAAAGGAATTCCCCAGGAGGCTTTGAAATAGATCGCATTGGTCAGCACCATCCTGGTTGAAGTATTCACATCATCTTGGGCAAGAAGATCCTGAATTCTGTTTTCCGTCTGCTCCGCGACCCAGTCGTTGATGTCGAAGCGCGCCCGTGAGGGATTGTGGATGAAATCCGCCAGCCGAATGCCGGCGCCGTAATGGAACATCAGCAGATCCAGATAGGACTCCAGAAACCCGTAATCCTTCTGCCCCCAGACGGCATTGGCGATTTTCAATTTTAGATACTTGTCCTCATTGGCGGGATCATTTTGATTCCGGTCGTTCAGGCCGAGGTCCAGTTCATTGAAAAGTGAATGCATTTTTTCCTGCGGAAACGAGAAATGCAGCGTATCGGCCATCTGGGATTCTGTCCGGTTGGCGGCGCCGCCCCAAGTCATTGCCAGAGCGACCGAAATGCTGTAGGGAGAAAACAGCAAATTTTCCGCGTCATCACCGATCGCATGGTACAGATCAAAGGCGAACGCGTTGTTGTCTCCGACAAACCTGTTCCATTCGGCCTGCGTGTTATCCGGATCAAGGTTCCTTTCCCCGGATGAAATGAGCAGGCTGCGATCGGAGTCGTCGATGGAGCCAATCCTGGTTTCCCGGCAGCCGTTCAAAGACAGCATCAGCAAAATCCCTGCAGCCAGGATCTGAAACATAATTCCTGTTTTTCTGTTTCTCATATCCACCCCCCGCAGCATGGATCCGGAAAGATGCCTTCAGCGGACCGCCGTCCATTAGAATTAAGGAAAGAGCTTCCTTTTCATTCCACTGACACGCTAGCAGATACGATATATGCTTTGCGCAAACCATAACTCCCACGATTTCCCTTGTCAACCGCATTGGGAAAACATGCCATGGGCTTCAGTAAAACAGGCCGGAATTCAAGGATCGGAAGCATTAGCTGCCGTTTTTGTCCGCGATCCAGCAATCTCTTCCCCCTCCCCTATTCCGATAAGCCTCATTATGTCGACTCAGGCGGCATCATCTTAACTATGGGGGCATTGCAACCGAAGATCGCAGCGATCAATATTGGATTTTTGACACGGCGGTATTGATTGCAGATCGTGCACATCAACGACCAGACCGTGCACGACGAGCCGCAGGTCCCCTTCGGGGGGATCGAGGACAGCGGCTGGGGCCGGTTCGGCGGCCGCGCGGGCCTGGAGGAATTCACCGAGCTGCGCTGGATCAGCATGCAGCGCGCCCCGCGCCAGTATCCTTTCTAGAACAGGTGCAAGACGGAGGCGTCGTCGAGCAGCGAGGCGACGGCCCGCGAACGGAGCACGGTCGCGGTAGTCCACGAGCCGCGACCCTGCCAGAAGAGATGGTAGGTCAGGGTGACGTCGCGTCCCGCGCGGCGGAGCCTGATTTCGACGTCGTCGGACCCGTGGGCGATGAGGCAGGCCCGGACCCCATTCAGGAGGCTGTCGACCGGTTTGCCGTTGACCGCCAGCAGCACGTCCCCCTCCCTCAATCCGAGGCGATGCGCCGGGCCGGTGGAATCCAGTCCGGATATCAGGACCCCTTCCATGGAGCCCCCGCGGAGCGACGCCCTCAGCGAAAAACCGAGGACCCGGTCGGCGTCGCCCCTGAACACCCGGTACGGATTCAGGTCGAACTCATGTTCGCCGATCCTTTTGTATCCCTCCGCCCCGGTCGTCTCCAAGGCAGCCGGGCCGCTCCGGGCATCCCTGCGGGAATGAAGCCGCAACCGTTTCCTGACGCCGTTCTTTTCCAGGACGACATAGTCGCTCTTGATGGCGGCCAGGCGGGAACCATCGGGAAGGGGGTCGGGGACGGCGTAGGCGCGGGTAGTTCCCGCTTCCAGGTCCTCGATGACGGCGCGGCTGGCGCCCTGAGCCGAAGGATCCGCGACGATTCCGGCCAGCCGATAGGATCGGAACCGCTCCCCCCTCTGGAGGCTGCCGAGGAGATACCGGACCGCGGAATCGGCGTTCCACTCCCCGGGGCGGTCCGCCGCGGAACCGGAGGGAGGTGCCAGGGACGGCCGCGCAGCCGTTGGATCGGCCGTCCCTGCGATCGACGCAGCGGTCCCCGCTGCCTCCGGAATCCTGGGCTGCGCCGGCATTTGGAGGACCAGCCAGACTCCGGCCAGCCCCGCCAGCGGCAGTACCGCGTGCAAACCATGAAGGAATCTCATAGCCTTGTCATTCCCGGCCGCCTCGGAGATCAGAGATCGGGCATGTCGTGGCAGCGGTCGCAGCGCACCATGTCTCCCCGGGCGTAACTGAACGTTCCTCCCTCCGCGCTGAATGACCGGGCGACCGGCACCCGGGCGAGCGGCGTCCCGGTCAGGTTCGCCCCGTGACACGCCTTGCACCCGTTGATGGATAGGAAGGATCAGCTGCCGTTTTCCTCCAGGTGCCGGTATACCCTTCCCCT
>JAFGSS010000113.1 GCA_016934555.1 Acidobacteriota bacterium | reverse complement strand
GCCGTGTTGACCGCCAGGACCAGGAAGGAGACCCCGTAGACCCCGGCGAGGTCGGCGATCTGGATGACGGCGAGACAATCGGCCTGGGTGTAGCCCGCCAGGAGCCAGGGGAGCCCGCCGAACGGGGAGAAGGAGAGGGCGTATTCGCCCAGCACCCAGGCGGCGGGGAAAGCGAGGAGCCACCCCCTCCCCCCCTGCAGCATCAGGTGCTTGACGAGGAGGCAGGCGGCGGCGGGGTAGAGCGCGAGCACCGCCGCGAGCGCCGCGTAGGCGCCCCAGGCGGACAGGGGCGCCATCCCCCCGTGCCGCACGAGCACCCCCGGGATCCATGCGAGCAGGATGCCGGTGGAGACTCCCGCGGCCACGAGCCCCGCCCCGAAGGCGCCCCCGCGGCCGCGCGCGCGATCGACCGCTGCCAGGAGCGGGACCCACGCGACCCAAGCCAGGGCCCCCAGCGCCGCGGCCGGGAAGGAGGCCGCGGCGAGGAGCCCGGAGAGGACCGGCAAAAGCGCCCTCTTCAGTTGGTCTTGATGAAGCACTTGAAGCCGCTGTTCTTGAGCCGGAGCTGCATGGCGGCCGCCTCGGCCCGGGTCGCGAACTTTCCCACCTTGACCAGGTAGAACCCCTCGGGGGAATCGGGGACCTCGATCCTGCCGGTGAATCCCTTCTCCCGGAGGCTGCGCCCCGCGCTCTCCGCTTCACGCCGCGCCCGGAACGCCCCCACCTGCACCGAATAGGTGACCCCGTCGGAGGCCGCCCGGGCCTGGGGCCGCCGGGCGGGGGGGGCGGCCGGGGCCGCCGCCCTGCTCGTCGCGGCCGCCTGCCTTGGCGCCGCCTCCGGTTCCGGAGCCGCCTCCGGCACCGGCTCCGGGGGCCGCGGAGCGGGGTCCAGCCGCGGGGCGATCGCGGGATCCCCCTCGCGCCGGTTCACGCTGCGGTACCAGTCGAGATCGCTCTCGGCGATCTCCTCTTTCGTCCCGGCGGCCGGGGCCTCTCCCGGCGTTCCGGCCGTCGGCGCCGTGCCCCCCGGCGCCGTTTCGAGCGCCGTCTGCATGCCGTCCTGGAACCCCTGCCGCCGCCCCTCCATGAAACCCAGGACGAAGAAGGCGCCGCAGATGGCGATCAACACTGCAAAAGCGATGATGAGTTTTCGATTATCGAGCACCAGTTCGTGTCCGGCCTCAGGTTCGCGATCCGTCATGAAAATTTACCCCTGTTTCCTGGTTTCCATCCAGGCCTTGATCATGTCGATGGGCACGGGGAAAACCACGGTCGTGTTCTTCTCCGTGCCGATTTCGGTCAACGTCTGCAGGTAGCGCAGCTGCAGGGCCACCGGTTCCTGGTTGATGATGCCCGCCGCCTCCGCCAGTTTCGCCGATGCCTGGAATTCTCCGTCGGCGTGGATGATCTTAGCACGTTTTTCCCGTTCCGCCTCGGCCTGCTTCGCCATAGCTCTTTGCATCTCCTGCGGCAGGTCGACCTGCTTGACTTCCACGAGGCTCACCTTGATGCCCCAGATGTCCGTATGCCGGTCGAGAATCTCCTGCAGCCTGACGTTGAGCATCTCCCGGTGGCTCAGCAGGTCGTCCAGGTCGACCTCGCCGAGCACCGAGCGGAGCGTCGTCTGCGCCAGCTGCGAGGTCGCGTAGAGATAGTCCTCCACCTCCACGATCGCCCGCGGGGCGTTCATCACGCGGAAATAGACGATGGCGTTGACCTTGACCGAGACGTTGTCGCGCGTGATGGTGTCCTGCGGGGGGACGTCGAGCGTGACGGTCCGCAGACTCACCCGCACCATCCGGTAGACGGGCCAGAAAATGAAGACGATGCCCGGCCCCATCGCCTTGGGGACCAGCCGCCCCAGGCGGAAGGCCACCCCGCGTTCGTACTCCTTCAGAATATGGATCGTGCTCCAGAGGTACATCAGCACGATGATGAGGCCCAGCATCCACATCGATCCCATAACGCCCTCCCTTCAGACTGTCGACGGTCAGTTTTCCCCGTCGGTGATTTCCTCCACCGCCAGGGTGAGGTGGTCCACCCCGACGACACGCACCCGCTTGGCCGCCGCGATGGGGGCCGCCGCGCGCGCGGACCAGTACTCCCCCCGCACCAGGACCCGGCCGGCGGCGCCGATAGCGGTGTCGGCCACCCCCTCGAGCCCCACCATCCCCTCGTCCCCGGTGGCCGCCCGCTGGCCGAGCGAGCGGATCAGGGCGACCAAAAGGATCATCGAGATCACCGCGAAGGGGAGGGCCAGGGCGAGGGCCGTGGAGAGCCCGATCCGGACCGCCGGATCGGGGGAATCGATCAGCATCATCATGCCCAGGATCATGGACACGATCCCCCCGATCCCCAGCACCCCGAACCCCCCGACCTTGACCTCGGCCACGAAGAGCCCGGCCGCCAGCAGGAGCAGGAGCACGCCGACATGGTTGATGGGGAGGAGCGAGAGCCCCAGGACCGCCAGGAGCACGCAGATCCCGCCGATGACGCCGGGGACGATGAACCCGGGGTTGGAAAACTCGAAATAGAGGAGGATCACCCCCACGAGCCCCAGGAGCAGGGCCAGGTTCGGCTGCGACACGGCCGCCAGCGCCCGCTCGCGCCACGTCATCTCGTAGCGGACCACCGCGGCCCCGGCCGCGGAGAGGACCCGCTCCTCCCCCGAGAACATCCGCACGCGGCGCCCCTCGAGGGCCCCGAGGAGTGCCGCCTCGCTCCCGGCCACCAGGTCGACGAGGCCCGCCGCCAGCGCCTCCGCCTCGGTGAACGACTTGCTTTCGGTCACCCCCTTTTCCGCCTCCTCCGGGTTGCGCCCCCTCCGGGTCACGATGCTGCGCAGGTAGGCGGTGGCGTTGCTGGTGACCTTTTCGGACAGCGTCTTGCCCGCCTCCCCGCCGTCGACCGGGAAGCCCCCGACGGCCAGCAGCGGGTGGGCGGCGCCCGTCGCCGTCCCGGGCGCCATCGCGCCCACGTCCGCGGCGAGCAGGATGAAGAAACCGGCCGAGGCCGCCTTCGCCCCCCCCGGCCCCACCCAGACGACGACGGGGACGCGGCTTTGCAGCATGCGCGCGATGATGGCCTCCATGGAGGCACCGAACCCGCCGGGGGTATCGAGCCGCAGGAGCACGAGAGCGGCCCCCTCCGATTCCGCCCGCTCGATGCCGCGCACCACGAACTCGGCCGTCACGGGGTCGATGGCGCCCGCGACGTCTATGCGGGCCACGGCGGCCTCGACGGCCTCGGCGGCCTCGGCGGCCGCCGCCGGCGCGACCGGGACGGAGAGCAGAAACATCACCACGCAGAGGATGCTTTTCATATCGGGAACAACCTTTGTTCCTATCATAGCACAGCGATGGTTTCAGCGCCCCGAGAACGCTTCGTGCGCCTGGTAGGAGGAGCGGACCAGGGGGCCGGAGGCGACATGGCGGAAGCCGAGCGAGAGGGCGTGCTCCCGCAACCGCGCGAACTCGCGCGGCGGGACGTAGCGCTCCACGGGGAGCGAGTCGCGCGTGGGCTGCAGGTACTGCCCGAGGGTGAGGAAATCGACCGCCGCCCCCCGCAGGTCGGCGAGCACGCCGCGCACCTCATCATCCGTTTCCCCGAGCCCCAGCATCAGGCTCGATTTCGTCCTCATCCCGGTCCCCAGGGCCTTCGCGCGGCGGAGGAGTTCGAGCGAGCGCTCGTAGCGCGCCCCGGGCCGCGCGAGGGGGTAGAGGCGCGGCACCGTCTCCACGTTGTGCCCGAGCACGTCGGGGGCGGCCGAGACCACCGTCTCGAGCGCCCCGGGGTCCCCGCCGAAATCGGGGATGAGGACCTCGATCCGGATCGGCCCGGCCGTGGTGCGGACCCGCCGGATCGTCTCGGCGAAGATCGAGGCGCCGCCGTCGGGGAGGTCGTCCCGGTCGACCGAGGTGACGACCACGTACCGAAGCCGCAGCTTTTCGACCGCCACGGCCACCCGCCGCGGCTCGTCCGGGTCGGCCTCGAGCGGCCTGCCGCTCGTGACGGCGCAGAAACGGCAGGCGCGCGTGCACACGTCCCCCAGGATCATGAACGTGGCGGTGCCGGCGCCCCAGCATTCCCCGATATTGGGGCAGCGGGCGTCCTGGCAGACGGTATGCAGCCGCTCCCCTTCGACCAGCTTCTTGAGCCTGAAATACCCCTCGCCGGAGGGGAGTTTCACCTTGAGCCATGCCGGACGCGCGCCTTGAGGTTTCATAGGTGCCCCCATCATAGCACAAAGAGGCGGTTGAGGCTGGGATCCCTTCTCCCGCCGGGGTATACTTTATCGTTTATGTCTCTACTCGACCGGATCAGCCGGCGCGTCAGCCGGAATGCGAAGCTGCGGGGGCGGGAGGTTTTCGACCGCGGGGGGGTCCGTATCCTCTTCGCGGACGAGGAGTTCGTCTCCGCGCAGGTGGCGGCGGACCCCCCCTCGACCGTGGACCTGGAAAACGAGCTCGGGGAGCTGATCTATTCCTGCGACTGCGCCCGCTTCGAGAACACCCTCGCGGTCTGCGAGCACGTCTGGGCCACCCTGCTCGAACTCGAGCGACGGGACCATTTCGAGCAATGGGACCCCTCCTTCCCCCGCACCCTGGCCCCGGCCGCCTTCGACGGCGACGGGTTCGACCCGGACGGGGAGGAGGACGAGGAGTTCGACGACGGGGACCTCGACCGGTTCGACGAGGACGTCCCCCCCGGCGGAGCCTTCCCGGCCCGGGCCCTCCCGGACGAGGAACCGCCGGAGGACGCAGGGGAGGAGGAGGGGCGCGGCGCCGCGGGGGAGTGGCGCCACCTGCTCGAGGGGATGCGGCGCGCGGCCGCCCCCCAGGCGCCGGGCGCTCCCTGGCCCGAGGGGCGGCAGGTCCTCTACGTCATCGAGCGCTCCAAAAGGCTGGCCCACTCCCCCCTGGTCATCCAGATCGAGGCGCGCGACCCCAAAAAGAACGGCGGATGGAAAAAGCCCCGGCCGCTCGAAGCGTTCCGCGACGGGGTGCCGGATTTCGACCACCCCCTCGACCGGGACATCCTCGCGCGCCTGGTCGGGGTCAAACGGGACGCCTGGTATTTCGGCTCCTACGCTTCGAACCTCCGCTTCCAGCCCGCGGCGGCCGATCTTGCGACCCTCCTCCCGCTCATTTCGGACACCGGCCGCCTCTTTCACCGCATGGAGGAGGGGGAGCTGCGCCCCCTGAAATGGGACGGCGGGGAGATCTGGACGTTCGAGGTGGAGGCGCGCCGAGCGCCCGGCGAGGAACGCTACGAGGTAGCGGGCGCCTTCTTCCGCGCCGGCGCGCGCCTGGCGGCCGACGTCCCGGACCGCATCTTCGCCGAAGGGGTCTTCCTCCGGGACGAAACGCTGGCCCCCTACTCCGGCCCCCCCGAATGGGTCTCCTTCTTCCGGCGCGAGGGCCCCTTCTTCGTCCCCGCCGCGGAAGCGGACGCGTGGATCGAGGCGATGATGGGTATCCGCTCGGCCCCCTCCCTGCGCCTCCCGGAGGAGCTGCGCCTGGAGGAGGTGGCCCCCCCCTTGCGCCCCGTCGTGCGCATCCGCACCCGCAAAGAGGCCTGGGGCGCCCCCTACCTCGCGGCCGAACTCGAGTTCGGCTACCTCGACCGGACGGTCCCTGACGGCGACGGCTCGACCACGATCCCCGTGGTCCGGGAGAGAAAGCGCATCCTGCGTGACCCGGAGGCCGAACGGGCGGCGCGCCTCCGGCTCGAGCAGGCGGGGTTCCGCCCCCGCCGCGGACTGCGCGGTGTCACCGCCTGGTCGATCACCGAAAACCGCCTGGCCGGCGCCGTCCGCGACCTGGTCGGCGCCGGGTGGCACGTGGAGGCCGACGGGAAGACTTTCCGCAGCCCCGGGGCGCTGACGCTCCGCGTCACCTCGGGCATCGACTGGTTCGAACTGCACGGGGCCGCCGACTTCGGCGGCAGCCGCGTCCCGATCCCACGCTTGCTAACCGCGCTGCGGCGCCGCCAGGGGGCGGTCCGCCTCGACGACGGCGGCTACGGCATGCTCCCGGAGGAGTGGGTGAGCAAGTACCGCATCCTCGCGGGGCTGGGGCATGACGAGGGGGACCACGTGCGCTTCCGCACCCACCAGGTGGGGCTGCTCGACGCGCTGCTCGAAACCGAACCCGAGGTGAGCTGCGACGCCCTCTTCGGCCACATCCGCGACGAGATGCGCCGCTTCGCGGGGGTCCTCCCCGCCGACGCCCCGCCGGGGTTCCGGGGGGAGCTGCGGGGGTACCAGCGCGAGGGGCTCGGCTGGTTCCACTTTCTCGATCGCTTCAACCTGGGGGGGTGCCTGGCCGACGACATGGGGCTCGGCAAGACGGTCCAGGTGCTGGCGCTGCTCGAGGAGCGGCGCGCTCTCCGCGGGCCGGGGAACGCCCCCTCGCTCGTGGTGATGCCGCGCTCGCTGGTCTTCAACTGGATCGAGGAGGCCCGCCGCTTCACGCCCGCGCTGCGCGTGCTCGCGCACACCGGCAGCGACCGCGACCCGGGGCGCTTCGACGGCTGCGACGCGGTCTTCACCACCTACGGGACGCT
>JAFGSS010000112.1 GCA_016934555.1 Acidobacteriota bacterium | reverse complement strand
ACAGGGCACATTTTCTGGTCATGGTTTCGGTCTCCTGGAGCACAATATAGCACTCACGGCCCCGATTCGATATCCTTCCCTCATGGCTACTTCCGCTCGGGATTCCTTTGCCTTCGAGGCCTTCTCGGCCCCGCACCTGGCAGCGCTGGCCGTCATCGGGCTCGCGGGAGTGCTGGTTTTCCGGCTCGGGCGCACCCTCGGCCCGTCGGGGCGGAAGACTGCGGGATGGCTGCTCGCCCTGCTGATTCTGGGCTACGGGGGGGCTGTCTACAGCCGCCAGGCCCTGGCCTGGGGCCTGGACTGGGCCTGGTCCCTCCCGCTCGACCTGTGCAACCTCACCCTCATCGTCTGCGTCGCGGCGCTCTGGCGCCCGCGGCCGCTGTGGGTGGAATGGGCCTACTACCTGGGGCTCGGAGGGGGGGTGCAGGCGCTCGCGACCCCCGATCTTGCGGGAGGGGGCTGGGATTTCGTCCTCTTTTTCTGGGGGCACGGGGTGGTGCTGGCGGCGGTCCTTTTCCTGGTCTCCGGGCGCGCGTTCGCCATGCGCCCCGGCGCGGTCGGGCGCATGATGCTGGGGCTCAACCTCTACGCCCTCGCCGTCGGGGCCCTCAACGCGGCGGCGGGGTGGAACTACGGCTACCTCTGCCGCAAGCCGTCGGCGCCGTCGCTGCTGGACCACCTGGGGCCCTGGCCCTGGTACCTGCTGGCGCTCGAGGGGATTGCGCTCGCCACTTTCCTGGTCCTGGACCTTCCCTGGCGCCTGCGGCGCGGACTGAAGCCTTGAGCCCGCCGGGCTCCGGCCGTACAATGATCAATTTGGACGATGCATGCTAGAAAAGATCGTCATACGCGGCGCGCGCCAGCATAACCTCCGCAACATCAGCCTCGAGATCCCGAGGCACAGGCTCACGGTCGTCACCGGCCTGTCCGGGTCCGGCAAATCCAGCCTGGCCTTCGACACCATCTACGCCGAGGGGCAGCGGCGCTACATCGAGTCGCTTTCCACCTACGCGCGGCAGTTTTTGGAGCGGATGGAAAAGCCGGAGCTGGACAGCGCCGAGGGGCTCTCCCCCGCGATCAGCATCGAGCAGAAGACCACCAGCCGCAGCCCCCGGTCCACCGTCGGGACCATCACCGAAATCTACGACTACGCCCGGCTGCTGTTCGCCTCCGTGGGCCGCCCCCACTGCCCCCGGTGCGGCAAGCCGATCGCGGTGCAGACGGCGGACCGGATCGCGCAGCAGATCCTGGAATACCCGGAGGGGACGCGGGTGGTGGTGATGGCCCCGGTGGTGCGCGACCGGAAGGGGGAATTCCGGCAGCTGTTCGAGAAATACCTCAGGAAGGGGTATGTGCGGGTGCGCGTGGACGGGCGGATGCACGACCTCGAGGAAGCGATCCCCCTGGCCAAGACCCGCAACCACACGATCGAGGTGGTCGTCGACCGGGTCGTCGTCAAGCCCGGCCTCGGCGGGAGGCTGGAGTCTTCGGTGCGCAAGGCGCTCGAGCTGGCCGAGGGGCTGGTGACGATCGAGGCGCTCGAGCGCGAGGAGCGCCTCTTTTCCGAGCGCCAGGCGTGCCTGGACTGCGGCATCAGCGTGGCGACCCTGGAGCCCCGCTCCTTCTCCTTCAACTCGCGCCACGGCGCCTGCCCCGCATGCGGCGGTATGGGGACGCGGCAGGTCTTCAACCCGGAGAGCCTCGTCCCCGACCCGGGCCTCCCCCTGGCGGAAATGGAATTTCCGGTCGGCAACGCGCGGATCGCGGACCACCTGAAGGACACCCTCCTCGGCCTCGCCCGGCGGCACGCCATCGACCCGTCGACCCCGTTCGGGAAATTGCCGAAAGCGGTGCGCAACGCCTATTTCCACGGGGGGGAGGGGCGGCGGGGGGTCGGGCCATGGCTCGAGGGCCTGCTCGGGGAGAACCAGAGCCCCGGCACCCGGGAGGAACTCGACCGCCTCTTCCGCGCCGAAGACTGCCCCGCCTGCCGGGGGGCGCGGCTGCGGGCCGAGAGCCGGGCGGTCAAAATCAACGGCCTCGCGATCTCCGATTACGCCCGGCTTTCGCTCGAGGGCGCCAGGGACGCCTTTGCCGCCGTCACCCTTTCGCCGCGGGAGGAGCAGGTCGCCGGGCAGGTCCTCGGGGAGATCCGCGACCGGCTGGAGTTTCTGCTCAATGTCGGCGTCGGGTATCTCTCGCTCGACCGCTCCGCGGCTTCGCTCTCCGGGGGGGAGGGGCAGCGCATCCGGCTGGCGACCCAGATCGGGTCGAAACTGCGGGGGGTCCTCTACGTGCTGGACGAGCCCTCCATCGGGCTGCACCCGCGGGACAACCGGCGGTTGCTCGACACCCTCGCCGGCCTGCGGGACATGGGGAACACGATCCTGGTCGTGGAGCACGACGAGGAGACCATGCGCGCCGCGGACCACATCGTCGACCTGGGGCCGGGGGGCGGGCGCCTCGGCGGGTACCTGGTGGCGGAGGGGAGCGTCGGAGACCTGATCCGGTGCCCCGATTCGATCACGGGCGCCTACCTTTCGGGGGCTCGCAGCATCCCGGTCCCGGCGGTCCGGAGGCAGGGGAACGGCAAACGCCTGGTGGTCAGGGGGGCCCGGCACAACAACCTCCGGGACCTGACCGTGGAATTCCCGCTCGGGCTCTTCATCTGCGTGACGGGGGTTTCAGGCTCGGGGAAGAGTTCCCTGGTGGGGGATGTGCTCTACAACGCCTTGGCGCGCCGGCTGCACCGCGCGCTCTGCACCCCCGGGGCCCACGACGGGATCGCGGGGATGGAGCACCTGGACAAGGTGATCGAGATCGACCAGTCCCCCATCGGACGGACCCCCCGGTCGAATCCCGCGACCTACACCGGGCTCTTCACACCCCTGAGGGACCTGTACGCACTCCTCCCCGAATCCCGCCTCCGGGGCTACGGCCCGGGGCGCTTCAGCTTCAACGTCAAGGGGGGGCGCTGCGAGGAGTGCCAGGGGGACGGGCTGCGGCGCATCGAGATGAACTTCCTCCCCGACGTGCACGTGCTGTGCGAAACCTGCCAGGGGAAACGGTACAACCGCGAAACCCTGGCGGTGAAGTACAAGGGGTACTCGATTGCCGACCTGCTGGGGATGAACATCAGCGAGGCGCTGCCGGTCCTGGAAAACATCCCGGCGATCGCGCAGAAGCTGAAGGCGCTCAACGACGTGGGGCTCGGCTACGTGCAGCTCGGACAGTCTTCCACCACCCTTTCGGGGGGGGAGGCCCAGAGGGTCAAGCTGGCCCGCGAACTCGGCCGGAGGGCGACGGGGCGGACGCTCTACATCCTGGACGAGCCGACGACGGGGCTCCATTTCCACGACGTCCACAAGCTGCTCGAGATCCTCAACAGCCTGGTCGACCTGGGAAACAGCGTAATCATCATCGAACACAACCTGGAGGTCATGAAGACCGCCGACCTCATCATCGATCTCGGTCCCGAGGGGGGGGAGCGGGGGGGGCGGGTGGTGGCCGCCGGGACCCCGGAGGAGGTGGCCCGGGTGGAGGATTCCGCCACCGGTTTCGCCCTGCGGTCGGTGCTGGGCATCGGACGGGAACCGACCGTCCGGCGGAGGCCCGTCAAGAAGGGGCCCGTCAAGAAGGGGGCCGCCAAAGGGGGGAAGCGATGAGGGTCAACGAGCTGTTCTACAGCATCCAGGGGGAATCGAGTCATGCGGGCCGTCCCTGCGCCTTCATCCGGCTGACGGGGTGCAACCTGCGCTGCTCCTACTGCGACACCGAATATGCCTTCGAAGCGGGAATGGAGATGACGGTCCCGGAGATCGTCGAGGCGGTCGGGGAATACCCCACGCGCCTGGTGCTGGTGACCGGGGGGGAGCCGATGCTCCAGCCCGGGATCCACGAGCTGCTGGCGGCGCTGCTCGATCGCGGCCGCAGCGTGCTGCTCGAGACCGGCGGGCAGGTTTCCCTGGCCGGCGTGGACCCCCGCGTCCACAAGATCGTGGATTTCAAATGCCCCTCGAGCGGCATGACAGGGCACAACGACTACGGTAACGTCCGCTGCCTGACGATGCGGGACGAGGTGAAGTTCGTCGTGGGAGACCGCCCCGATTTCGACTGGGCGTGCGCCCGGATCCGGGAACACGACCTCCCCGCGCGGGTTTCAGCGGTGCATTTTTCTCCCGTATACGGCCTCCTGCCGCTGGACCGGCTGGCCGCCTGGGTGCTCGGGTGCGGACTCGAGGTCCGGCTGGGGCTGCAGCTGCACAAGATCATCTGGCCCGGCGTCCCGCGCGGCGTCTGAGCCCTCGTGAGCGTTCATGAATTCCTGGGAAGCCCTATCTGAGATCAGGCGGCGGGTCGGGGAGGAGGAGGGGGTGCTCCGCAGCCCGGCCGCGCTGCGGGTGGCGCTGTGCCACCCCGCTTCCTATGCGGTGGCCATGAGCTCGCTGGGGTTCCAGGCTATCTACCGGGAGATCCATCTCCACCCCGGCGCCGCGGCCGAGCGGGCGTTCCTTCCCGACCGGCCGGCGGAGTACCGGAATAACCGCCTGCCGGTGTTTACCTACGAGGGGGAGCGGCCCCTTTCGGATTACGCCGTCGTCGCCTTCTCCATCGCCTGGGAACTCGAGATCACCGGCCTGTTCGAGATGCTGGACCTGTGCGGCATCCCGCTCATCTGCCGGGAACGGGGCGCGCGCCACCCCCTCATCGTCGCCGGGGGCCCGCTCACCTGCTCCAACCCCGCGATCCTCGCCCCCTTCGTCGACCTGATCGTGCTGGGGGAGGGGGAGGAGACGATCCACGAGCTGCTCGACGCGGCCGCCTCCATGGGACGGGAGGAGATGCTCGAGCACCTTGCGGGGCGGCCCGGCTTTCACGTCCCGGAAGTCTCCTCCGGTTTCGGCCCTCCAGGCAGGGTGGACGACGCCCGCCTTCCCGCTTCCTCCCAGATCCTCACCCCGAACACCGTTTTGCGGTCGATGTTTTTGGTCGAACCGGAGCGCGGCTGCTCCCGCACCTGCCGCTACTGCGTGATGCGGTGCGGTGCCGGGGGAGGGATGCGGGTGGTCCCGGCCGACCGGGTGTGGGCGAAGATCCCGGAAGCCGCCCGGCGCGTCGGACTGGTGGGGGCCGCCGTCACCGACCACCCCGATATCAGGCCCCTGATCCGGAGGATCGTCGACAGCGGCCGGGAGGTCGGGGTCTCCAGCCTGCGGGCCGACCGCCTCGACCCGGAGCTGGTCGGGCTGCTGGTGCGCGGGGGGTACCGGACACTGACGACGGCATCCGACGGGGCTTCCCAGCGGATGCGGGACCTGGCGGGCCGCAACATCGACGAACTCCACCTCCTCCGGGCGGCCGAACTGGCCCGCGGGGCGGGGATCGAACGCCTCAGGCTCTACATGATGATCGGGTTCCCCGGGGAGACCGACGACGACATCGGGGAGCTGATCCGCCTCTGCGGCGAACTCGCCCGGGTCCTCCCCCTGTCCCTGAGCGTGTCCCCCTTCGTGGCCAAGAAGCACACCCCGCTCGACGGCGCCCCCTTCGAAAATGTCCGGGTGCTGGACCGCAGGCTGACGGCCATCCGCGCCGGGCTCAAGGGGAAGGCCGACCTCCGCCCCGGTTCCACCCGCTGGGCCTGGGTGGAATACATGCTGTCTCAGGGGACGGAGACGGCCGGGCTGGCCGCGCTGGACGCCTGGCGCGGCGGCGGGGGGATCGGGGCCTGGAGGAAAGCGTTCGCCGCCCGCGGATGCATGCCGCGCGAGACCTGATGCGGGCTTGGATGGGAAAGCCATCCGGGTATAATAGAAGAATGGCTTTTCTT
>JAFGSS010000111.1 GCA_016934555.1 Acidobacteriota bacterium | reverse complement strand
AGCATTGGCCATCTGTGATACAGTTTTTCCATGGATGATAAGAAGATCATCACGATCGAACCGGGAAAAAGGAGCGGGAAACCCTGTATCCGTGGGACGCGGATGACGGTTACGGACGTTCTGGAATACCTGGCGGGAGGAATGACCCAAGACGACATCCTAAAGGATTTCCCGGACCTCACTCCCGATGATATTCGAGCCTGTCTGGCCTATGCCGCAGATAGAGAGCGAGAGTAGAAACATCCCAACCCCTCCAGCCTTGATGCCTGAAAGCCGTATTGAAAACTGATCCCGGGTGCATGGCCCCGTCCTTCCCATTTGGCCCGGTTTGTGGATAATACGGGACCATGGATGGATTTACTCTTTTTGCCCTGGAAGCCGGACCGGATCAGCTCCATATCACCGCCCGGATCGACCGCGACGGCGGCGCCCCGGTTGCGGCAAGCGTCTGCGCGGCCATAGCTTCGGTTCTGGATGCCCGCGGCATGCGGGTGCTGGGCGAACGAGCGTTCGGGACGCTCGACTGTTACCCGGCTTACGCCGCGGCACGGGAAAAACACCCCCATTTTGCGACCGGCCCCTTCTCCTATGTGGAAGGGGCGCCCCCCCGCGGGAGCGGTCTCGCGGGCATCCAGGTTCATGCCGTCCGTCCGGCCGGCGGAGACGGTTTCCGGGTCCTCGGGGACGCTCGCGGCCCCCGCGGGCGGGTGTGGGAACGGGACGGGGCGAGCTATCTCCACCTGGCCGGGATCCACGGGCTTCCGAACGGGGGCAGCCGGGGGCGGGGGGACCAGGCGGCCGCGATGTTCGGGGAGATGGAGCGGCTGCTGGAGTCCTGTGCGGCCGGTGTGCGCGACCTCGTGCGCACCTGGATCTGGCTCGACGGCATCTCCGGAGAGTACGACCGGCTGAACGCCGCGCGCACCGCCCGCTTCCGGTCCGCCGGGCTGATTCCTGCCTCCGGGGAGGAGGCGCCCGCGTATCTTCCGGCCAGCACCTGCGTCGGCGCACGCACCCCGGCCGGGGGGGTCTGCTCCTCCGATGGTCTCGCGGTCACCGGCGACGTCCGGGTTGTCCCGCTTACGGGGGGGGTGCAGCCGCCGGCCTGGGGCTACGGTTCCGCCTTTTCCCGGGGGATCTGTCTCGAAGAGAAGGAGTGCCGGCAGCTCTTCGTCTCCGGGACGGCGGCCATCGACGGGGAGGGGCGAAGTCTCCATCCGGGGGATGTCCGGGCCCAGGTGGAGGAGACGTTCGAGGTGGTCCGGTCGCTGATCGCCGCCGAAGGGGCCCGATTCCGGGATATCCGCTCGGCGACGGTCTACCTGAAAAGGGGCGCGGATCTGGAAGTCTATGATACAGTCGCCCGGAGATGGGGGCTCGGGGACCTGCCGGCCGTCGTCGTCGTGGCCGACATCTGCCGCGACGAACTGCTGTTCGAAATGGACGCCCTGGCCGTGGTCGGCGGGAAGGGGAGCGGGAGATGAAAAGGGGGATCCTGGTGCTGTCGCTGGCCGCGGTCCTGGCCCTGGGTGGATGCCGGCGGGGGGAGTCGCCGCGGACGGCCGGGGGAGGGGAGGCGGAGGCGTCCGGCTACGCTGGCAGCGAGTCCTGCCGCGAGTGCCACGAAAAATTTTACCAGCTCTGGGCCGGTTCGCACCATGGCCTCGCCATGCAGCCGTTCACGGCGGAGCTCTACCGGACGAAGCTCACGCCGCAGGGCGGCGGCCTGAGGATAGGCGACGCCGACTACAGGGTGGAATTCGACGGGCGGCAGGCCCGGGTCAGGGAAAAGGGGCCGGAAGGGGAGAGGGACTACGCTCTCCAGCACGCGCTCGGCGGGAAGAACGTCTATTATTTCCTGACCCCGATGGAGCGCGGCCGGTTGCAGGTCCTCCCCCTGGCCTACGACGTGCGGCGGCAGGCCTGGTTCGACACGGCCGCCAGCGGGATCCGCCACTTTCACGGTCTCGAGGAGGAGACGGTCGACTGGAGGGACGCGGAGTACACCTTCAACACCTCCTGCTGGGGGTGCCACGTCAGCCAGTTCGCCCGCAACTACGACCTTGCCTCCGACACCTACCGTTCGGTCTGGCGGGAGCCGGGGATCAACTGCGAGGCCTGCCACGGCTCCGCCGTCGAGCACGTGCGCGTCTGCCGCGCGGCGGAAAAGGGGAAGCCCCCCGCGGACCTCAGGATCGACGTCATCCAGCCGCCCCGCTACAGCAGCCGGGTCACGAGCGGCGCCTGCTCCGTCTGCCACGCCAAGGGCGCCCCGCTGACCGCCTCCTATATCCCGGGGGAGGACTTCTTCGACCACTTCGACCTGGGGCTGCTCGAGCACCCCGATTATTACCCCGACGGGCGGGACCTGGGGGAAAACTACACCTACACCCAGTGGCTGATGAGCCCCTGCGCGAACTCGGAGAAGCTCGACTGCATACACTGCCATACCTCGAGCGGAAGGTTCCGCTTCGCGGCCGGCGACACGAACCAGGCCTGCATGCCGTGCCATGCCGAAAACGTGAAGAACGCCGCTGCCCATTCCCGCCACCCCGAAGGGAGCGAGGGGAGCCGCTGCATCGCGTGCCACATGCCGATGACCGAATTCGCCCGCATGCGCCGCAGCGACCATTCGATGCTGCCCCCCACCCCGGCGGCGACCATGGCCTGGAAATCGCCCAACGCCTGCAACATCTGCCACAAGGATAGGGACGCCGCCTGGGCGGACGGGTGGGTGCGCCGCTGGAGGGAGCGGGACTACCAGGCGCCAGTAGTGCGCCGGGGGGCCCTGGTTGACGCGGCGCGCCGGGGGGACTGGAAGAAGCTCCCGGCCATTCTCGCCTACCTCGAGGCGAAGGAGCGTGACGCGGTGTTCGCCGCCTCCCTCATCCGCCTGATCCGGCCGTGCGACGACGAGCGGAAGTGGCCCGTCCTGGTCCGGGCGCTCGCGGACCCCTCCCCGCTCGTGCGCTCGAGCGCGGCCGAACAGCACGGGGACCGCCTGGACGCCTCCGCGCTGGCGGCCCTCTCCGGGGCGGTCCGGGACCCGTCGCGCCTGGTCCGCATCCGGGCCGCAGCGGCCCTGGCGGCGGTGCCGCGGGAAATGCTGGACCCGGGGACGGCGGAGGCCTTCGACCGGGCGGCGGCGGAATTCAAGGCGACGCTCGACGCCCGTCCCGATCACTGGGCCGCGCATTTCAACCTGGGGGGTTTTCACTTCTCCCGGGGGGAGTACGGGCGGGCGGCGCAGCTGTACGAGACGGCCATCCGCCTGGCGCCGCGCGAGATCATGCCCCACGTCAACGTCTCCTTCGCCTATAACGCGCTCGGGAAGAACGACCGGGCGGAAGGGAGCCTGCGCCGGGCGCTCGAGCTGCAGCCGGAGAGCGCGGAGGTGAACCTGAACCTGGGCCTGCTGCTGGGGGAGATGGGGCGCGTCGACGAGGCCGCCTCCCGCTTCGAGGCGGCGATGAAACTCGATCCCCGCTCAGCGGTAGCCGCCTACAACCTGGGCGTCATCCACGCCGGGACCGGAAAAATGAAGTCGGCGATCGATCACCTGCGCCGCGCCCATCGATTGCAGCCCGGAAACGCGCAGTACGGCTATTCGCTCGCTTTCTACCTCGAACAGGGCGGAGACGCCTCCGGCGCCGCCGGGGTGCTGCGGCGGGTCGTGCGGGACACCCCCGCCCATCTCGACGCCGTCTTCCTCCTGGGCGACATCTATCAGCGGCAGGGGCAAGCGGCAGAGGCCAGGGAGCTGTACCGGCGCGCGCTCTCCGCCGGTCCGCTGGCGCCGGAGGCGAGAGGGCTCCTGGAGAGCCGGCTCCGGGCGCTTGCAGGGGATTCCTGAGCCGGCGCACCCCCCGTGCCCGCCGGGCGGCCCGT
>JAFGSS010000110.1 GCA_016934555.1 Acidobacteriota bacterium | reverse complement strand
GTCCACCATGTGGGCGATGGGCGTGATCCCCGCGATCGGCTCCCGGGCGAAGGCGTAGGAGTAAGCGACGGCGCCGAGGAGCTTCCCGTCGATGTAGACGGGGCTGCCGCTCATCCCCTCGAAAATCCCGTACCGGTCGATCTGCCCGCCGCTGAAGCGGGCCAGCACCGAATCGGCGCCCGGCGACACCCCGCGCATCACCCCGAGGATTTCCACCTGGAACTCCTCGGGCCGGGTCCCCTGAAAACAGGTCCTGCCGGTCCCCCTGAGTCCGGGGCGGAGGTCCTCGATCCGGAAGAAATCGGGGGCCGTCGCCAACCCGGACAAGGGGAGCACCGCGAGGGCCAAAAGGGCCGAAGCAAGCCAGAGCGAACGTGTTGTCATCTGTCCCGACCTTTCCCGGCCAGTATATAACAGAATGTTCCGGACGGAGGGCGAATGACACATTGCGGTTGACGAACGAAGGACGGGGACCGATGATGGGGTCCATGGCTAACAAGGATCTGTGCGCCGTCATCCTGGCCGGCGGAAAGAGCCGCCGGATGGGGAGCAACAAGGCGCTGGTCACGATCGACGGACGCAGCCTGATCCGGATCGTGATCGATCGGGTGCTCCCCCTGACCCGCCGCATCCTGGTCTCGGCCGACGAGGAGGACACTTACCGCTTCCTCGGTTACCCCGTCGTGCCCGACCGCTACAGGGATCACGGCCCGCTGGCGGGGGTTCACGCCGCCATGCATCACGAGGACTCCCCCCTCTACCTCGTCCTGGCCTGCGACCTGCCGGGCGTGCCCACCCGGCTGCTTGAGAATCTCGTCCTCCTCGTCGAAGGGTACGACGCCGCCATCCCGCGTTCGGAGGACGGGCTGGCCCATCCGCTGTGCGCCGTCTATCGGAAGAGCTGCCTGCCGACGGTCGAAGAGGCCCTCGAGCAGGGCGCCCGGAAGGTGATCGCCACCTTCCTCGACGGCCCCCTGCGCATCCGCTGGGTGACGCCCGACCAGGGCCCGTTTCGCGACTCCGACCTGGCTAATATCAACACTCCCGTGGACTTGCGCACCCTGGGCCGGGCGACCGGACGGGAAACCTCCCTAAACTCAACATATAGTAGCCGGTTGCTCAAATAACCCCATTATATTGTGATTTTTCTTGACCCTGCCGCAAGCCCCTATGCTATATTGACCCCCGATATCGGAAACACGACAGCTCGACCCGCAGCGGACTCCCACGGCCCGGATGCGGGCGGATTCCCGGAGCCTCATTTCCATGAAACGGCGGGCGTTTAAGGCCAAAACCAAGTCTGGATGGTTGCTGCGTACGCTCCTGCCCTCCTGCCTCGTCCTGCTTGCAGGCAGCGCCCTGGTCCTGGGTTTTCTGGTGTACAAAGTCTCCCATCCCGGGGCCGTGACCGAATCGGTCAACCCGTCGCACTACCTCCTCCCCTCGCTCGAGCTCCAGATCCCCTCGAGCCGGGCTGAATCGATCCCGGGGTGGTGGATCCCGGGGCTCAGGCACGCCCCGGGCATCATCCTGGCCCCGGGCTACGGCATGAGCCGGTCGGACGCCCTGAGCCTGGCGGTCGCCCTGCATCAGCACGGGTTCAACCTGCTGGTGATCGACCAGCGGGGGAGCGGCGCCGCGCCCAGGGGGGCCAGCACGCTCGGGCTCGAAGAGACAAAGGAGATGGCCGACGCCGTGCGCTTCATGGTCGGGCGCCCCGAAAACAACCCGGAGCGGCTGGGGATCTGGGGGGTGGACACGAGCGCCTTCGCGGCCCTCGAGTCCGCGGCCGCATTCCCGGAAGTCCGGGCGGTCGCCGCCGACAGCGCCTACGAAACCATCGAGCAGTTCCTGGGCTACCGGATCGCCGAGGATTTCGGGGTGGACAACCGCGTCCTGCGCTTCGGGTGCTGGCAGGTCTTCAGGCTGCTCCATATCCCGGACCTCCGGTTCCTCGACCGGTCCCTGCCGGTCGAGGAACTGGCGGGGAAATCGGTCCTTTTCATCCAGGGGGATGAGCGCAGGATCCTCGCGGCCTCGACCGCGGACCTGCATGGAAAGGCACCCCACGGCGAGTTCATGACCCACCCGACGGGGCGCGTTCATGCCATGAGCGGCGAGGGGCTCAAAAACTACGACAGGCAGGTGGCGGGTTTCTTTCATCTGAATCTGCAGTAACCGGCAGCAAGAGGCGCAACGGTCCAACGAGGGAAACGAAACGGCGGAAAGGGTGGCACGAACGCTATGAACCGAATCAAGAAACTGGAGCTCGTGGGATTCAAATCGTTCTGCGACCGCACGCACATTCCCTTCAACGAGGGGGTCACGGCCATCGTCGGCCCCAACGGCTGCGGGAAGAGCAACATCTCCGACGCCATCAGCTGGGTGGTCGGGGAGCAGAGCGCCAAATCGCTGCGCACGGACAAGATGGAAGGGGTGATCTTCAACGGGACCCAGACGCGCAAACCGACCGGCTTCGCCGAGGTCATCCTGACCCTCTCCCTGGACGACCCGATCGAGATCCCGGGGGCGCCCGCGTTCGACCCGGCAAGCTTCACCGTCGGCCGGCGGCTCTACCGCTCGGGCGAAAGCGAGTATTACCTCGACGGGCACCGCTGCCGCCTGAAGGACATCCAGGCCCTGTTCGAGGGAACCGGGCTGGGACCCAACTCCTACGCCATTCTCGAGCAGGGGCGGATCGGCCAGATCCTCAGTTCCAAGCCGGCCGAGCGCCGCAGCCTGATCGAGGAAGCGGCGCGCATCACCCTCTTCAAGAGCCGGCGCTATTCGGCGGAGAGCAAGCTGGAACAGGCGCAGCAGAACCTGCTTCGGGCCGAGGACATCACCCGCGAGGTGGTGCGGCAGCTGAACTCCCTGCGCCGGCAGGCGGCCAAGGCGCGGCGCTACAACCGGCTGAGGGAAGAGCTGCGCTCCGTCGCGCGCCTCAAGGTCGGGATGGAGGACCGCGAACTCCGCCGGAAACTGTCGGAGTGCGCCGAGCGTTTCACCGCCGCGCAGGAGCGGGAGGAGGCGGTGCTGGCCGAACTGTCCGGGGCGGAAGGCGCCCGGGACGATGCGCGCCGGGAGTGCACCCGGCAGGAAGAGGAGGTCAACCAGGTCCGCGAGCGCCTGACGGCGCTCAAGGTCGAGGCGGGCGACGCCCGGAACCTGCAGGAAAACCAGGAAACCCAGCGACTGGGCCTCATCGCCCGCACCGGGGAGCTCGAGCGCGAACAGGCGGCCATCGCCGACCGGGAACACGTCATCGGGCGCGAGACGGAGCGGCTCCGGGAGGCCGGACGCACCCTGTCGGAAGAGATCACGCGGGAACAGGAGGTCGTCGAGGCCGAACAGGCCAAGAGCGGGAGCCTGCAGGAGGGGATCCGGGAAGCCGAAACGCAGATCGACGAACTCCGCTCCTTCCTCCTGACCGGGGCGGGGAAGCTTTCGGACCTGAAGAACCTGCAGGCCCGCTGCCAGGAAAGCCTGGCCCGGATCTCGGCCCGGGCCGCGCGGCTCGAAAACGAGCGGCAGATCAGGGCGGAAGAGCGGGCCGGACGGACGGACGAACTCGAAAGGGTGCGCGCCGACTACGACCGCAAGGCCGCCCGGCAGAAGGAAGTGGCCGCCGCCGGCGAGGGGCTCGATGCCCGGGCCGCCCGTCTGGCCGGCGAGATCGAGCGGCTCGCGGAGGAACTCGCGGCGCTCTCCAACGAGCACGGCCTGATGCAGCACCGTTACTCGTCGCTCGAGGAGATCGAGCAGAGGCGCAGCAATTATTCCGAAGGGGTGCAGAAATACCTCTCCACGCGGGTCCCCGGGGAGGAGGCGTGCCGCGCCAAAACGCTGGCGGACCACATCGAAACCGACCCGGCCTACGAGACCGCGCTCGAGGATTACCTGAACGCGCCGCTGCAGTACATTCTGGTCGAAAGCCGCGAGGACGCCATGAGCGGGGTGGAGCGGCTCAAACGGATCGGAGCGGGGAAATGCACCTTCATGACCCTGCGCAACGGCCACTGCCACGGCACCGGCGCCGGCCGGCCGGAGGTCGGCGGCGACGGGGTGATCGGTTACCTGGACGAGCTGCTGCGCATGGCGCCCGACGTCAAGAGCGCGTTCGGACGCGCGCTCCCCGAATACGCCTCGACCGTCATGGTCTCCGACCTCGATACGGCGTTCCGCGTGGCCGAGCAATCGCCCGCCGCCAACTTCCTGACCCTTTCAGGGGAGGCCTACTCCCCCCGCGGCACCCTCTCGGCCGTCGGCGAACGGAAATCGATGGCGGGCTTTCTCGCCCTGAAGCGCGAGAAACGGGAGCTCGGGAAGAAGCTGGTCGCGGTGGCCCAGAAGATCGAATCGGCGCGCACGGCGCTCTCCGGCCTCAAAGAGGATCAGTCAGTCACGGCGGAATCGCTCAAGGCCCTCATGGCCGAGGCCCGCAAGCTGGAGGTGGAAACGGCCCTGACGGGGCACGAGATCTCCAGGATCGAAGCGGACCTGGGCCGGATCGAACAGGCGGACCAGGTGGCCGATACCGAACTCGACCAGCTCGGGGCGGAGCGGCGGGAACTCGAGTCCCGCCTCGCGGGGGCGGCCGGGGAGATCGCCGAGATCGAGGCGCGCAGCGGCACCGGGTCGGAGGAGCTGGCCGAACTGAACGCGCGGTTGCAGTCGCTCCGCGCCGAAAGCGCCTCGCTCTCCAGGGACCTGGGCGCCCTCGTCTCCGCCCTCGCCGTCAAGAAGGAGCGCCGGTCGGGCATCGACGCCGACCTGCGGCGGCTCGAGCAGGAATCGGGGGAGGTGCGCCGGCGCGCCGAGGCCAGCCGGACCGAGGCGGCCCAGGTGCGCGAGCGGATCGGGGAACTCGCCGTCGCCCAGGAGCAGGCCGGGGAAAGGATGGCCGCATGCGCCGGGGCCATCGAAACGACGGCGGAAACGCTCGCGGAGATGCAGACGGCGCTCTCGGCAGGGCGCGCGGCGCTCGGGCAGGTGGAGGAACAGCTGCGGGTCCTGCACTCCGGGCGCGAGGAGACCCTGAACGCCCGGAGCCGGATCGAGATCGAAAAGACCCGGCTCGAGAACGACCTGGAGCACCTCGAGCGCCACTGCCAGGAAGAGTTCCACGTTCCGGTGGCCGAACTCGTCGTCGACATCGAGGACGCCGGGTGGCAGCGCGAGTACCGGGAGGTGGCCGAGGAATACGACCGGATGCGCGAGGCGGTCGAAAACTTCGGCCCGATCAACATGCGTGCCCTGGAGGAGTACAAGGAACTGGAGCAGCGCTACCAGTTCCTGAACGGCCAGCGGCTGGACATCGAGAAATCGATCTCCGACATCCAGAAGGCGATCGCCGACATCAACCGGCGCTCCGTCGAACAGTTCGAGGAGGCGTTCCGGGCGATCCGGAAGAATTTCCAGGAGGTGTTCCAGATCCTCTTCGGCGGAGGGCAATGCGACCTGAGGCTGCTCGACGAGGAGGATATGCTCGACAGCGGCATCGACATCATCGCCCAGCCCCCGGGGAAGCGGCTCCAGAACGTGCTGCTGCTGTCGGGGGGGGAGAAGGCCCTGACGGCCCTGGCTCTGCTGATCGCCATCTTCCGCTACCGGCCGAGCCCCGTCTGCGTCCTGGACGAGGTCGACGCGCCGCTCGACGACGCCAACGTCAACCGCTTCGCGCGGCTGGTGACCGAGCTGAGCCACAACACCCAGTTCATCCTCATCACCCACAACAAGAACACCATGGAGACGGCCCAGACGATGTACGGCATCACCATGGAGGAGCCGGGGGTATCGAAAATCATCGGCGTGGATTTCCGTCAGCAGCAGGCGTTGGCCAGCTGACCCGGGGGCTATATGGAAAAGAAACCGAACCTTTGCATCCAGACCGATCTCCCCGGCTTGACCCTGCTCCGCCGGGGCAAGGTGCGCGACCTGTACGCGTATGGAGACGAGCTGCTGCTCGTGGCGACCGACCGCATCTCCGCCTTTGACGTCGTCCTCCCCACCCCCATCCCCTGGAAGGGGGCCGTCCTGACCCAGTTGTCGCGCTTCTGGTTCGGCATGATGCGCGACCTGGTCCCCAACCACCTGGTCAGCGCCGACGCCGGGGAGTTCCCCCCGGACCTCCAGCGCCACCGTGAGGTCCTCGACCTGCGGAGCATGCTCACGGTGCAGGCCGAGATGTTCCCGATCGAGTGCGTGGCGCGCGGCTACCTGGCCGGGTCGGGGTGG
>JAFGSS010000109.1 GCA_016934555.1 Acidobacteriota bacterium | reverse complement strand
GGGGCCGGCTTGGCGCCGGAGCGTAGACCGCCGTCCGCAACCGGGTCGTGCCAAATGCAATACTTCCTTGCTATTTGCATGGTTGCCGTGGTGCGCGCGACCGCGCCCTATCACGCTAAATAGAGTCAATACAAGCAAATCCATCATCACTGCCACTCTGGCACGAAAAATGCTCTAATTCACGGGTGCGGGTCGCATCGGGGCCGGAAGTACGGCCGGGTTCCGGGGTCGCTACGGGTGAATGTATGCAGAATGCCGGAGACAGGGGGGTGCAGGGCGGACCGTTCGATGCTCATTGGGAACGGTACGACCGCTGGTTCGACAAGCACCGGGCGGCGTACCTGTCGGAGCTTCTGGCCCTGCGAACCTTCGTTCCCCCGACCGGATTAGGGATCGAGATCGGGGTCGGCACCGGCCGCTTCGCGGCCCCCCTGGGTGTGGCGCTGGGGCTCGACCCCTCGGAGGCGATGCTCGGGCGCGCCGCGGCGCGCGGAATCAGGACGGTGATGGGGGTAGCCGAGGCGCTACCCTTCCCGGAGCAGAGTTTCGACTATGTCCTCGTCGTCACGACGATCTGCTTCGTCCGCTCGCCCGAGAGGATGCTGGCCGAAGCCCGCCGTGTGCTCCGGACGGGGGGGAGGCTCGTGATCGGGTTCATCGATTCCCTGAGCCGCATCGGGAGGGAGTATCTCAGGAATCAGCCGGAGAGCGTTTTTTACCGGGATGCAGTGCTCTACAGCACGGCCGAAGTGGCCGGAATGCTGCGACAGGGCGATTTCAGGGCCCGCGCATGGGGCCAGACGCTGTTTCATCCCCTCGACGAGGTCAGGGAGATCGAACCGGTGCGCCCCGGCACCGGTGACGGCGCTTTTGTTGTGGTCCGGGCCGTCCGGGCCGGGGAAAAGCGGGTGCAGTTGCCCGGGGCGGCCTGGCCCGAAGTGTCCACCCAATCAGTTCACATATAAGGGAGAAAAATCTGATGTCCAGCGAAACCGGCAATCATACCGCAGGCGCAGCAGGGGAACGTCGTCCGGGGGGACGGGAACAGGATGCCCTCGACCGGCAGGCCCTGCAGTCGAGGATGGCCCAGATCGGGCACAAGATCCTGGTGCTTTCCGGCAAGGGGGGCGTGGGGAAGAGCACGGTGGCCGTGAACCTGTCGGCGGCGCTGGCGATGGCGGGGAAGCGCGTGGGCCTGCTCGATGTCGACATTCACGGGCCGAGCGTTCCCAAGCTCCTGCACGTCGACGGGACCCCCCTCACGGGGAGCGAGAACACCCTCTACCCCGTCAAGGTCGAACTCTTCCCCGGGTCGATCAGCGTCATGTCGATCGGGTTCCTGCTGCGGGAAAGGAATGATGCCGTCATCTGGCGCGGTCCGCGCAAGTACGGGGTGATCAAGCAGTTCCTGAAGGATGTCGAGTGGGGGACCCTCGATTACCTGGTGGTGGACGCGCCTCCCGGCACGGGGGATGAGCCGCTGGCCGTCGCGGAACTCCTGGAAAAGGCCGACGGGGCCATCGTGGTCACGACGCCGCAGGAGATCTCGGTCCAGGACGTCCGGCGCTGCGTCGTCTTCTGCCGGGAAGTGAACCTGCCGGTGCTGGGTGTCGTGGAGAACATGAGCGGCTACACCTGTCCGAAGTGCGGCGAGAGGGTGGGCATTTTCGGCTCCGGCGGCGGGGAGAATATGGCCAGGGAAATGAAGATCCCCTATCTCGGCTCCATTCCCATCGAGCCCGAGGTGGTGGCTTCGGGCGACAGCGGCGTCCCGATGGTCAAGGGGTTCCCCCATTCGGAGACGGCGAAGGCCTTCGGCCGGATCGTCCGCGCCCTGCTCGAAAGGGAGCCGGAAGGCGCCAAAAGCGTGGTCGCGGGGAACGGGAAGCCGTTGAGGATCGCCGTCCCTGTCACCGGCGGCGAGATGTCGTCCCATTTCGGCCAGTGCGAGCGCTTCGTGATCTTCGACGTGGGGGAAGACGGGAAGAGCGTGGGTCGAAGGGAAGAGCTGGTGCCTCCGCCCCACGAGCCCGGAACCTTCCCGCGGTGGCTTCACGAGCAGGGAGCCACGGTCATTATCGCCGGGGGCATGGGTTCCCGGGCCCAGAGCCTCTTCAACCAGAACGACATCCGCGTCGTGGTGGGTGCCACCGGGGGGGCTCCCGACGTTCTGGTCCGGGATTTTCTGGCCGGGCGGCTGGAGACGGGGGCCAACTCCTGCGATCACTGATTGGGTATGGGGAGAGAAACCGTGATTTTGAAAGGGAAATCCTCCGGAGAGCGGGCGGAGGCCGGGACCGAAGAAAAATTTTCCAGGACCGTCCTCGAGCTGGCCCGCCATCCGAAGAACATGGGGAAGGTGGAGGATGCCGACGGCTTCGCGACGGTGACGGGGCCGTGCGGCGACACCATGTCCATGTGGCTCAAGGTAGAGGAGGGCGTGATCGTCGGGGCCGGTTTCACCACCGACGGGTGCACCAGCTCGATTGCCTCGGCCAGCATGGCCACCATGATGGCCAAAGGCCGCCGGATCGATGAAGCGCCCCGCGTCCGCCCGGAGGAGATCCTGGACGCCCTGGGGGGGTTGCCGGAGGAGAACCGCCACTGCGCTCTCCTGGCGGTGAACACCCTCGCGGCGTCGGTGCGGGACTGCCGGGAGCGTCGGAGAAAACGGGATGGGATGGAAACTGCCGGTTAGGGACTACTACGAGGTTCTCGGGCTGAGCCGGGAGGCGAGCGCGGAGGATATCCGGAAGGGTTTCCGCCGGCTGGCGATGCGGTACCATCCCGACCGCAACCCGGAGGCGATCGCCGAGGCCGAGGCGAAATTCAAGGATATCAACGAAGCCTACGGCGTGCTCGGCGACGATTTCAAGCGTCTGCAGTACGACCGGCTGATGAGCCTGACGGCCGAAGGCTCCGGCGCCCCCCTCGAGAACCTCTTCCGGGGATTTGCCGGGGGCTTCGGGCGCGGCGGTGGGTGCGGCAGGGCTCGGGGCGGGGGATGCCGGGGGGGCCGGAAATGGCGCGGGCTTTAGCGCGATTCAGTCCTTCGCCAGCCCTGCCTCGCAGAGGATGTCGGGGACCGTGTCGACCCAGCCCATGGGCATGATGTGGACCCCCTGCACCAGCGGCTTGACCCGGCGCAGGAAACGGCCGGTCATTTCGGCCGCCTTCTTCCTGCGGTCGGCCTTGTCCGCGCCGCCGATTTCGACGATCCAGTCCCGGGGGACCTGGATGCCGGAGACATGGGCGTTCATGTATTCCGCCATCTGCGGCGATTTCAGGACCACCACCCCGACCTGGACCGGGCGCCCGAGCTTCGATGCCTGTTCCATGAAGCGCTCGAGCAGCTCCGCATCGTAGACGGCCTGCGTCTGGAAGAACTCCGCGCCGGCGTCGATCTTCTTTTTCATCTGGATCAGCTGCAGCTCGACCGGCTCGACATTGGGGTTGACGACGGCGCCGAGGGCCATGTCCGGGGGGTTCTCGATGGGGTGGCCGCTGATGTCGTGCCCCGCGCGGAGGCCCGCCGCCATGTGGATGAGCTGGACCGAATCGAGGTCGAACACCGGTTTGGCCTCCTTGTGGTCCCCCAGCTGGATGTGATCGCCCGTCAACAGCAGCATGTTGTCGATCCCGAGCGAATAGGCGGTCAGGATGTCGCTCTGCAGGGCGATCCGGTTGCGGTCTCGGCAGGTGAGCTGGAAGACGGGCTCGATCCCCTGGGCCTTCAGGAAAACGCCGGCGGCGAGGGAGCCGAGGCGCATGACGGCGGACTGGTTGTCGGTGACGTTCACCGCGTGCACATGCTTCTGAAGGAAGGCGGCATCACGCACGCAGTTCGGTTCGATGCTGCGGTCCCTGGAGATGGAGCCCTTGACGGGGCCGACCTCGCCGGTGATCACGAACTTCCCCTCCCGGAACAATTCGGTCAGCTTCATGAGGCTTCCTCCCTAGTCGTCGTTCCTGACGGTGACATGATCGGCGTTGAAGTGGAACGTGTTCTCGTGTTCGGATACCGTGAGAAAGCGCGGGCGGCCCCACCGGGCGTGATTCTTGGGTTTCTGGTAGGGCTCGAGCAGGTCGAGCCGGCCCAGCTGTTTCAGCCGTTCGTAGATGGTCGCCCAGCCGCAGGGCTGGTCGGGGTTCACCTCGCACATCCCCTTCTTCGCGCCGCCGCAGGGACCGTTGAGCAGGCCCTTGGCGCACAGAGTCAGCGGGCAGAGCCCGCCGGTGTGTTCCACGATGCATTCGCCGCACAGGGAGCAGAATTCCCGGACCTCGGTATCGGACACGGTCTCTCCTCCGAAGACGGTGTCGCATCCCGGGTGGACCATCGCCCCGCCGGTGGCGTCGATGACGGTGTGCACCCCCTGCCCGCAGGCCAGGACGAGGAAGGAGTCGGCCTGCGCCGCTTCTGCGGCGCAATCCTCCATCAGGACCTTGCGCGTGTTGGAAAGCTTGCACAGGGAGGTGCCGGGGGGGCCGGGAACGGTGCAGCCGACGACCTCGATCCCCCTGGCGCGGAGGCGCTCGGCCATGGCCCGGGTTTCGGGCCACCCGCCGGTGTTGCATTTCATGGCGCAGTTGTCGCAGCCCACGACGAAGACCTTTTCCCCGGGCCGGATGTATCCGACGATTTCGTCGATCGGTTTCTGGATGGTCGCGTGCATGCCGTTCCCCCTTCCGGCCCCCGGCCCGTCCCTCGCTCTTGCCGGGCACCATGCCCCATTGTACTCCCGAAAGGGCGCGTTATAGGATAGGGTTCATGCAAAGGGGATGACATGACCATGAGAACGACGATCGGTGCGTGGGTGCTCTGGATGGCGCTCGTTCCGGCGCGGGCCGAAACGGGGCGCGAGCTCTGGCTCCGGGAGGGGGGGGGCAACCCGGTCGACGTTGTCGCGGCCGGGGAGTCGGCCACCCTCGAGCTCGCCCGCCGCGAGCTTGTCCGGGGGTGGCGGGGGAAGGCGGGGGGCACGGTCCGGCTCGAGATCGCGGCCGACGCCGAGGTCCGGGGGGACGGCTACCGGCTCACCCCCTCGGGCGTCCGCGCGCGCACCGGGCTCGGGCTCCTTTACGGCGTCTACGACCTGCTGAGCCGGCAGCGGACGGGGCGGCCGGCCGGCGGGGTGTCGAACCCCGCCTACGCGCGCCGCATCCTCAACCACTGGGACAACCCGGACGGCACGGTGGAGCGGGGCTACGGCGGCCGCTCCATTTTCTGGCGCGGCGGGGATTCCCTGGCCGTGACCGACGCCGACCGGGAGCTCTGGGCCGCCTACGCCCGGGCCAACGCCTCCATCGGGATCAACGGCACGGTGATCAACAACGTGAACGCGGCCCCGGAGGTGCTCTCGGCCCCCTATCTCGAGCGGGTGAAGGCGATCGCCGACGTGCTCCGCCCCTGGGGGGTGCGCGTCTACCTCTCCGTCAAGTTCTCCTCCCCCGCGCAGCTGGGGAAGCTCCCCACCTCCGACCCGCTCGACGGGCGGGTGGTGGCGTGGTGGAAGGAGCGGGTGGCCGAAATCTACCGCCGGGTGCCCGATTTCGGCGGCTTCCTGGTCAAGGCCAACAGCGAGGGGCAGCCGGGGCCGCAGGATTTCGGGCGCACCCACGCCGACGGGGCCAACATGCTGGCCGACGCGCTGGCGCCCCACGGCGGCATCGTGATGTGGCGCGCCTTCGTCTACGACCCCGAGGACCGGGACCGCGCCCGGCAGGCTTTTTCCGAATTCATGCCGCTCGACGGCCGCTTCCGCCCGAACGTCATCATCCAGGTCAAGAACGGACCCGTGGATTTCCAGCCGCGCGAGCCCTTCAACCCCCTCTTCGGGGCCATGAAGAAGACGGCGGTGATGCCCGAGCTGCAGATCACCCAGGAGTACCTGGGGCATTCGATCCACCTGGTCTTTCTCGGGCCGATGTGGGAGGAGTTCCTGCAGAGCGACACCTACGGTGCCGGGCCGGGGAGCAGCGTCGCGCGCGCGACCGACGGGAGCCTCTTCGGGCACCCTCATTCGGCCATCGCCGGGGTGGCCAACGTGGGGCTCGACGCCAACTGGTGCGGCCACCATTTCGCCCAGGCCAACTGGTACGCCTTCGGGCGCCTGGCGTGGGACCCCGGGCTCGCGTCGCGGGAGATCGCCGATGAATGGCTCCGCCTCACCTTCGCGCCGCGGGGGGAGGCCCCGGGGGGTGCGTGGGAGGAGGAGTTCCTCGGCCCCGTCCGGGGGATGATGCTCCAGAGCTGGGAGGCGGCCGTCGACTACATGATGCCGCTCGGGCTCCACCACATCTTCGCCGG
Source organism: Acidobacteriota bacterium (assembly GCA_016934555.1). Classification (GTDB taxonomy): domain Bacteria; phylum Acidobacteriota; class UBA6911; order UBA6911; family UBA6911; genus UBA6911. The sequence continues at coordinate 2,544 of JAFGSS010000109.1, read as the reverse complement.
GGGGCACCACTACGGCCCCGGCCCCTGGTACGCGCCCAAGGGGATGCGGCCCGACTGGACCCCTCCTTATTACCACCAGGCCGACGCCGGGGGGATCGGTTTCGACCGCACGCGGCGCGGGAGCGACGCCGTCAGCCAGTATGCGGAGCCGCTGGCCTCCCGCTTCGACGACGTGGAGACCTGTCCGGAAAAATATCTCCTCTGGTTCCACCACCTCCCCTGGACCCACAGGATGAAGAGCGGGCGCACCCTCTGGGACGCTCTCGCCCACCGCTACCAGAGCGGCCTCGAGCGCGTGCGGGAGTTCCAGAAGGTGTGGGACCGGGTGGAGCCTCACGTGGACGCGGAGCGCTTCGCCGCGGTGCAGAGCAAGCTCCGGCGCCACTGCCGCGACGCCCAGATCTGGAAGGACGCCTGCCTCCTCTACTTCCAGCAGTTCAGCCGGATGCCGATTCCCTATGAGCTCGAGCGCCCGGTCCAGGACCTGGAGGAGCTGATGAAGATCGAGCTCCCCTGGTCGCACCATAACTAAGGGGACAGTCACCACTGTCCCCCTCGTGCAGACTGCCCCGGGGACGAAATCCCACGGGTCATCCCTCATCCCGGGAAAACCAGAAGGGGGACAGTGGTGACTGTCCCCCTAGATCGCCATCGCGGCGTCGTAGGCGGCGGTGACGGCGCCCCAGAGGGCTCCGGGCCGGTCGCCCGCGTCGCCGACGACGTAGCTCTCGGGCACGGTTTCCCGGAGCCGGCGGATGGCTTCGGCCCGGGCGCCGGCCCTGAGCCCCAGCGCCAGGACGATGGTGTCGAACGGGGCGCATTCCCTCGCCCCGCCCCTTTCAAGGACCGCATGCTCCCGGGTCACGTCGACGAGCCTGGTTTCCGGCCTCAGTTCGACCCGGTGATCCTCGAGGATGTCGAACAGGGCGTAGGCGTTGATCGGGGAGGAGCCCAGCCCGAGCTGCTCCCGGGGGAGCAGGTCGATCAGGGTCACGGTTTTTCCCGCCTGCGCATATTTCAGGGCGGTTTCGCACCCCGTCAGCCCCGCCCCCACGACCAGGACGGTGCGGCCGGCGGCCTCCCCCGGCTCCCCCACCAGCAGGACCCGCTCGCGGCAGGAGAGTTGCAGGGCTTCCGGTTCTCCCCCGATGGCGATGACGAGGGCGTCGGGCTTTTCCGCCGCGATCCGCTCCGGGGTCGCCGCGGTGGCAAGCCTCAGGTCGATGTTTGCACACCGCTCGGTCATGCGCACCGACCACTCCAGGTAGCCCCGCAGGTCGGTCTTGAAGGAGGCGCGGCTCGCCTCGGGGAGGAGCCCTCCCAGGCGCGGACTTTTTTCGAAGAGGACGACCGCGTGCCCCCGCCCGGCAAGGGTCCGGGCGGCCTCCATCCCGGCGGGGCCGCCGCCGGCGACCACGACCTTTTTTCGCTTCGCCGGGGGGGGAAACAGGGCGTAATCGATTTCGCGCCCCAGCACCGGGTTGACGGCGCACCGGGGGGGCATCATGCCGAAGTGGCTCCGGCTGATGCAGGTGTTGCACCGGATGCAGGGACGGATCTCCTCCTCGAGCCCCCGCTCCAGCTTGTTCACCGTCTCGGGGTCGGCCATCAGCTGCCGGGCCAGGGCGGCCATGTCCACCTTCCCCTCCGCGATGGCCCGGTCGGCCGCCTCGGGGGTGACGGCGCCGACGACGCTGACCGGGATATCCAGGGCCCGCTTGAATCGGGCCGCGTACTCGATGTTGATGTTGTGCTCCATGTAGGCGGGGGGGAGGATGAAGGGGGTGAGCCGGTTGATGGCCAGGTTCCCCCGGGAGACGTGCAGCAGGTCGATCTTGTCCTGGAGGGCGCGGGCGAACTCGATCACCTCTTCGATCTCCGGCGAGCCGGGGACCATGTCGACGGCGCTGATGCGGTATTCGATCGCCAGCCGGGAGCCGACCTCGGCCCGGATCGCCTCGAGGAGCTCCAGGGCGAAGCGGCACCGGTTCTCGAAGGACTGGGGCCCGTACCGGTCGGTCCGCCGGTTGAATACCTTGGAAAAGAGGAGGGCGGGCAACTGGCAGTGGGCTCCGTGGATCAGCACCATGTCGCCGCCCGATCGCAGCACCGTGCGCGCCGCATGGGCGTAATCCTCGACGAAATCCTTGAGCTCCCTTTCGGTCAGCCGGTTGCAGTCGATCTCCATCGGGATGCCGACGGAGCTCTCCACTTCGTGGGTGCCGAAATAGGAGGCGATCGGGACCAGCTCGACGCACGCCTTCGCCCCGAAGCGCCGGACGGCCTCGCACCACTCGGAGAGATAAACGACCATGAAGTCGTCGTGCAGCCCGACGATATGACGGGCCGCCGCGGGCAACACCCGGTTGATGAACCCGCTCCCCAGGGTGACCGTGGCCGCGCCCCCCTTGCCGAACGGTTTCGAGAACTCGATCCCCTCGCGGGTGACGTGGTTGTCCCAGGAGGCCAGGAAGTTGTAGATCGGGGCGTTGGTGATCCGGTTTTTCAGGACCGTGTTTCCGATCCGGATCGGCTGAAACAGAT
>JAFGSS010000017.1 GCA_016934555.1 Acidobacteriota bacterium | reverse complement strand
TCCAGGAAGGTCTCGAACCCCTCCAGCCGGTTGACGATCCCCTTGGTATAATCCAGGCGGTCGATGGAGAGAATGATCCTGGCCCCGTCCATGCGCCGCCGGAGGTCGAGGCTTTCGGCCCGCACCTCGGGGGCGCCGGCCCCGTCGCGGTATTTCGCGTAGTCGATCCCCATCGGGAAGGCCTCGGCCCTCACGACCCGGTCCCCCACCAGCAGTTCCCCGATCTGGGAGTCGTGCCCCAGGATACGCAGGACGCATTTCAGGAAGTCCTGCCGGTAGTCGTTGGTGTGGAACCCCACGAGGTCGGCGCCGAGCAGCCCTTTCAGGATGTCGCGCCTCCAGCGGCTGGGGAGGAGGCGGAAGAGTTCGTAGTTGGGGAAGGGGATGTGCAGGAAGAACCCGATGGTGGCCGCCGGGGCGATCTCCCGGATCATCCCGGGCAGGAGCATCAGGTGGTAGTCGTGGATCCAGAGCGTGTCCCCGGGGCGGAGCAGCCCGGCGAGCGTGCGGCAGAAGGTGCGGTTAACCTCGACGTAGCGCTTCCAGTGCTCCTCGTCGTAGTTCGTGTAGACCTGGAAGCAGTGGAAAAGGGGCCAGATGGTCTTGTTGCAGAACCCCTGGTAGAACTTGTCGATCTCGGCCTCGGAGAGGAACACGGGGACCGCGCTGAATTCGGCCAGCGATCGTGCCCGGACTTCCCGCTGGCGCTCCTGCGACACCGTGCTCCCGGGCCAGCCGACCCAGAGGAAGCGCCGGGGGCCCTGCGGCCGCTCCTGCAGCGTTTCCCGGTAGGAGGCCAGCCCGGTCGCGAGCCCGCCCACGCTCGGGGTGAACTCCAGCCCGCCCTCGCTTTCCCTCGCCGTGAACGGGAGCCGGTTGGAGACCACGATCAACCGTCCCGCCGTCGGCATCCTGCCGCGTTTCATGTCCCCTCCCTCCTGAGGATCAGGGCGGACAGGGGGGGGAGGGTGAGGCCAAGCGAGCAGGGGCGGCCGTGCATCCCGTGGGGGGAGGCCTCTATCCTCCCGAGGTTGCCCATCCCGCTCCCGCCGTAGACGGAGGCGTCGCTGTTGAGGGCTTCGATCCACACGCCCCCCGAAGGGACGCCGATGCGGTAGTCGAGCCGCGGCACCGGGGTGAAATTGCAGACGACGGCCACCGGGAGTTCGCGCCGCCGGCCGAAGCGGAGCAGGCTGACGCAGCTGTTCTGGCCGTCGTCGCAGTCGATCCACTCGAACCCGGCCGGTTCCGCGTCGAGTTCATACATGGCCGGTTCCGACCGGTAGAAGGCGTTCAGGTCCCCCACCCACCGCTCGAGCCCCGAGTGGAGCGGGTACTGGAGCAGGTGCCAGTCGAGGCTCCGGTCGTGGTCCCATTCGGCCCACTGGCCGAACTCCCCCCCCATAAAGAGGAGCTTCTTGCCGGGATGCCCGAACATGTAGCCGTAGAGGAGGCGGAGGTTGGCGAATTTCTGCCAAGGGTCCCCCGGCATCTTTCCGATCATCGACCCCTTCCCGTGCACGACCTCGTCGTGGGAGAAGGGGAGGACGAAATTCTCCGTGAAGGCGTAGAGCAGGCTGAAGGTGATCTTGTTGTGGTGCCAGCTGCGGTGCACGGGGTCGTGACGCATGTACTCGAGCATGTCGTGCATCCATCCCATGTTCCACTTGAACCCGAAACCCAGGCCCCCCAGCCAGGTGGGGCGCGAGACCATCGGCCAGGAGGTCGATTCCTCGGCGATGACCATGGCCCCGGGGGCCTCGGCGTGCACCCGCTCGTTGAGCTTCTTCAGGAAATCGACCGCTTCCAGGTTTTCGCGGCCGCCGTGACGGTTGGGGACCCATTCCCCCTCCCTGCGGCCGTAGTCGAGGTAGATCATCGAGGCGACGGCGTCGACGCGCAGGGCGTCGATGTGGTAGCGGTCGAACCAGAAGACGGCGTTGCTGATCAGGAAGTTCTGCACCTCGGTGCGGCCGTAGTTGAACACCAGCGTGTCCCAGTCCGGGTGCAGCCCCTGGCGCCGGTCGGCGTGTTCGTACAGGTGGGTGCCGTCGAAGTAGCCGAGCCCGTGCTCGTCCCGGGGGAAGTGGGCGGGGACCCAGTCGAGGATGACGCCGATGCCGTTCTGGTGCAGCACGTCGACGAGGTGCATGAAATCGTCGGGGGTCCCGAAACGGCTGGTGGGGGCGAAGTAGCCCACGGTCTGGTAGCCCCAGGAGCCGTCGAACGGGTGCTCCGAAACCGGCATCATCTCCACGTGGGTGAAGCCCAGCCGGCGCACGTGGTCGGCGAGCCGCGGGGCGAGCTCGCGGTAGGTGAGCCAGCGGTTCCCCTCCTCCGGCACGCGCATCCAGGAGCCGAGATGGACTTCGTAGATCGAGAGCGCCTCCTCGTGGGGGCGGCGCTCCGGGCGGGCGCGCATCCACTCCCCGTCCTGCCAGCCGTAGGCCGACAGGTCCCACACCTTGGAGGCGGTCCGGGGACGGATTTCGGCCGCAAAGCCGTAAGGGTCGGCCTTTTCCACGGCGTAGCCGCCGTAGCGCGACTCGATGAAGTACTTGTAGAGGTCTCCACCCTTCACCCCGGGTGCAAACCCGTCCCAGATTCCGGAGGAGCCCCGCGACTCGAGGGGGGTTGCCTCCCGGTTCCACCCGTTGAAATCGCCGATGACGGAAACGCGCCGGGCGTTGGGGGCCCAGACCCTGAAAAAGGTCCCCGGGGTCCCGTCCAGGAGGCCCGGGTGGGCCCCCAGCTTCTCCCAGGTGCGGTAATGGGTCCCCTCCCCGATCAGGTGCAGGTCGAAATCGGTCAGGCTGTCGCTCGTCATCGCTCGCTTTCCTCCGCTGTCGCGGCGGTCAAGGGTTCATCCGGACGACGAGGACCGAGCAGCCGGCCCCGCGCACGACCGCCTCGGCCACGCTCCCGAGCGCCAGGTGGGCGAGCCCGGTCCGTCCCCGGGTCGCGACGACGACCAGGTCCGCTTCGAGCTTTTCGGCCGTTTCCAGGACGGCCCGGTCGGCGGCGCCGCGCACCAGGAGCCCCTCGGCGGCCCCGACCCGGCGGACGCACTCGTCGAGGTGGCCCCGGAGAGCCTCCTCGATCTCGGCGGAGAAATCGAGCGGGAGCAGGCCGGGCATGGTCGGGTCGGTCACCATGCCGTAGCGGAGGACGTCGAAGGCGTGGACGACGCGGAGTTCGCGCCCCCTCCTTCTGGCCTCGCTCGCGGCAGCGTCGACGGCGGGGGTCGAGGGGTCGGAGAAGTCGGTGGCCGCCAGCACCCCCCCCTTCTCGGGGGGGCGGGCGACCAGGACCGGGCAGTGGGCGTGGCGGACGACGCGCTCCGGGATCCCCCCCAGGCGGTGCTTCTGGGAGCCATGACCCACGACGATCATCCCCGCGCCGACCTGCTCCGCGGTGTTGATGATGGCCGCGTGTTCGGTCCCGTACTCGATCCTGAGCTCGCACTCCTTCCCCCGGGGGGGAGTGAAGGCGGCCACCCGCTCCGAAAGCGCGCGATACACCCCGGCCTCGAAATCGGTGGTCCTGAGGGCGTCCTCCATCTGCAGCTGGGGGAAGAGGGGGCGCACCGCCCCGACATCGGGGAGGACGTGGCAGACGTAGAGCTTCACGCCGTAATGCCGGGCGATCTCCACAGCCTGGCGGAGCACCTCGTCGGCGGAGTCGTCCAGCCTCACGGCGGCAAAAACGGGACCGGTCGAACGGAACATGGGGATCTCCTTTCTCGGGTGAACGGTTAGGCTTCTACCCATACCATACCACGGATCAGGCGTGCGAACCCTCGGGGGGGCGGCTTTTCCAGCCCTCGAGGAGCCCCAGGCGCAGAAACTCGCTGGTGGCGCGGCTGGTGACATCGCTCATCATGCGGGGTTCGTAACGGTGGTCGTAGACGTAGGCCTTGACCCGGAGGCGCAGGTAGGGCTGCTGGTCGAACCCGTGCGCCACCAGGGCCACGATCGGCTTTTCGGCCAGCAGGTAGGGGGAACAGGCGGCCGCCTCGTAGCCGATCCCGATGGCGGTTTCCGGGTCGGTGCCGGGGGGCAGGTAGAGGTCGGTGACGACCTGGCAGTCGGGGACCCCCGAATTCGCGTTATGGACCTGCTGGGTCAGGATATCCAGGTTGGGGATCGTCACCCGGGTGTCGTCGGGCGTCGTCAGCTTCGTGCTCCTGAGCCCCACGTGGTCGATCTCCCCGTAGGCGTCGCCGATCCTTACGCGGTCGCCGAGCTGGTAGGGGCGGTCGACCAGGACGACGAGGCCGCCGATGACGTTCTTGATGAGGTCCTGGGCGCCGAGGCCTATGGCCAGGCCCATGGACGCGAGCGAGGCCAGGAACGCCTCGTGCGAGGGGGCCAGGATCCGGATGGAGATGAAGATGGCCGCGAACCAGATCCCGATCCGCGCGGCGGGCTCGAGGAGCTTCATCAGGAAGCGGGAGCGGGGGATCTTCTCACCCAGCAGCTTGAACAGCTTCGAGAGCCAGCGGATGACGGCCCACGCGACGATCACCAGGACGATGATTTCCAGGATCTTGCCCGGGGTGACCTCGCCCGGGAGCGAAATCCGGCCGAGCTCGACGGCGACGAAGGGAGGGTGTGAAAGCGCGGGCATGGTCATCCCCTATAGCAGGTTCTGCCGGTACAGGGCCTGGCGCACCAGGCGCCCGGCTTCCGGGCAGACGCGGAAACCGGGGTTCGAGGGGTCCGGCTCGATGATTTCCCAGGAGATCAGTTTTTCGATGCAGCTGTCGCTCCGCCGCTCGGAATAGTCGAAGACCCGCGCGATCTCGGCGGGCGTCAGCCCCCCGTGCTGCAGAATCGCCTGCAGGATGAAGGAATCCTCCAGGGTCAGGCGCGAGATGATCCCCTGGTAGGAGGGCTCGGTCGGATGCAGCATGTAGAGGACGCCCCCTTCCACCCTGTCCACCGACTCCTGCCACAGTTCGAACGCCGAGCGGAAGATTCCCTCCGACTGCCGGTAGAGGGAATCGAAATAGTGCTGCTCGGGGTCCCGGCTGAGTCCCAGCAGCTTGCCGATCCTTCCCTTGCGCGATTCCTCCGGTGGAGGCTGGGCGAAGTGGAGCCGGAGGCCGGAGAGGTTGTGCCTCTGCAGGATGGCGCTCTTGAGGTGCCGCGGCGAAACGGCCATGGCGTTGATCCGGTGGGAGAAGTACTCCTCCATCCCGACCACCTGCCGGAGGTACCCGAGCGCCGACTCGTTCAGGCTGAGGATCCAGAGGGTGTTCCGGCAGGTGGTGGAGATCAGGTCGAGCAGGGCGCGCAAACCCTCGAACCCGCCGATGCGGCGGATGAAGGTGCGTTCGACCTCTTCCAGGATCAGCAGCCGCCTTTCCGATTTCAGCCGCGATTCCAGCTCGGCGTCCCGGATCCCGAGAAGGGCCGAGAGAAACGACCGCATCGCGGCGGCCGTGGTGACCCGTTCGCTGAACTGTCCGCTCGAGAGGGGGAGATCGCCGAAGACGCCCGCGCGGGCGCAGTTCAGGAAACTGGTCTTCCCGCTCCCGCGCGCCCCGGCCACGAGAATGGAGACGGCGCGCCCCTCCTCCCAGCGTTCCCTCGCCTCGGCCGCGGCGGCCATTTCGGTTTCGCGCCCCACCAGGAACCGATCGTCCTCCAGGGGGGCCAGCCGGAAGAGGCGCCGGTAGATCGCGGGGAGTTCCTTCGGCCCCGCTTTCAGGTGCAGGACCTCCCCGAGGTAGGGGCGGCGGGAGACCGGTTCCACGGCGATGGTGGAAGGGGGGGCCCAGCCGAGCTTGGCGAGGACATACTGGTTGGCGAGGGCGAGGTGGTCGCCGAGCCAGTCCGACCCGGTCCGGACCCTCGCCATGGCCGCCAGGGCGCCCGCGCGCAGCGCCAGGCGGCCCTTCTGCCGGGCCAGGTGCCGGAAGAGCCCCAGCCGGCTTTCCTCCATCCGGATATGAAACTGGAAGAAGACGCCGGAGAGCGCTTCGGCGAGTTTCCGCTCGATGACGGGGTGATGGTCGCGGGTCGATTTCCTTTGATGCTCGAGCAGCTTCAGCGCGTTGGAGATGCCGTCGCGGACGACCTCTCTCCCCTCCTCGCTCCCTTCCTCCTCGCGCCCCGCCTCCAGGCTGTAGGCGGCGACCTCGCGGGCGCGTTCGATCTGCTGGATGATGGCGCGGTGCCCCTCCTCCGCTTCCCCGAAACCGGCGAGGGCCAGCTCGCGGCCGGTGCCGGCGAGCGACCGGGTGAAGCGGGCTTCCGCCGGGATGGAGCGCGACCGCGGCCGGCGGCCGGGGAGCGGACGCCCCAGATCCACCGATTCGATGGCGGCCGGCAGCGCCCCCCGGCCCGCGGCTTCCAGGCGCCTCTTCCAATCGGATGCCCGGTCGGCGGCGGAGACCAGGTGCGCCCCGGGCGGCGGGAACGGGGACTCGGGCTCCACCTCCCGCCAGTCCGCCAGCCATCGGCCAACCTTGTCGAGTTCGGCGAGGAGCAGGGCGTGCTCCCCGTCGATGGAGCGCACCGCGTCTTCGGAGACCCCCACCGAAGCCTCCAGCAGGCGGCGGGAGGAGGCTTCCAGTTCCAGCTGGGCCAGGATGGCGCGCTGGCGGGCGGCCCAGTAGCGGAAACACCTTTGCCACCGGTCCATGGCGCGGCCGAGGCGCCGGTCGGCGAGGCGCCGCTCCCCGGCCAGCAGGGCGGCCTCCAGTTCCCCCTGCAGCCGGCGGCAATAGTCGCCCTGGGCCTCCAGGGCCCGCGCGGCCTCTCTCCGGATCGACCCCACCATCCCCAGCCAGTCCGCCCGGGCCTGCTCCAGGGCCCGGGGATCGGAGGGGTTGCCGGCCATGGCCCGGAGCGTGTCGTTGCGCAGCAGTTGCCAGGGGATGAGGAGCGCCAGGCTCGCGCGCGCGAACAGCAGCAGGAGATCGCCGTCCGGTTTCACCCGCCGGGCCGAGTGCGCCCAGAGCGCCCGGCGGAGGACCGGGCGCAGTTGGAGCACCCGGGGTTTGCGCCCCAGGCGGAGCGCCAGCCGCCGGAGGGGCCGGCCTTTGCGGCACAGCTCCGCCGCCAGCTGTTCGCGCGGGACCGTGAGGGAGTGCGGCAGGAGGCCGAGGACCTCCTCCAGGCCGGTCTGGAAGGTCTCGAGGGCGCGGAGCGCCCTTTCCTGCGGGTGGATCTTCGCCAAGGCCTGCAGGGGGTCGGACAAAAACGGGGCGGCCCGGGTCGTCGCCAGATCCCGGATCGATGCGAGCGACCCTTCCGGGGGGCGCACCCCCTCCTCGCGCGCGATCTTTTCCGCATGCAGCCCGAGCAGGGCGTCCAGTTGTTCCCAGGCCGTGCCGAGTTCGGTCTGAACCTTCCGGTTGCGGGCTTCGAGCTCTTCGGTGAACCCGCGCCATAGGGAGGGGAATTCGCTTGTGTCCATGCGCCAGTCGCCGCCTTTCCGCCGATGGAGCCCTGTCAGGGAAACCTGCTCCATTATGTTCCATAGCCGCCGGCCAAAACCAGTGTTTTGGTGCGCGCGCTCCCGCCGGTCCCCTGACCGGAAAGCATTCCGGGCTTCCGCACAGGCGCCCCGTCGCGGATGCCGGGGTCGTTACGGGGTTCCGGATCCCCGATATATCATGTTATCTTGGAGGGACAGCCACCATGGCCGCGGGGATGATCTCCCGGCCGATCCGAGCATGGGGGACGACCGATATGACCACGCGGATAGCCGAACGTTACACCCGGGAACGTTTCCTGGCGGTTTCGAGTAGGATCATGGAGATCGTGCGGGCGGCGGGCACGGTGGAGGAAGCCCGGCACGCGCTCTTCACCCACGTGTCCGACGAGCACTACGAGAGGTTCAGCGAGACCACCCTCTCCTTCGGGTCGCGCCTGTACATCGTCCGGGACTGCGCGCGGGCGTGGCGCGCCATGCTGACGCCGATTTCGGACCAGAAGGCGGGCTTCAGCAACATCCAGGCCCTCTGGGACCTCGCCCGGGGAAGCGCGCGCCCCGATCTCGGGCCGGGCTTCTACGGCGAGATGATCCACCTGGCGCTGGGACTGGAGGGGAAGGCCGTGACCCTGCACTCGGAGGAGGTCGAGTCCCCGGTGAAGCTCTCGGGGCGGGAGGCGGCGATGGTGCGCTCCGCGGAGCTGGACCGGCTCTGGGGGCACGTGGAGGAGCTGATGTCGCGTTACGGCGACGGGCTCGGTAAGGAGGAGCGCCGCCGCCGCGCGGGAAGGCGCCGCAGGATCCTGAAGGCCCTGGGAGCGACCGCCGCGCAGTTCGCCGACTGGCACTGGCAGGTGAAGCACATCGCCCGCAACGAGGAGGAACTCGGCCGGATGGTGAACCTCCTCCCGGCCGAGCGGGAGGCGATCCGGAAGGCCGCGGCCGGCCGGCTGCCGTTCGGGGTGACGCCCTATTACGCCAGCCTGCTCGACGACGACGCGGAAGCGGGGTGTGACCGGGCGCTGCGGGCCCAGGTCATCCCCCCGCCGGAGTACGTGGACCGGATGCTCGAGCACCGCGGGGACCGCGAGTGCGCCTTCGATTTCATGCTGGAGCGGGACACCTCCCCGGTCGACCTCGTCACGCGCCGGTATCCCGCGATCGCCATCCTCAAGCCGTACAACACCTGTCCCCAGATCTGCGTCTACTGCCAGCGCAACTGGGAGATCGACGAGGCCATGGCTCCGGGGGCGATGGCCTCGGTCGCCGAAATCGACGCCGCCATCGATTTCATCGCCCGGCACCCGGCCCTGCGCGAAATCCTGGTCACCGGGGGCGACCCCCTGGGGATGGCCGACCGGCCGCTTCTGGGCATCCTCGAGCGCCTGGCCGCCATACCCCACATCGAGGTGATCCGCATCGGCACGCGCACGCCGGTGACGGTCCCGATGCGGATCACGCCGCAGCTCGCCTCGGCCCTCGGCCGGCTGCGCGACCCCGGCCGACGCGAGGTGTGCGTGGTGACCCACGTCGAGCACCCCTACGAGATCACCCCCGAGCTGGTCGCCGCCGTCGACCGGCTCAAGCGCCGGGGGATCTCCGTGTTCAACCAGCAGGTCTACACCTTCTTCGTTTCCCGGCGCTTCGAGACCGCCAAGCTGCGGATGATGCTGCGCCGGTCGGGGATCGACCCCTACTACACCTTCATGGCCAAGGGGAAGGAGGAGACCAACGACTACCGGGTTCCGCTGGCGCGCCTGTTGCAGGAACAGAAGGAGGAGGCTCGGCTCCTGCCGGGTTCCCGGCGGACCGACGAGATGGTCTACAACGTCCCCGGGCTGGGGAAGAACTACCTGCGCGCCATGCAGCACCGGGACCTGCTGGCGATCCTCCCCGACGGCTCCCGCGTTTACGACTTCCATCCCTGGGAAAAGGGGATATCGGACCGGGCGTCCTACGTGGGACACGACATCCCCCTCCTGGACTACCTGTCGCGGCTGGAGGAGGTCGGGGAGAACGCCGACGACTATGAAAGCATCTGGTACTATTATTGATCGGGGGCCCCTGGGCCCGATGACCCGGAGGAGGTATGACGCATAACCTGGCGCCCTTCGCCTTCCACACGGAACGCCGGCTGGTCGTGCTGACCGGCAGGAAGGCGCGGAACCTGGAGGAGCTGCTCGCGCACCTGGGTGAGGTGTCCGGCTCCTCCATCTTCTACCACACGCACCACCAGTACCTGGCGCACCATTTCGAGACCCCCGTCTTTCACAGCGATTTCTCCCGCTGGGCCTCGCTGGCGCTGCTCGAGGAGGCGCTGGCGGAGAAGCTCGCGGCCATCGACCTGCTGGCGTTCAGTTCCATCCGCCAGCTCCGGGAGGCCATCATCGCCACGATCGGGCCGTACGCGAAGGGGAACGGCCGGCGGCAGGAGTGCATGCCGGGGCAGGAGTTCCACTTCAGCGAGTCTAAGAGCTTCGTCATGCCGAGCGGCATCGTGGCGGCGGACATCCCCGATTTTTTCGCCAAGCTGCCGGGGGTGGCCAACACCTCGATCTACTTCCATTTCTTCGAGGCCCGGCTCCGGCTCGGGAGGGAGACGAACGATTTCTCGGCCTGGCTCGCCTACCGGGGAGCGGAGGATCTGGCGCGCGCCATCGACAGGCTCAACCCCTATCGCATGTCGCTCGATGAGCTTCGGGACAGGATCGCGAGGCTCGGTCCATAGGGGGAGGGACGATGGCGGTAACGCTTGCGGATTATGAGAAGGTCGTGGGCCCGGAGGTCATGGACGAGATCCGGACGCTTGCCGGGTACGTGCGCCACAAGTCGCTGCAGAACATCAATTCGACCCCCGTGGGGGGCGGGGTGGCCGAGATCCTCACCCGCATGATCCCGCTCCTGCGCGAACTGGGCGTGGACGCCACCTGGGACGTCATCAAGGGGAACGAGGCGTTCTACGCCGTGACCAAGGCCTTCCATAACGCGCTTCACGGGCATCCCGAAACGATCACGCCCAAGATGCTGGAGGTTTTCCGGGAAAACACGGCGATGAACCTCGAGGAGATGAAGCTCGAGGGGGACGTCCTGTTCATCCACGACCCCCAGCCCGCGGGCCTCATAGACAAGAAGCCCACGATCGGGCGCCAGTGGATCTGGCGCTGTCATATCGACGTGTCCAACCCGGACCCCGCCGTCTGGGAATTCCTGAGGCCCTGGGTGGAAAGGTACGACGCCGCGGTGTTTTCTATGCCCGATTTCGCCCGGGAAATGCCGATACCCCAGTTCCGGATCGCCCCCTCGATCGACCCGCTGAGTGACAAGAACCGGGATCTGGAGCCGGAGGTCGTCCGCGGGGTGCTGGAGCGGTTCGGGATCGACCCCGAGCGCCCCGTCCTGACGCAGATTTCACGCTTCGACCGGCTCAAGGACCCGCTGGGGGTGATCGAGTCCTACCGGATGGTCCGGCGGCACTGCGACTGCCAGCTGGTGCTCGCCGGCGGCGGCGCCGACGACGACCCGGAAGGGGCGGAGGTGCTCCGGGAGGTCGAGGAGGCGGCGGCGAAGGACCCCGATATCCATGTCCTGCTCCTCCCCCCGTTCAGCGACCTGGAAATCAACGCCCTGGTGCGCGGCTCCACGATCGTATTCCAGAAGTCGATCCGGGAGGGGTTCGGGCTGACGGTCAGCGAGGGGCTCTGGAAGGGGAAGCCCGTGATCGGGGGGGCCGTGGGCGGGATCCGGCTCCAGATCATCAACGGGGTGACCGGGTTTCTGATCCATTCCCCGGAAGGGGCGGCCAACCGGGCGGTGGAGCTGCTGTCGAACCCGGAATTGTGCCGGAAGCTGGGGGAGAACGGACAGCGCTACGTCAGGGAGAATTTTCTCATCACCCGGCACGTGAAGGACTACCTGCTGCTGATGCTGGCCCTGGACCATCCCGGGGAGCGCGTCGTGCGGCTGGCTGGGATTTAGACCGGGCGGGCCCCCCGGCCCGCCGCCGGACACGTCATCATAAAGGAGAGCGAGATGAAGGAGAACGAGGGCGCCCGGTTCGGCCGGCGCGATTTTCTGAAAACCACCACCATCGCGGGCGTCGCCGCGGCGCTGCCGGGAACGGTCCTGCCGGGCCGGGCCGCGGCAGCGGCGCCGAAGGCCAGGACGCGAGGGGGGAAGAGCCGGCTGCTTTTCATGACCGACGCCCCGGAGTTCTATGCCGGCGTCATCGACGCGCTCAAGTCTCTCAAGGGGGCGGACCTCGAGGTGACGGTGGCCAAGGTCAATTACCGCAACCCGCCGGAACTCGGTGAGGCCTTCCGCCGGGAGGACCCGGACATCCTCTTCATGGTCCTGGCCCGGGTCACCACCGTTTCGGGCAACCTGGCCGCCGCGATGGGAGACGTCGACGTGCCGGTGGTGATCCTGCCCGTCAACTTCGACCTGATCATGCTGGAAGCCGACCTGGCCGCCGCCTTCCGGCTGAGGGGGACCTACGCCCGGCTGGCCAACTCCGAGGCGCAGGCCCTGGATCTGGTCCGGGCCCTGGCCTCCCCCCGCATCCTCGAGGGGAAGAAGGCCCTCATCTACGGCCGCCCGTTCGACAGCACCAGCGTGCCCTCCCCCAACCTCGACGCCGATTACGTCTACGCCCGCACGGGGGTGCGCATCGAATACCGCCCGATCGAGGAGCTGCGGCGCCGGCTGGAGGAGGTGCGGCCCGAAAGCGCCCGGGAGGAGATGGAGCGCTGGAGGC